>JAVHLC010000001.1:0-300000 GCA_031082315.1 Thermodesulfobacteriota bacterium
CGTCCATCTGCGCCGCTCCCGTTATCATATTCTTTATATAGTCGGCATGCCCGGGACAGTCCACATGCGCATAATGCCGCTTATCCGTCTCATACTCCACATGCGCCGTCGCTATCGTTATTCCCCTCTCCCTCTCCTCCGGCGCCTTGTCTATCTGATCAAACGGTATATGCTCCGCATATCCCGCCTTCGATAACACCGACGTTATCGCACTCGTTAACGTCGTCTTACCATGATCTATATGCCCTATCGTCCCTATGTTTACATGCGGCTTCTTACGCTCAAATTTCTTCTTCCCCATCTCAAAATCCTCCTTAAATTTAAGCAGAATTATAAACTGAACATAATCTTACATACGCCCTAACGTGGAGCCCACGACCGGGATTGAACCGGTGACCTCTTCCTTACCAAGGAAGTGCTCTGCCAACTGAGCTACGTGGGCGCTATAACACAGAATTCAGAATACAGAACTCAGGAGTCAGAATTTAGCCCTTCTAATTCTGTCTCCCGTATCCTGAATCCTATATTCTGTTTTTTTCTTATTGGAGCGGGAAACGGGTCTCGAACCCGCAACCCTCAGCTTGGAAGGCTGATGCTCTAGCCAATTGAGCTATTCCCGCTTACACTTTCAGATAAACACGCCTAATTAAACAACGCCTTAAAAAATAATAACGTGGGCGCACTCTCTACAAGACCAGAAAAACCTGACCCTGCCTACTCCTGTATTCAACCTAAAAATGGTGGAGAGGGGAGGATTCGAACCTCCGAAGGCGTCGCCGGCAGATTTACAGTCTGCTCCCTTTGGCCGCTCGGGAACCTCTCCAATCTAAATAAACATGGCTGGAGCTGGCGATGGGACTCGAACCCGCAACCTGCTGATTACAAATCAGCTGCTCTGCCAATTGAGCTACGCCAGCAAATCAATCCATAAAACTTTATGTGTTAAATCAAATAAATATTACAAACGGCCATTTTGAGATAATGTTCTCTATTTAGTAAATATCTTTAGGGAATTTTAGCCGAAGTTTAAAAAAAATTATATACAATGAATAAATTATCTAGTCAAGAGAAATCCCTCTAAGGATTTCCAGGAAGAAAAGGTTCGGTCTGCCTCTTTAAATAGAGCAGTCAGCATTCAGCTCTCAGCTTTCAGGAAGTGGAATCGCGCCTTAAGCTGACCGCTGATGGCTGATCGCTATTTCCCAGCAAATGGACTTTTTACCGCAGAGATCGCGGAGAACGCTGAGATAACATATTGAATAGTTTACGCTTTTTTCTGCGGACTCTGCGTGCTCAGCGGTGAGAAGGCTTTTTTACGAATTGATCAACATTGTTGTCTATCTCTTCAGCCGGATAGATACCGCCCGGGCGTGGGCAGTAAGCCCTTCCCTCTCTGCCATTCGAATAACATCTCCGGCATCCTGAACAAAACCCTTCTCGGTATAATAAATAAGGCTGGTCCTCTTTAAAAAATGCTGAACCCCCAGGGCAGTAGCAAAGCGGGCCGTACCCATCGTGGGGAGGACATGATTGGGACCGGCTATATAGTCCCCCATGGGTTCCGGCGAAAATTCTCCCATAAATACCGCGCCGGCATGCCTTATCTCACCCAGCCAGGCAAAAGGTTCCTGCACTATAAGCTCCAAGTGCTCCGGAGCAATTTCATTAGCTATCCGTATGGCATCTGCCACATCATCTACCACAAATATAACCCCATTCTGCTCCAATGAGGCCCGGGCGATCTCATGCCGCACCAATTGCTTGATTTGTTTTTTGAGAAAAGCTATTACCGCATGTGCCAGTTTTACCGACGGGGTAAGCAATACCGCTGTGGCCAGGGCGTCGTGTTCAGCCTGAGATAAGAGGTCGGCAGCAACGATCTCGGGACGAGCTGTAGCGTCGGCAATAACCAATACCTCGCTTGGGCCGGCGATCATATCTATGCCTACCATACCGGATAATAGTTTCTTCGCCAATGTCACGTAAACATTGCCCGGACCAACGATTACATCTACTTTTGGCACTGTCCGGGTGCCAAAGGCCAGCGCTGCAATACCCCAGGCGCTACCCGCCTTATAGACCTCTTCTATACCCACTTCCTGTGCCGCCACCAACAAGTACGGATTTACTTCGCCCCCGGGAGAGGGCGGGGTGGTAAGGACAATTCGTGGGACACCGGCTATCCGGGCCGGAATGGCATTCATTAATACAGACGAGATAAGCGGCGTCTCTCCCCCCTTGCCGCCGGGTACATACAGGCCGGCAATATCTACCGGACGAACCAACTGGCCGACCATGGACCCGTTTTCTCTGGTTACTATCCAGGACTGTTCTCGCTGCCTGGAGTGAAAATCCTCAATCTGACGAATGGCCTTATTCAAAGTAGCATAGAAATTTTTATCCACCCGCCTATAGGCATTTTTGAACTCCGCCGCTTTAACTCTCAAAGAAGATTTTTTTAGATCAGGCGCATCAAATTGGCGTATATATTTAATAAGGGCCTTATCACCGCCGGTCCGCACCTCTTCCAGAATCCCGGCTACAGCCAACTCATGATCTTTAGCAAAGTTGATTTGCCTGGTCCCAAGGGCGCGTAATCTTTGACGGCCCTCTTCACTATCAGCACGAACTAAGGAGATCATCCTCCCCCCCTCTCGCTTTAGCCAAATTTTGCCTTTATATAACATGATCTATCAAAAAATTAAACTATTCCAGTTTTTCCTTGCATCTTTACCCGCAATCTCAGATAATTGAAGCTCCCCGCAGTAAACTGCGGGGAATCTCCGTATGCAAGGTAAAATGCATCATATTCGCTCGCTAACCCTGCTGCCCGCCAAGGTCGGACCTAGTGGCAAGCAGCGGGGAATGCGCTCGCTATGCATATTCATAACAATTTTCCCCCACGCCAGGCGACATAAAGATAAAAAGCACACGGAAAAGATTTACCATCTTCTAAGGAGATGAACTTGCTAAAGCCGGAAGACCTATTTGACCTGGAAGGGTTCCATCACCGGGACTTATTCGCGGGGGTTAATCTGGTTTGGGAAGCGTTACCAAAATTAAAAGCCTACCTATTGCAGGCTATAGCGGTTAACCCTGTAACCGGCCTGCCTCTTTCTATACCACTTAGGGCCACCCTGGCGGTACATGAAGGGAAACTACTGCAAAAAGGTATAGAGATAATACCCGGAGATGCCACCAAGGGAAAGATGAAGGTCGTCAAAAACGGAAAGGTTCTGGAGGGGGCCTCTGTTTTGTATGCCGGCTGTGTCCTGGCGGATGAAGGAATAGCTATTGGCCGCGGCATAGTCGTTGAGCCCGGGGCCCTGATCAAAGGCCCGACCATAATAGGCGATCAGACGGAGGTCCGTCAGGGCGCTTATATCCGGGGGACTTGCCTGGTTGGCGCGCATTGTATAGTAGGGCATACCACCGAGATAAAAAACTCTATCATGCTGGATGGCGCCAAGGCCGGACATTTTGCCTACATGGGAGATAGCATCCTGGGAAGCAACTGCAACCTCGGGGCCGGAACCAAATTGGCCAACCTGAAACTCCTTAATGCACCTATCACTATCAGGATTCAAGGGAAAGAATATCCCACCCTGCTCCGTAAACTCGGCGCAATCTTAGGTGACGGCGTACAAACGGGCTGCAACTCGGTCACCAATCCAGGGACTATCCTTGGACAAAGATCATTGGTCTATCCAAATACCACAGTCAAAAGCGGTTACTATCCCCCCGGATCCGTCATCCGCTAATAATAAACAAAATAGAAAGGAAACGTTTATGAAAAGATCAAGTCTGGTTGTTCTATCTATCTGTCTGGGAGTTGTCTGTCTTTTAGTATCATCCCTGACCTGGGCAGATAAGTCTGCAAAAAATGATAAGATCGTCGCTAAGGCAGGCAAACAGGTCTTGACGGCTGAGGCCCTCGACCAAAGGGTGAATTCTTTACCGCCGGAATATCAGAAGATGATCAGGCAAAACCCTCAATTCAAACAAAATCTCATTGATCGCTGGGTACAAATCTCTTTGCTCTCTCAGGAAGCGCGAGCCCGTAAGCTGGATCGCAACAAGGCCCTGGCCGAAAAAATCAATGAGCTGGTCGATACCCTCCTGGCCCAGGAATTTGTAACTAAATATGTCTTTGATAAGATTAAGGTAACAGATAAAGAGATAACCAACTATTATTCTGAGCATAAAGCCGAATTTGAAGAGCCGGAGATGGTCAAGGCACGGCATATCCTGGTCAGGGTTTCATCTGAAGCCAAACCCGATGACTGGGGGGCAGCAGAAATCCGGATACGCGAAATCAAGAAGCGTCTGGATGGAGGAGAGGATTTCGCTGCGGTGGCCCAGGCTTCCTCAGAAGATCCGGGCAGCAAAGATAAGGGGGGCGAACTCGGATTCTTTCCGCGTGGACAGATGGTTCCGGAATTTGAGAAAGCAGCCTTCGCGCTCAGGACAGGAGAGGTGAGTGAACCCGTGAAGACTGCATTCGGGTATCATATCATCAAAGCAGAAGATAGAAAGGAAGCAAAGACTAAGGTCTTTGATGAAGTTAAGGAAGAGGTCAAAAACAGGTTGATAGAAACAAAGCAGGAAGAAGCTATGGGGAAACTTTTTCTGGAATTAAAAAACAAATACGGCGTAACTATAACTCCATAGTAACCGTTCACCGTTGTCTGTTCACCGTTCACCGAAAAAAAGCTTTTCAGGTTCTTACGGACAACGGTGAACTGATACAATCCATAGCCCTGGCTACAGGCGATGTCACCGGTCACTTCACTGGGCATCAGTCACTGGTTAAACGTGGAAAACTTTTAACCAGTGACAAATGACTATTGACTAAGCGATAAGGAGGGAAGGACGATGGATTTATTAACAGAACGTTTGGACGTCCCGGCAAACAGTAATATTATCTTAGGCCAGACCCACTTCATCAAATCCGTGGAAGATCTTTATGAGATATTGGTAGGCTCAGTCCCGGGCATAAAGTTTGGATTGGCTTTTTGTGAGGCCTCCGGCGACTGTCTTGTCCGGGTAGCCGCTAATGATGAAGAACTCAAAGAAGCTGCCATAGCCAACGCCGGAAAGATAGCGGCCGGCCACTCGTTTATAGTTATCATGCGCAACGCCTTTCCTATTAATGTCTTAAATGCCATAAAACTATGCCAGGAAGTATGCACCATTTACTGTGCAACGGCCAATCCTGTAGAGGTGATCATCGCTCAAACAGAACAGGGGCGAGGGATACTCGGAGTCATTGATGGCTATTCACCAAAGGGGGTAGAGGAAGAAGGTAATATAACCTGGCGGCTGGATTTACTGAGAAAACTAGGGTACAAGGCCTCTTAAGGACCGGCGACTATCCTAAAACTAAAAATATAAAAGGGAGACCGGATGGTCTCCCTTTTATTATCCACTTCGTGCCACAGCTTGATTAATGGCCGGCCGGAGGTGCCTCAGGGGCTGGAGCCGGAGCTGCCTCAGGAGCCGGAGCTGCCTCAGGAGCCGGAGCCGGAGCTGCCTCAGGGGCCGGAGCCTCTGGAACTGCCTCCTCCTTCTTCTGGCAACCAACCGCTACGGCCAGAGACAATGCCATTACTAGCACAAGAAGAAAAGATAAAAACTTACGCATACCTTATCACCTCTTTTCTTTTACAGATTTTGCTTTTCTTAACGATTACCGCCAACTATTGACGACCAAATATTTCTTCCGTCAGAATTTATTTTCGAAATTCTAGATAAGTCTGAATGAAATGTCAATAAAAAATCACCGCAAGCTACAAGAAATGATTTATGCGGGCTTGCAGCAAGGTTTTATCGGGAGATTCGCCACGACAAATTCGCTGGTATAAAATTTTTAATTATAAATAAAAATAAAGAAATCAATATGTTATGAGCACAAATAGCTATCTGTCCCGCACTTAGTTAAATTTTTTGAACCCGGATCATTTCTCACCCAAGGGATCAATATATATTTATGCAATAAAATCCAACTGTTACATTTATGGCCCTTTTGGGCATGAACGTTGCATGGTTACTAATATCGAGTAAAAAACCTTTCTCCCTATCCGTAGAACAGCCGGGATTATCAGCCGCCCGGCTGTTCTTTTTTATACACAGCGGCATGGGTTCGAGGCGCTCGATCAGGCAAGGAACGAGCGAGGAGCCCGCGGAGCAGCCTTGTGGCGCTGTGAGCAGTCACCGCAGCGAGTGACGCGGCATGTCGGGATGGATCGGACTTATGTCGCTGTGTATAAAATCCTGCGCAATAAAACACCACTAAGCCCTAATTAAAAAACTCAATATCGGTTAAATAGATTGACGAATAAAAAAAATCCCTTATATAATTTGGTAAAAAGCTGTAAAATAAAAAAATCGTCACGGCGGACAACCGGACCTGTTACAACGCCGTCAACTTACTCTAAAAAAGCGATCGACGATATGGAAAAACAGAAAATACTGGCCGTAGATGATGATCCGTTTATTCGGGCCCTCCTGGCAGAGATTATGGACAAGCTGGGGCATGAATGTGATGTGGCTGAAGATGGCCTGGCTGCCCTGGATAAACTAGCCGCCGATTCTTACACCATCGTGATCACAGACATAAAAATGCCCCGTTTGGACGGGGTTGAATTAACCAAAAAAGTAAAAGAAAAGTACAACAACACGGATATAATAGTTATTACTGCCTACAATGCAGACTACAAATACACCGATGTAATAAGGGCCGGGGCCAGCGATTTTATATCCAAGCCTTTTAATATAGATGAACTGGAAGCCAAATTTAACCGCATCATTCGTGAAAGAACCTTGCGTCATGAATTGGAAACCCTTTCTATAAGGGATGCACTAACAAACATCTATAACCGGCGACATTTTAACGTCAAACTGGAAGAGGAATCTTACCGGGCGTACCGCCAGGGCTACAATCTATTTCTTATCCTCATGGACATAGATGACTTTAAAGACTTTAACGATCAAAAGGGACACCAAGAAGGAGATATTCTACTTCACAAACTGGGAGAGGTAATCCTGTCTTCTGTGCGCGAAAACGTGGACTGGGGGTTTAGATACGGTGGGGATGAATTTGCTGTTATTGTCACTCAAGCCACCGAAGACCAAGCCAAGAAGATAGCCGAACGTATCCGGACAAAATACAATGCTGAACACCTGGAGCCAACTTCCTTGAGCATTGGCCTGGCTAAGCTCATCTACAGCCCCAGCCTAACCCCACAAGAAAATATGGATATCCTCATCCGTGCCGCAGACAAAGCCCTTTACAGCGCAAAAAGCGCAGGGGGCGATCGAATTACTTTAGCCGAGGCTTAAAAAGGCGGGTTGCCGTGAACCCTGTCGATTTACTATAGTGATGGTCGCAAATATCTTGACCATAACAGGAACATATAATTTCAATAAGTTGAAAGTTGGGGAGAGGGAAAAGACAAAATGCCCACGTATGAATATCAATGTATGAAATGCAATGAAGTCTTCACGGTAGTGTTAAGCCTTGCAGAACATGAAAAGAAAAAGGCCTCCTGCCCAAAATGCAAAAGTAAAAAGGTCAAACAGCAGATTAGTCACTTTATGACCAAGACTTCCAGGAAAACCTAGATAGTGTTCATCCGGAAACTACTGTTTCCGGCTTCACGCTTTCAGCAGTCAGCGCTTAGCTGTCAGCAAAAAACCAAGACAAACAGCATCTTAAGCTGAACGCTGATAGCTGAGTGCTGATTGCTCCATCCGGAAGGCTGAAAGCTGATTTCTGATAGCTAGCGTGCGGCGGCCGGGCTTCGTGTAAACAATACGGCCTCCCGGAAAATTAACGTCCCGCTATAAATTGCCCTACCCGTAATGACTCCTTCTACACCGTAATCTTCTATGGCCGCGATTTTCTTAATATCATCCAGCGTCGAAACCCCGCCGGCGACGTAGATAGGCACGCCTACCGAACGGGCCAGATCTTTCGTAGCTTCGATATTGGGGCCAGTCTGCATACCATCGCGTTTGATATCGGTAAAAATGATGGCCCGCACTCCAAAATCTTCGTATTTTTGGGCCAGCGTCAGGACATCGGTATCCGTTGTTTCTGTCCACCCTTCGACAGCCACTTTTCCATTTCTGGCATCGATTCCAACCACAATCCTTCCCGGAAAGATGCGGCACATCTCCTTCACCAGGTCTGGATTTCTGTGGGCTACCGTGCCCAGAATCACCCTATCTACACCCCAGGAAAGATATGTCTTAATGGTCTCACTATCACGGATACCGCCACCAACCTGCACCGGTATTTTTAACGCCGAAAGAATATTTTTGATACTTTCGTGGTTTGCCGGTCTTTTACTTACCGCGCCGTCTAAATCCACAATATGCAGCAATTCTGCCCCATCCGATTCCCATCTAAGCGCCATCTCCACCGGGTTGTTGGAAAACACCGTTTCCTGAGCCATATCGCCCTGTCTCAGCCGAACACATCGGCCTTGTTTCAAGTCTATAGCCGGCACAACAATCATAACGTTATAGATAGCGCTCCTTCATGCTGATCAGTTCACTCCCATTATAACGTGCTCAATGCACTACCCCAAGCAAGCTACGAGGTATCGCGCACCTGTTTTTCACAATCTAAACGTAGCAAACTTCGGGGAATTTAACCAATAACTCGCGAAAACCTGTGTAATCTGCGTAAGCTGTGGATTAGACCTATCGCTATCGAGGGAAATCCTCCATCACTTTATCCACGCCTTCTCCAGCCAGTTCGTCGGCCGTAAGCCATTTAAACCCTCTTTTGAGGTAGGAAGGAAGCCTGAGTATATTTTCCATTAAAGAGGTCTGTGTCTCATCAAAACGCCCCTTCCATATAATAACGCCGTCAGAAGTCCGCACCAGATGCAGATCAAACGCCACAGAGGCAGGACGCTGGACACTATAAGTACGGCCTTCCCGTTCTTCATACCGGAATATCCGTCCGTACAATACAGCATCAGTCCCTGACTTCTCGCCAATCCTTTGCAAAATCTTCGTATATGGCATACCTCCCGACTTGGCCAGGGCATCCGCCCACAATCCCTTGCTCTGCCCGGATGTTAGCAGGATAATATCCGGTTTGTCCTTCAACTTCTCAAAAAGCAGGTCAGACAGGACAGTTTCCGCCTTGGGCTCAATATGTCCCCCTTTATAGGCGCTACCGCAGACACTGCAGGTCACATATTGCTGGCCTGCCTCTCCCGCCGCTTCCACCTCAAAAGGGAGAACCGCTATGGCCTTTGCCGTCAGCCCGGCTTTCTTCTCTAACTCAGCATGCTTACCGCCGCAGCCTATGCATACAGAACACAAAATCCAAAGCGTAGTCACCCAAAAACAGGCTTTACCTATATTATTCATTGTACTCCCTCACATGGAGCCGCTAACAATTAAATAAGACCCTTGGTTGAAATTACACCACTAACCCGGCCATCTAAGCTGGTAGCCATGTCCAAAGCCCTCCCCAGGGCCTTAAAAACAGCTTCAATTATATGGTGGGCATTCCGGCCATACATAACATTAACATGGAGAGTGATACCCCCGCGCGTGGCAAGGGCTTGCAGGAACTCAGGGACCAATTGTGTGTCAAACATCCCTACCTTGCCCTGTCTCATTTTAACATTATAGACCAGCAACGGCCTGTTGGAGATATCTATTGCCACCTGGCACAATGCCTCATCCATCGGAATGATGGCCTGCCCATAGCGCCTTATCCCCTGTTTTTCACCCAGGGCCTCCCGCAAGGCGTCTCCCAGACATATACCAATATCCTCAACGGTATGATGGAAATCCACTTCTATATCTCCCCTGGCCCTTAAGACCAGGTCAAAAAATCCATGGGCGGCAAAAAGGGTGAGCATGTGATCGAGGAAGGCAATACCGCTATTGATATCGCTTTTACCCTCTCCATCCAGGCTGAATTTCAGAGAAATATCCGTTTCTTTCGTCTTTCTTTCTACTTTGGCCTTACGCCCTGGTTTCTTGTTCATGAATCCACCCGATGTAAGTATCCTTGTGACAAAAACCAATTGACTTTATTAGGCTTTTAGCTATAGTCTTTAAACCAATCGCCTGTAAAAGTAAATTAAAAAGTGTCTCCTGAACTATTTTATGGATTATAGGAAAAACCTGATTTTTAACATTATAACGATAATTGTCAGCATATCGGCTGTTACTTTTTCGGCTTACGCCCTCTGGCGGCTGGATCAATCCCAGAAAAAATGGGGAGAGATGGATAATGCCATAGCCACTGCTCAACTGCGTATAGACAAACTCGAAACCCACCTTCTTAACATGGAACTTACCAACTTTATTAACATTACCAGCGCCCGCCTGGCCTTAAATCTCAACAGGCAGTTTGTATTCTATGGCCTGGTCAACCAACCTCCATTGACCCATGATATAATCATCTCCCTCTACACGCGGGATGACTTTTTCAAGACAGAAGATCCGGAATTAAAGAAATTTATTATCAATCTTGTCAAACAACATACAGAAACCGTCTTACAAACAGTAAAGGTCACCAGCGGGATAACCGGGACCGAAGTAGATCATCTCACTATAAATTTTCTCGACAACACGGACTCTAAAAACATACTGGCACAGTACAAAAACAAAAAACTCAGGGTAAAAATAAACAATACCTTCACCCCGGTATCCATCCAGAAATAACCACCTGTAACTTTTCCTGCATTTTATCAGCCAGTTAAAAATATTCGTCTTTATTTGTTTAAGTTGGTGCAGCGCATTGCCGATATGACAATAGAAAGTTGCAACTACCAATAAAGATGATGAACTCGTAAAAGGTCAAAAATAACAGTGGAAGATTCCTTGATGGAAAGTCCTTTAAAATCTTACCGGAGAAAAATACGTCAGGTCCAGTGCATGACAAAACTTGACAAAATTATAGAGACCTTACGTCGCAAATTCCATTTCAAAATCAAAATATTCCCCCTGGAAAAAATTCCCGACGCTATAACCTGGGCGGAGCGAGGTTTCATATCCATACACGAAAACTATCTTTCGCGGCGAAAAAAATCTTATCATATTATATCTACAGATAAAGAAAGGCTCCTTCGCCTCTGCCGGGAACTTTCCATACCGGAAGGCTCTATACGGTCTTCGGACTTTTATAAATTTTGGCACACAAACTGGATCCTGGAAAATGAAAGGTGCAAGGCAAAAAAGTAGATATCCGCTACCTCTTTTACAAACTAACCGAACACATATAGCCTAGCCGGCCTTCCTAACTCCATCCTGTATCGTCTTCAATTCATCACACATTCTCTTTCGGGTTAGGGTTATTTTCTCTATGGAAGAAATAAACCTGCGTTGTTTACGGGGCGGCCATTTCTCGATAACTTCCAGTAAGGGTTCACAATACCACCAGTTACAGCGATGCGGCCGCATGGTGCGGGTCAGGACGCAGCCCCTTTCTGCCAGAAACTGGCACGGCTCCTCATCTCTCAAACCATCCCTGAAAGGGGGCAATTCCAGCCCCAGCGCCGCCAAATAAATCAGGTCACACCAGTCAAACCGGCCGTTTAGATTCGTACAATTTGAGCTTTTGCAGTGGGGACAGACTTCCGAGGTCATTTCCTGGATCAGCGGGTCTATAGCCTCGATACCGGTCTTTACCCCAACGGCTAAGCGAAAGATATTCTCAGCTTCGCGCGGATAAGATTCAAAAATGGACCGGATCTCTCTATATACTTCTCTTAGTTCTTCTGACGTACTTGGAGTTGTCATACACTATAAACCACTCTTTACTATTACTATGACAATTAAAAAGCCTAATCCCGCCCAATAATATGATGCAAGACACCAAGGGCATCCAATCTCTCGCTAATATTGTCATAGTCTCCCATATCTCATAAACGCATCCGCACGTTAAGCATGTTCTGCACGACCATCCCGGCATACGGCACGCCGTAGTTATATGCTAAGTTTGAATCTGACTCAGGAGGTACTTGACCACCTCGTCAGCGAATGCAAAAACGGACAAGACATTGTACTCATCTACCCACGGTTTGACTTGAGCTTGAATCATCGGATGGTCTTTGGCCGCCATATCGACCTCAGCTACCGCCCCAGTCTTCGTGTCTACCTGCTTCACTTTTCGAGCGACAACTCCAGAGGTAATCTTCTTGATGTTATAGTGGCTGTAAGGGTTTCTGATTGTTTCCCTGAAAGAATGGAGCCTCTTTGCCATCTTGGCATCTAATACACCAGTTCTCTTCGCTCGATTTATGGCCTGACCAAGTTCCATGTTCTCAAATTGATCCCAGTCTTGTGCGTTGGCCTTTTGATAACCTCCAGCCTCCTTTATGAAAACCGTGTGCTTGAGAACAAATTCGATAAGGATTGCGGACATCGTGATCGTTGCCCCATTCAGACCAAAGAATATGCATTCCCTAATCTCTTGATAAAGGGCTTGTACAGCCGGTGGTAGTCCTTGTGGAAGTGAGGGCAGTTGTCCTATTTTCAAAAAAGCATTTTGCTTTCTTTGGTCAAACAGCTGATCGATCGTAGGAGCCGGAACGGTGTCGAAAGGAACCCCAGCGCTCCTAAGCTCCTCCAGTGTTTCTGGGTTGACTATAATCGTATTAGAATCTCCAGCAAGTTCTGTCATGATCTTTTCAATATCTTCTATCATTTAGGTTCCACGCTTATCGGCGGATGTTGAGCCATTGGCTCTTCACGCCCTTGAGGCTCCGCGAGCGCTCCGCTTATTGCTTTTTTTCTTATTGGTTTCCATATATTGCGATATTATATGATTAGGATATGGAAAGTCAAAAGGAAAAGAAACCAATGTCAAGCCAATTTAGAAATGTCCTATTTTTACCAAAATAGAAATGTCCGGTTGTCATGGTGGTGTTATTATTGGTTATTTTTGTTCATATTTTTTACTTTGTCTCCCGAACTCAAACTTATGGACCAAGTGCGCGAGGTTCTTCGTTATTACCACTACGCCTATCGTACTGAACAGACTTATTGCCAGTGGATACTTCGCTATATCCATCATTTCGGCGGCAAGACCCATCCGAACTGACCTAGCCTCCCTTGCTTTTACCCCTGTGATATTGTACCTTTCATCCTGAGAAGAGCTGAAAGCTGAACGATAAATGCTGATGCAAATGGGCTACTTAACCGCGCGTACCACCCAGGAACTACAGGCTAAAATCATAGAAAAGGCCGACGAGGAGACTCTAATCCTCACCCCGGGTCGCCGTCTGGCGCGTCGGCTCCGCCATGCCTTCCGTATGTCCCAAATTGAACAGGGTCGGCGGGCCTGGCTGCCACCAAAGATAGCAACCCTGAACTCCTGGTTAAACGAGACATGGCTTGAATCCTGGCCGGAGGAATGCATTATTTCGGATATAGCATGCCTTTGCCTCTGGAAAGAAGCGGTTGAGGAAACAGCCCTGCCCGAAGGCCTCGAATCTGACATCGGACTATATCGACTTCTCGATGAGACCTATTCGGCAATCATCCGCCACAAGATACCGCCACTACCCAGGGATTACCTCTCCCCCCTTATTGTCTGGCGGCAAAAGGTCATAGAAATTTTCGAAGGCCGCCTGAAGGCAAAAGGATACGTCCACCCGGCCTTTTTGCCTGCTCTTATAAAAGATAACTTAAAGGACGGTAGCTGTGCCCTGCCTAAACAAATTCTCTGCGTCGGCTTTGAGTCTCCGGCGCCGGTCGAAAACGACCTTCTGACCGGTCTGGCTAAAGACTATGGGGCTGTAATCTGCTCCACAGAATCAAACGAACCACCCTACCTAAAGGCCGTGAGCCTCCCGGACGTGGAGCAAGAGGTCATGTGGCTGGCCCAGGATGTACTGAAAAAGGCACAGGACACGCCACTGCACCGGATCGGGGTAGTCGTACCCAACATGAGCGCCTACGCGCCGCTTGTATCCCGGGTATTCCAGGAATTGATCGGCAGCCCCACTGCCGAAAAAGGTGAAATATTCATGCCCCAAGAAGGCACAAAGAACAACGGAGATAATCCCCCCTTACCCCCCTTTAGTAAGGGGGGGGCATTATCAGGGGGGAATTACAATATCTCCCTCGGAGAATCACTCCTCAGTCAGCCCCTCATCCAGGCTGCCCTCTTGCCCTTACGTCTTATGCTCGAAGGTGAAAAACGAGTTTCATTTCTTTCCCTGCTGCTTTCACCCTACTATGGCCTCTGGGGCCGCCACCGGGATATCCTTGCCCAGGCGGACCGTGTCTGGCGCGAATACTCTGCCGATCAGGGTCTCGGTGATCTACTGTATATCCTGCAAAAAAAGAAACCGGAAATCTTATCAGTTATCCACCCCCCCGGCCATGACCTGGCCCGTCTTATTCAAAGTCTCACGGGGAAACGGACAGGAGCCGGGTGGATTGAAACGCTTTCCCGCCTGTGGGATATAACGCAATTCCCGGCCATCGGTAACGAGCATGAAAATGGTATATTCAAACACCTCGAGGAAAACCTGAGTACGCTGGCAAATAACCTGGGGGAGGGAAAATTAGATGCATCAACCTTCTATGCGTGGCTTAAATATGGCCTCGAAGAAACCAAAGTCAATGTCCCCGGATACGAAGAAGCGGGCATCCAGGTCATTGGTCTCATCGAGTCCCGCGGCCTGTCTTTTGATCATCTCTATGTAGTTGGCCTTTCAGCCGGAAGCCTCCCCCAACCGGTACGCCACTTTCCTTTGCTCGCCAGAGAAGAGAAAAGTCTGGTACAGGGGGCTACAATTGACAGTCAGCATTTGTTTGCTGAGCAGGCCTTCGCCCATTTGATGACGGTGGCCCCGGCCGTCACTCTCACCCGCCCTCTGGAAGAAAAAAGCGATCTCCTGCCTGCATCTCCTTTCTGGCCGGAAGGTGAAGAAAATACCGCAGTTAACTACTGGCTGGAGCCGGGGCAGGCCTCTCTGCGGGCCGGATGGTTACGCCAAGCCCACGAAGGCTGGCGGGATTATCCCATCCCCTACCCGAATGAAGATACGCCGTTTGTACCTGCGCCCCTTCCAGATGAACTGTCAGTGACAGCTATAGAAAAAGCTATATCCTGTCCCTTTAAATTCTTTGCCGATACCGTATTGCGGCTAAGTGAGCTGCCGGAACCAACTATCGGCATTTCATCCCAGGAAAAGGGGAACAGACTGCACCGGCTCTTTGCCCTGTTCACAAGCCGGATGCGCAAGCAGGGCGTCTCCCTTACCGACGCAGGACAAAGTGAATCCATACTGAAAGAGTGTATAGCTGAGGCGCTGGCCGACGTCACAGATAATCCATACTGGCAGATTGAACGGGAACGCTGGTCAGGGCTGCTGTCCGCCTGGCTCTGCCTGGAAAGAAAGCGGGGGGAGGAAGGCTGGCGTTGGCTCCTCGAAGAGGCCAATTTTTCGAGCCTGCAAAACGCCTCCTGGCCATTTACTGTCCACGGTCGCATCGACCGGATAGATATAAACGATGGGGAACGCAAGATATGTTGCTGGGACTATAAGACCGGCAGCGCCCCTCCGCCCACAGATATACATACCCACTTTCTTGCCCCTCAGCTCCCGTTGTATCTTCTGGCCCTCCGGAATGGAAAGATTTCCCTGCCGGTTTCATTTCAAAATCTGGCCGGGTATATCAGCCTGAAATCCGAGGGAGAAGTCCAGTTCGGTGAGCCGGTCAAAGACGAAGCGGGTTGGGAGACCTGCCTTTCCGCCTGGGAAAAAGAGATCACCAGTCTCGGCCAACGGCTTAGCGCCGGTAACTTCCCGGCCGATCCCAAACCAATACCTAAAGGCCACAGGAACGGGGCCTGCCAGTACTGCCCTTACCTGACCCTTTGCACTTATTGGAAAAAAGAGGAAGAAAACGGCCATGTCTAAAGAACCAGCGGATACACAAACTCGCATCCGCGCCTTATCTCCGGCCGAAAGCTTTCACGTCGAATCCCCGGCCGGCGCAGGTAAAACCTCTCTTCTAACCGCACGGTTTATCCGTCTTCTTTCCGTAGTCGATCATCCGCATGAGATACTGGCCCTTACCTTTACCAATAAGGCGGCAAATGAGATGCGGGAGCGGATTAATGCTCTTTTGCGCCAGGCGGAAAAGGGTGCATCGCCCGATGACCCCTGGATCAACAGCCTTTTGCCCCATGCGCAGGAGGCATTAAAAAGACACAAGATTCACATCAACCTGCTTAAGTCCCCGGACGGCCTCCGTATCATGACCTTTCACAGCTTCTGTCTCCTCCTGATCAGACAATCCCCCTGGGAGGCGCAGGTACCCTTTGATGCGGTTGTTGCCGGGGACGAAGATCAGGGGGATTTGCTCACCGAGGCCGTTCGAAATACTCAGCAACAAATCTTCGCCCTGCCCCCGGACGACCCGTTGCGTCAGGCGCTGAAACAGCGTCTCCTCCACATGAACACCAACTGGCCTGCCCTGGAGGCCGAACTAAGGCAGCTCATTGCCAGGAGAGACCTCCTGGCCGATCTTATCACCGAGGTAAAAGCAGTGCCGGATAAAGATCGCCTTGCCCGGGCCTTGGCCGGACGTCTGAGCGCTTTTATTTCCTACAGACTGGCAGAATTGCGAAGCTCTTTTCCGGCTACGGAACTGGGCGCTAACTGGTCCTTTCTCCAGGCCCACCTGCATGAAAATAATCCCTCCTCACCCCCCCCGGCCTCCATCCCCGGTTCAGCCTGGGATGATCTGCCGGACTGGCTGGTCATAGCCAACCTGTGTCTCACAAAAGACGGTAAGCCTCGGAAGCAGTTCAGGATCACAGACGGTTTCTGCAAGAACTTTGGAGGAACGCATTGGGCAGAATGTATTAAGAGCTTACCGGAAAGAGTCGCTTCACAGCTCCGTTCACTTAGAGAACTGCCTTTGCCTGATACGCCGCTTACCGACCCGGAGGCGCTCTTTGACCTTATCCTTATGGTCGGCAAAACCATCCAGGCTTATAACGCACTATGTCGAAGGCGCGGGGTTATGGACTATGTAGAATTGGAACTGGCAGCCCTGCGTGCCCTTGGCGGTGAAGATACCCCCGCTGATCTCCAACTGCTTCTCGACCGGAAGATACAGCATATCCTTGTTGATGAATTCCAGGATACAAGCCGCAACCAGTGGCATCTCCTGCAGCACCTTTGCGCCGGCTGGCAACCGGGCGACGGCCGCACTGTTTTTATCGTCGGCGATCCCAAACAGTCTATCTATGGGTTTCGCAAGGCCGAGGTCTCCATTTTTATGGAGGCCAGGGAAGGCATCCCCATCCCCGGCCAGGGCTATCTAAAACTCACCCCCGTCAATTTGACCACAAACTTTCGTTCCTGTGCCAAATTGATCGATTTCACGAATGAAGTCTTCGGCCAGACGGTCATGGCCAGTCCGGATGAAGAAGTGGATGAAGTGCCTTACCAGGCATTTCTACCCGCACCGGGCAAAGAAGGCAGGGGTAGAATTGTCCTGGCGGCCTTCACCAAAAATGACGGCTCGCCGGATGAAGCCAGATTCCGGGAAGCAGGTTGGCTGGCTGGGGAAGTAAAAAGAATTTCGGCAAATTGTGACGGTAAAACCATAGGCATCCTGCTCCCAGCCCGCACCTATCTGGCTGCTTATCTGAAGGCCCTGACCGTAGAGGGCCTTCAGGTGCAGGTTCAAGAGGGAATCTTACTAAAAGAACGCCCTGAAGTAGTGGATATGCACTCCCTGGCCCTGGCCCTGGTAAGGCCCCACGATGACCTGGCCTGGACCTCGCTCCTCCGTTCCGCCTGGTGCTGGGTAGGGTTAGATATCCTCTATGGGGTATCCAGACAGAACGGAATAAGTTGGTCACAAAAGATCGAAAGGTTTAAACACAGCGCCGTCGCCCCGGAAGCATTAAAAAACCTGTGGGAATCCATCGCCTTCTACTCACCACAAATAGGACGCCGGCCACTAACCGAGGTCGTAGGTACAATATGGGAAAGCGTAAACGGCCCGGTTACAGTATGTGCCCGGTTTGGGCCGGCAGGGGTGGAAAACTGTCGCCGGTTTCTAAAAATCCTGACGGATGCTGAGTCCGGTATCCCGGAAGAGACCCTCTCCCGCCTTAACTTATTACTGGAAACCGCCTATGCCCCGCCGGATCCCCTCTCCGTTCGTTCACCGGTACAGATAATGACTGTCCACCGTGCCAAGGGTCTGGAATTTGATGTTGTCTTCCTTCCCTACCTGGACTGGAACCCATTAGGGGGCAGCGGTAAAGACTCGCCGCCTTATCTCCTGGAACGCCTGCCCGGCTCCGCAGGTGAGCACCTTATCGCCCTGAGCCCCGACCGGCGCTTTAAAAAAGAGGATAAGACCTATAACCTCCTGAAAGACATCCGGAAGAGACGCCAACTGGGTGAATCCAAACGCCTCTTTTATGTAGCCGCAACCCGGGCTAAAAAGGAACTTTACCTGAGCGGCCTGGTCACAGAACGAGACGGCGGATCTTCGGCCGTGAAAAACTCCTTCTTATCCTACCTCCTGGCCCACACCGAACTGAAGGCCAGGGTTGAATACCTGTCGAACCCTGTCCTCTCCGCAACAGGGGTGGCGGCGGCTATTTCACTCAAGTCAGAACTCCCGGAGCCTATTCCCTTTATTCCGGAAAGGCTGCCTTATCAGGTCATTTCTCCCTCCAGTCTTGCACATTTTCCCCTCTCCACCCCCAGGGGAGAGGGCAAGGGTGAGGGGGTATCTGCAACAGGGATTGATGGTTACAGTCTGGCCCGTGGGACAATAATCCATCGTCTTTTTGAACAGCTAAGCAAAGGAAAGACCCTTCCGTCAGAAAGGGCCGTAGCTGTAGCCATGCTGGCTGAGGGGGTAGATAAACATACGTCTCAGGGATCAGCTAAAGGGATACTGGCCGAGGTTAAGGCCTGCCTGAAGGAAGAATTCTGCGCATACATTCTACGTCCCGATCATCCCTTTGCCGCCAGCGAGTGGATGATTGAAGATCAGCCGGTCGCAGATGCGCCGGGGCGTGCGACAGGAACCGTACGGAGCGGCATCATCGATCGTGTAGTCTTCGATGGAAACTACTGGTGGCTCGTTGACTACAAAACCACTCCCTTGCCGTCAGGCATCGGCCTTGAAGAATTCTTAAAGGAACAGGAGATGCTTTACCGTAGACAACTCCTGACTTACCGGGAGATGCTCGCTCAGCAAAGGCAGATTGATCCGGTAAAGATAAGGCTGATATTGTATTTTACAATTATACAAAAGGCACATGAGATAAAAGATTAAATTCTAATGTCGAAAGTCCAAAACAATAATAAAATAAACAGAATCTTCGGCCCGGATGGTTTGCTTGCCAAATCCCTGCCTGGGTTTGAACACCGTCCCGGCCAGGAAAAGATGGCCGGGGCTGTGCTCGACATACTCATCCATGAGGGGAGGCTCTTGGTGGAGGCCGGAACCGGCATCGGCAAGACCCTGGCCTACCTCATTCCGGCGGCCTTAAGCGGGCGCAGGGTAGTCATCGCCACCGGCACAAAAAATTTACAGGACCAGATATTATCCAAGGAAGTCCCCTTCCTTCAGAAACATCTCTTTCCGGAGTTGGCCGTCGTATGTCTCAAGGGTAAAAAGAACTATCTCTGCCTGCACAAATGGAAACACCTCCAGATGCAAAGCGACATCCAATTTTCGGAGCAGCTCGACCTCTGGCCGCGATTAAATGCCTGGATAGCAGAGACAAAAACAGGCGACCGGGCTGAACTGTCCTGGCTCCCGGACAAGCACCCTCTATGGAACGACATCAGCTCCTCGGCTGAACAGTGCCTGGGATCGGCCTGTACCGAGGCGGAATCTTGTTATATAAACATCCTGCGCAAAGAGGCGGCCAGGGCAGATATCATTGTGGTCAACCACCACCTGTTTTTTTCCGACATGGTAGTGCGTGACTCCGGTTATGGCGAGGTCATCCCGCGTCATGAGGCGGTCGTCTTTGATGAGGCCCATCATATCGAAGACGTGGCCACCACCTATCTGGGCTACTCCGTGAGCGCCCATCGCCTTTCCGACCTCATACGGGATGCCGAAAAGGAGATGAACACCGGCCTGCTGGCCTCAAAGACAAAACTGGCCTGTCTCAAAAAGCTCGCTCAACTGCGCGAGCGCGTTGAGACCTTCTTTAATCTATTGCCGGTCACCGAGGGAAGGGTCAACATCCGTCGTCCCCTTGACCGGGAACCGGTTCTGGGCACTCTGCAGGAGGCCATAACCCGGCAACTGGCCGAGCAGGGCCGGGCCATGGAAGATCTGTCCGCAAAGAATGAGGGGGTTGCCCCTCTAAGCCGGCGTTTCTTTGACATAGCCCGGGATATGACCGCTATCGCCACCATGGAAGATCCCAATATGATCTACTGGCTGGAAAAAAAAGAGCGTTCCGTCGTGCTGGCGGCATCACCCCTTGACGTTACGTCTGCCTTTCAGGCTAAACTCTATAGCCATCTGCCGGCTTTTGTCTTTACCTCGGCCACACTTACCGTAAAGGGGAATTTTGACTTTTACAAGTCGCGCGTGGGGCTCGATGAAGAAACCATAGAGTTGAACATCCCCTCACCTTTTGATTATGCCAGGCAAACCCTTCTTTACATACCCAAAAATATTCCGGAACCGCAGTCACCAGTCTTCTGCGCCGCCCTCTCCCGGGAAATAGAAACCATCCTGGATGCCTCTTCCGGCCGGGCCTTAGTCCTTTTTACCAGCTATCGCAATATGCAGGAAGTTTACCACATCATTAAAGACAGGCTGCCCTTCCCGCTGTTAATGCAGGGGGAAAAACCACGCCCTGTTCTCCTGGAACTATTTCAGAGAGACGTTCAGTCCGTGCTCCTGGCCACAAACAGTTTCTGGGAAGGGATAGACGTCCCGGGAGAATCCTTAAGCTGTGTTATTATAGACAAGCTCCCTTTCGGCGTTCCCTCTGATCCGGTCATGAAAGGGCGAATCGATTGGTTGAACAGGCAGGGGAAAAATCCCTTTTCAGATTATCAACTGCCCCTCGCCGTCCTCAGTCTAAGACAGGGCATTGGAAGGCTGATCCGTTCGAAGAATGACCGCGGGCTTCTGGCCATACTGGACGTGCGCACCCTGAAACGGGGCTATGGCGTTACCTTCCTGCAAAGTCTTCCCCAAACCCGTCTCACCCATAATTTGGAAGAGGTCAGGCGCTTTTTTCTATCCGCGCCTTCCCCATAAGATAAGGCCTTAAAACCGGCGGAATAACCACGCTGCCATCCGCCTGCTGGTAGTTCTCTAATATAGCTACGACTGTGCGGCCGACGGCCACGCCTGATCCATTCAGGGTATGCACCAACTCCGTCTTTGTCTTGCCCGACCGCCGGAAACGAATGTTACCACGGCGTGACTGAAAGTCTTCAAAGTTGCTGCATGAAGATATTTCCCGGAAGGTTCCCTGACCGGGCAGCCAGACCTCAATATCATACGTCTTAGCTGCGGAAAAACCGAGATCGCCGGTACAAAGCTCTATCACTTGATAAGGGAGCCCCAACTGCTGTAAGACCTCTTCCGCATCCAGGAGCAGGTTTTCCAGCTCTAAGTATGATGTCTCCGGGGTAGTAAACTTAACCAGTTCAACCTTATTAAACTGGTGCTGGCGGATAAGTCCGCGCGTATCTTTACCGTAGGAACCCGCCTCGGCCCGGAAACAGGCAGAATAGGCCACATAGCGCTTGGGTAACTCCTTCTCCTCCAGTACTTCGTCCCGGTGGATATTGGTAACCGGCACTTCCGCCGTAGGGATGAGATAATAATCCCGGCCTTCCAGTTTGAAGAGGTCTTCCTTAAATTTGGGCAACTGGCCGGTAGCCGTCATAGACGTATCGTTCACAATAAAAGGCGGCCAGACCTCTGTGTAGTGATGCCGGCTGGTATGAAGATCAAGCATGAAGTTAATCAGGGCCCGCTCCAACTGAGCCCCAAGACCTTTGTATAGGGTAAACCGGGCCCCGGAAATCTTGGCCCCTCGTTCAAAATCAAGGATGCCTAACTCCTCGCCTATGTCCCAGTGCGATCTGGGTTCAAAATCGAACTGCCTGATATCACCCCAACGTTTGGCAACCGGATTATCACTGCTGTCCTTTCCGATAGGCACTCCCTGATGAGGGATGTTCGGAACAGACAATATAATCGCGGAAAGGGCCTTTTCTTTTTCTTCAAGAACTGTCTCCATCTCTTTAATCCTGTCGTTAACGACCCGCATCTCCTCCATAAGGTGTTCCGCTTTTTGCCCTTCTTTCTTAAGACGCCCCACCTCTTTGGAAACGAAATTGCGCCGGTTGCGCAGGTCCTCCACATCCTGGATGATCTTGCGCCGTTCACCATCCACGGCTATAAATTCATCCAAAGAAAGGTCAGAGCCTCTTTGCAGGAGCTTCTCCTTAACCAGATCAATATTATTGCGTACAAACTTTAAGTCCAGCATACCATGCATCCTTCCTGTATTGGAAAATACGACTGCCCACCAGAGAGGTAACAAAACCCTGCCGGGATGTCAAAATATTTTTACTGTGGTCTTCCTGAGCACCCTCTGGTTTCTTCGCTTCACGGCTTGCGCAGCGACCCTTTCGGGGCTCGCAGGTGGGGAATGCTTTTGCCCCTTCCAGCCACTAAAGGGCTGCCTTTCCCCTTCCTGCTCGTCCTCGATGGGTACCCCGCTGCTCCAGCAAGTTTCGCTCACAAACACAGAGGGTTCCCTAACAGACCGGAAAACTCCAGTTTTTTTACTTTACAACCGATTGTCCGCCAGTGTAAAGGCTATACCAATTTAGAGGGCCTCAAGAAATGGATACACGGGTTATTTCCTTTGCCTCATATATCGATCACACGCTGCTTAAACCAACCGCTACCCGGGCAGAGATAATCCGTCTCTGTGAAGAGGCCGTAGAATGCCAGTTTGCCTCGGTCTGTATCCCGCCCTGCTATGTATCCCTGTCCGCAGACATACTAAATGGCACGTCCATTGCCCCAGGCACGGTCGTTGGTTTTCCTCTTGGCCATAACACAACCGCCACCAAGGTAAAAGAGGCGCAAACGGCCCGGAAAGATGGCGCGCGGGAGATTGATATGGTCATCAATCGCGGTTGGATAAAGGACGGCCTCTATTCGCTGGTGGTGAAGGAAGTCCGGGAAGTAATGCAGGTCGTGCCTGATATGATCGTTAAAGTCATCATGGAATTATGCGATTTGACCGGATCAGAAAAAAGAGAAGCCGCCGCCGCCCTGCTGGAAACCGGCGCCCACTTCCTTAAGACCTCCACTGGACTGGGCAAGGCCGGAGCGACCCTTGAGGATGTGCGTTTATTGGCAGAGATTAGCCGCGGCCGCATGAAAATCAAGGCAGCGGGAGGTATTCGCCACGCCTCTGAAGCCCTGGCCTTCATAAAGTCCGGGGCTTCTCGTATCGGCACAAGTGCGGGTGTACAAATTATACAAGAGCAATACCTTTTACTGAAAGCTGATAGCTAAAAGCTGACAGCTTGTTATTTACCCTTAGGTAATATGCGCACTTCTACCTTACCCTTTAGAAGTTTCTGGAACTTTTGGGCGTCACTCTCCGTGCCGACAATAGATCCATAGTGCATGGGAATGGCTACGGCAGGCTTGATAGCCAGGGCCGCCTCTGCCGCCTCTTCGGCAGTCATGACATAGGTGCCGGAAACCGGCAGAAGGGCGATATCAGCCTTTATGGTCTTCATATCCGGGGTAAAATCCGTATCGCCCGCGTGGTAAATACGAACACCCTCCACAGTGACAATAAATCCCAGGCCGCCCGCTGCCCGGGGATGAAATTTCTTATTCAAGTTGTAAGCGCTAACCACCTCCACCTGGAAGCCGTCTGCTGTAATTTTGTCACCTGGTTTTACCACATTGATATTGCCCTTTAATTTGGCCGCCGAGGTCTTATCGGTGATAATGACCGTCCCTGCCTTTTGAATCCTGGCCACATCTTCCGGCGAACAATGGTCAAAATGCTCGTGGGAAATAAATACGATGTCCGCAGGCCTGCTATTTGCCGGCAACTGAAAAGGGTCAAAATAAATCACCTTGCCGCCGCTAATGAGTAAAAAGGCGGCATGCCCCAGCCAAATCAAATTTTTTAAAACTTCTGCCACCATTTGTGTCAACCTCCCATGAAATTTCCCCGGAATCAAAAAGATACTATAATCCTAAAGATATCATCCTCGCGATGTCAAGGGGAAAGGATAAAAACACCTCTCCGGGACAGGCGGCCCACCTCCGAAAAAATTCATGTTTTTGTCATTTTCACCGATAAGAATATTGAAGGCTTATTCATACTACACAAAACTGTCCGGATAAACCCAAGGCCATGTCTAACCTCTTCCCGAAGCTTAGGCAAAAGATATCCGGTTTCAGAGAAATGATACGCCGGCGCCGGACCTTACGATACCAGTTGAAAGAATTAAAACGTATCCGGGAAAGGTTGATGTACAAACGAAAGGCCGTTACCAGTCTTTAATTTTAAGCGCTCAGCTATCAGCGACCGGTTTTCTGACTATTGACTAGCGACTCCTAACTTCCGTATTCTGTCTCCTGACTACTGGCTCTATATCCCGCCTCTTTGTCTGGCCAAAAAACCACTCAAGATAAAAAGAAAACTCTTATCCAACATTTCTTCCTGATAAGCGCCAATAACTTCAGGCAAGAGTTTAAGGTCAACAACGGCCGCACCTTTGACAGTAATGGGAGCTTCTATAGACATGCGCGGGAGGCACAGCACAGGAAACATATCAATATCCTTCCGGAATTCCTTCTGTATAAGCTCCTGAAATAAATGTACCTTGTGCCAGATTTCCTCAATTAAAACATCGGCCTCTTTACCGTCTATTTGCAAACGCTTACCATTACTATACAGCCGTCCTGAGATACCACGGGTATAAATCAGGATACATCCCTGCGGCGTTAAGACCAGATGATCGATATCTAAATCCTTAAAAACTAAATTATGGAAGGCGAAACATTTCGGCGGAAGATCAGTCAGGGCCTTTGCTGCCTCGGCCCTGGCCTTTTCATCTGCGGGAATCGGTCTAAACCATACAGATTGGACATGCGCCCATCTCCTGAGGATCAGGCTAATCAGTAAAAAGAAGGCAGTAATACTCCCTATGATTATACCCATTGCCGGGCGGACAAACAGTCCCAACCCAAAGAGAGACAATAATTCCCTTATGGCGAACAAAACCACGATCGTAAAAAAAATTATCCATAGCCCCACAAGATGAGGATGGTAACTAGAAACCCTGTCCTTCATATAAGGAGATAACACACCCTTCTAGAAGAATAACCAACCAGCGGGAAAAAAGAATTGCAGGGCACGGGAGTAAAAAAGGGAATTCGTAGATTCACATCCGCCAGAGGCGGACATCTTCGACCGTAGGAGAAAGAGTTTGTTACAACACAACTTCATAGTCTTGCTTTATGCCTTTAAGGAATTTTTCGTAAAGAATGTCCTCTTTCATTAAGAAAAACCACTTGACCTTGAGTATGGTTTCCAGGCTCTCATGCCCTATAAAATACCTGGAAAAGGTCTCCCCTAACTTCGTGAGACTATCCAAGGTCTTTTGGGTATCAATATTGATACAACTGATACCGGAAGCGACCTGCTGATACTCACTGAACCTTTCATCCAATATACGTTTAAACTCCCTTTCGCAAGTTACGGGCCCCGGCCTACCATAGGCAGGTCTTGCCTTGCCTGGTTCGGACATTATTTTTTTTACATACAACTCACGGAGCTTAGTCGCTGCTTCTCCATTAAAAGTCCACCTGAGACACAGGTAATCAATAAATACCGATAAAGCTAAAAATTCGCAAAAATGTTTATCCGATAATTCTGCTTCGGGAATCGTCGCTGCAAGCTCCTCATACATTTTAGCAAATTGACCGCGCTCCAACGCCTTCTTAGTAAATAACTTTATAAATTCCTCAGGGGTTATTTTTTCCCTACGCACCGGCAAGGCATCCTCCCCTAGGTGAATCAGTCATCAGACGAATCCATAGGACTTAAAACTAAACTCAAATCTTCTCTTGTGGTTATATTAGATTGAATGATGCTGGTCAAGATATTTTTGGATTCCCACTCGCCTTCCGATAAGAAATTAAAGTGCACTCACAGGAGAATAACAGCCACCATGTTCGATATGGCCAAAGTTTTAAAATCCATAGACCAGCTTCCGCCCCTTCCTGAGGTCAGCCGAAAGATTCTCCAATTGGTCAATGACCCGGATTCCTCAGCCTCTGATATCGTAACAGTAGTCCGTCACGACCAGTCCATAACCGCCAATGTCCTCAGGCTTTGCAACTCAGCTTATTTTGGTTTGAAACGCAGGGTTGATTCGTTAGTCCAGGCCGTTGTCCTCATAGGACAAAACCAACTCGCAGAATTAGCTATGATCAGCAGTTGCATCCATCTTTTCCGTAACGAACATAAAGGATACAATATGAAAAAAGGCGAACTGTGGCGACATGCTATCGCCTGCGCCCTTCTATCGCAAATCATTCTCAAAAAAATGGGGTCTGCTCCTGACCACGGCCTTTACACCGCTGCCCTTCTCCATGATATAGGCAAAGTGATCCTGGACAACCACATGAAAGATAATTATCAACAGGTAATCGGCCGGATTCAAGAGGCCAATGTGCCATTTCACGTTGCAGAGCAGGAAACGCTGGGGATAGATCATGCCGAAGTAGGCGCGCAAATTATGGAAGTCTGGAATTTACCCGACAACATAGTCAGGGGAATTCGTATGCATCACCGGCCTGAAGTCAGGTTCGGGTCTAAGGATTTCGGCTCTATCATACACCTGTGCGACCTGCTCAGCCTGCATAAAGGCATAGGCAGAGACTTCCATGAAACAGATGCAGTTACCCTGAAAACCTTCCTGGAAATGGCACAACTCTCAGAGGAATTCGTGGACTCCTGCACCCAGGAATTAGGAGAAGAGATGGAAAAAACGGCGGCGGTTATCGGTTTCGTCTAATGCCCAAGCGGGCCTTCAGCTTTCAGCCTTCAGCTTTGGGCTTTGACATTCATTTGAACTTTTAACTTTGAACTTCACCAACCAGAATCTTCGGGTTATGGGATCGAGATTGTCTGCGCGCTTACGTAGCAGTGCTTGCTCGAACCCTAAGTCTTGTTCCTGGTAAAAGGGTATCCCTCTGCATATTGTTCCATACGCGAATGTTGGCCGGGGTAACGTTATATTTCTGGGCGATATTCCACAGGGTATCCCCTCTACGCACTCTATGGTATCTTGCCTTTGGCTTACCGGCATAAATTTTCTTCCCCTTGCCGGACCTGGCCGCCAGGATCTTCTTTGAAGTTTTAGGTTTTATTATATCGCGCCCAAGCGCATCTCCGACACGTCCCGGCGTATCTACGACCTGATCCTGTTTATATTCCGAGGCGTCAACAAGAAGTGTACGGCCGGCCCTAAGTTTTGCATCTGCTGCCAGGTCGTTTTGACCACAAAGAGCCTTTACGCTTACACCAAACCGCCTGGCAACACCGTAGAGGGTGTCTCCTTTTTCTACCTTATAAGTGTGGCCTTTTTCTGTGGCCATCTTCTCATCTTCCCGGGTGTCAAGAGAGGCCATTTTCACAGCAGGCTTTGATTTCTTCGGGGCAAGAGCATATTCCTTAACCTGATAGGGGATCTTCAGCACCTTGCCTTTTTTTATAGAACGTTTCCCTTTTATCTTTATTTTATTCGCACTGGCCAGAGTTTTTTTCGAAGTACCAAACTTTTGAGCTATCCTGGCTAAAGTATCCCCTTTTTTAACTACGTACCGGTGATAACAGGTCTTAACAATCGTCTTGACCCGGTCAAAATTATCCTCGAAGAATTGCGCGGCGCTTTTTGGGATATTGAGCAAATAGGACTCACCTGGCGGAGTACAGTCACGTCTGAGTGCAGGATTGAATTCCTTAAGAATATGATAATCCACTCCACTAGCCAGGGCTGCGGCCCTTAAATCCGTTTGGGGTGGGACAGTCACCTTTGCACAGGGAACAGGCTGCTGGTACTCCACATCTGTAAATCCATACTTCTCCGGGTTTTTGGCCATAATGGCCGCGGCTATCATCTGAGGGACATAATCCTTGGTTTCCCTTGCGAACAGGTCGTAATCGCACATTTCCCAAAAGTCGGTAGTCTCATAGGTGCTGATCCCCCGGCGAACCTTGTTCTCGCCCGCATTATATCCCGCCGCAGCCAGGTACCAGCAGCCAAATTCCTGATAAAGATCCCTAAGATAATTTGCCGCGGCCCTGGTTGCCTTCTCAGGATCACGTCGCTCGTCCAGCCAGGAGTTAACCTCAAGACCATAACGCCGGGCTGTCCCCTCTATGAATTGCCAGGGACCACAGGCCTGTGCAGGTGAATAAGCGCTTACATTGAAACCGCTCTCAATCATGGCCAGATACACTAAATCTTCCGGCAGCCCATTTTCGCGTAGTATTTCGCGCATGCGTGGCACATAGCGTGTGGAACGCGCCAGCCAATTACGAAACACCCTTCTTTTTTCAGTTTGAAAATAATTAAGGAAGTATTCTACCCGGCCATTAATTGTGATAGGAATGTCAATTGAAACTTCGTCAGAAAGATATCCGGGAAACCCGCCTTTGCTACAATTCCCTTCTGCTTCGGCAGAAGAACCCGCAGGTAATGGAGAAAGGTTAGCCGCTATTATTTCTTCTGCTTCTGCGATACTTAAAGAACATAACGTCATCCATATAAAAAACAGTATTACCCATTGGCCTGTTCGCTCCATGAACTTCCCCTTTTATAAAACGTCAATGGTCATTAGCCACTGGCAAAAGACACCAAATAGTTAAAAATTTTCCCACCTGGCCCATGGCTGATGACAAATGACTATTGACTTATTACATGCACTTTAAGGTCTTCTACAATAAAAGGATTTTTACTGTCAACCAATTTTATCGGCGATTTTCCTGAACTTCTTAAATGCGAAATATATTAACCCGCCCAGTACCGGCAAAAAAATGATGATCAAAAGCCAGATCATCTTTTTTTGCGGGTCATCGAAAGGTCTATGAACAACATCCCTGATCGCCAAAAAGGTAGGCACCATCGGTAATAGCAGAATAAGGATAACGATAATGAGACGCATAGTAAGCTATTTTATTTAAAATTAATTAGGACGCAGATTTTCGCTGATATGCGCAGAAAAGCCTTTTCACCGCTGAGCACGCAGAGTCCGTAGAGAAAGATTGCGAGACATACAATATGTTATCTCAGCGTTCTCCGCGATCTCTGCGGTAAATATTAAGCCGTCGATATCCTGGTAACCTGCGTTCATCTGCGTCCAAAATAGAAATTCCTGTGTCTTCCTTCGGGAAGATAGCAGCCTAAGCGACTTTAGTAAACAAAAAATCCATAGCTGATCGCTGACGCTGAAAGCTGAGAGCTAATTTAGTGCTTGACTCATGTAAAAAAGTGATGATAGATTACCAATCGGGTTTGACAGAGAAAGCGATGAAGATACCTCCAATAAGTCTATTTAATCATGGGGCGCCCGGCCTCCTTACTCTCTGAGGAAGGAGGCTTTTTTTTGAATACGGACTGATGAAAGAAAAACCCTTTACGATAAAACATATCCTGGACATAGCCGGCTTAAGCCCGGACCAGATCACCTATATTCTGGACACCGCAGAATCTTTTAAGGAAATCTCCACTCGCTCTATCAAAAAGGTGCCCACCTTACGCGGCAAGACAGTAATTAACCTCTTCTTTGAACCCAGTACCCGCACCCGGGCCTCTTTTGAAATAGCCGCAAAAAGACTAAGCGCCGATACCCTGAGCATTTCCGCCTCAACCAGCAGCGTGGTAAAGGGGGAGACCTTAATCGACACTGCCCGGAACTTAGAGGCTATGCAACCCGATGTAATCGTCTTGCGCCACTCATTATCAGGCGCTCCCCACCTTCTAAGCAGACATGTTCGGGCCTCGGTCATCAACGCCGGCGATGGCGCGCATGAGCACCCCACCCAGGCCCTTCTGGATTTACTCACGGTACGCGAAAAAAAGGGGGAAATTAAAGGCCTTAAACTGGCCATAATCGGGGACATTGCACACAGCCGGGTAGCGCATTCCAATATCCTCGGCTTTACAAAAATGGGAGCAAATGTTGTAGTGAGCGGCCCGGCAACTATGATACCGCCTTATATAGAAAAACTGGGGGCCAAAGTTACTCTGAGTATAAAAAAAGCCTTGCAGGGTGCAGACGTGATCATGGCCTTACGCATTCAACTGGAACGGCAGAACAAGCTCAGCTTCCCTTCCATCCGTGAATATGCCACTTATTTCGGACTCAACACCCAACATCTGGCCCTAGCCGCCTCGGACGCCATAGTTATGCATCCTGGCCCCGTTAATCGCGGGGTAGAAATAAGTCCGGAGGTGGCTGATGGCCCTCATTCTGCAATTCTTGATCAGGTGACAAATGGTGTAGCCGTACGCATGGCCCTCCTTTATCTTCTCCTGGGGAGCGAGAGTCAATGAATCTATATCTGAAAGGTGCAAGAATAGTCGATCCCTCTGATCTGACAGGCGAAACGCCTGTCTTAATTAAAACGAAGGCACTCTATGATATATACATCCGTAACGGCAAAATAGCTTTCATAGCGCCACAGGGCAAAGAACCCATACCGGCTGCCGCTAAGGTAATCGACCTTGCCGGGAAAATCGTCACTCCCGGCCTCATAGATATGCACACCCACCTGCGCGAACCGGGTGAGGAATATAAAGAAACCATAGCCACGGGATGTCTGGCCGCGGTCTCTGGCGGGTTCACGGCCATAGCCTGTATGCCCAATACCAAACCGGCCAATGACAACAAATCCGTAACCGAATATATTCTGCAAAAGGCGCAGGAGGCCGGGCTGGCCACTGTCTATCCCATCGGGGCTATCAGCAAAGGGCTTCAGGGAGAAATCCTGGCCGAATTCGGTGATATGAAAGCCGCCGGGATAGTGGCGGTTACAGACGACGGCCGGCCCGTCATGAATGGCGAACTCATGCGCCGGGCACTGGAATATGCCCGAAACTTTGACTTACCGGTGATCTCACACTGCGAAGACCTGACGCTTTGTTCAGGCGGGGTAATGAATGAGGGGTCTGTATCCACCCAGCTTGGATTACTCGGCATCCCGGCCGTGGCTGAAGAAGTCATGATCTTCCGGGAAATCAGGCTGGCCAATCTTACCGGTGGATCAGTCCACATTGCCCATGTAAGCGCCAGGAGCTCGGTCGATTTGATAAGACAGGCCAAGGCCTCCGGGATTAACGTCACCGCGGAAACCGCCCCGCATTATTTTTCCTTGACCGAGGAGGCCGTAGCAGGCTACGACACCAACGCCAAGATGAACCCTCCCCTCAGGACGACAGAGGACGTAGCCGCCGTTATCGAGGGTCTCAAAGATGGAACCATAGACGCCATTGCCTCTGACCACGCCCCACACAGCACGCTGGAAAAAGATGTGGAATTTAATATGGCGGCCAACGGCATCGTAGGTCTCGAAACCATCCTCCCGTTGACCCTGAAACTTGTCCATGCCGGTCATCTTTCCCTCTATGAAGCCATCGTCAAACTTTCTGCAAATCCGGCCCGCATCCTGCGAATTGAGGTCCCTTCCATCCAGATCGGCAAAAAGGCCGACCTCACCATCATCGATCCTGACCGCAAATTTATCGTCGATGTCCACAAATTCCAGTCCATCAGCAAAAACTCACCCTTCCACGGCTGGGAATTAAAGGGCAAGGCCGTAATGACGATAATAAATGGTAGGATCGTCTTTGATGACCTGGATTAGAATTTTTCTCACCGCAAAGGCGCAAAGAACGCGGAGAAAGATAGGGTTAAAAGATAAAAATTAAAAATGAACGCTTAGGTTTTTGAAAAATATGCCTAAGCAAGGCGCTATAAGAGCCAAAACCCCCCTCAATCCCCCTTTCCCAAAAGGGGAAGTGTTTCTCCTCCCTTTGGAAAAGGGAGGTCGGGAGGGATTTAAGAATACTTTTGCAAAGAACTAAACTGATACAACATGTTTTCTCTGCGTTCTCTGCGTTCTTTGCGTCTTTGCGGTGAAAGTATCTTTTTATGAGACCCTGCGCCCGGATAATGGTAGTCGATGACGAACTGAGCATGCGTGAGTTCTTCAAGCTCATGCTGGATAGCGAAGGCTATCAGGCCGAGTGCGTCCCAAATGGCCGGGAGGCCGTCTCTCTCATCCAAAAAAACTTTTACGACCTGGTTATCACCGATATCCGCATGCCGGGCATGGATGGGATTGAGGTCCTGAAAAAGGTCAAAGAAATAAGCCCGGAGACGATAGTGATTATGATCTCCGCTTATGCCACCACGGAAACAGCCGTTACGGCCATGAAGCAGGGGGCTTATGACTACATCCCCAAGCCGTTTAACGTTGAAGAAATAAAGTTAATCATCCAGAAGGCCCTGGAAAAAAGGCAGCTTCGACAAGAAAATGACCGCCTCAAGGAGGAATTAAGGAAACATCACCGCTACGAAAAACTGGTAGGCAGCTCTCCGGCCATGCTGAAGGTATATGAACTGATCAGAAAGGTCGCCCAGACCCGGAGTAACGTCCTGATTTATGGAGAAAGCGGAACCGGCAAAGAGCTGGTAGCCCGGGCTATCCATGTCGAAAGTCCACGCAGTAAAGAGAACTTTGTGGCCATCAATTGCGGCGGCATACCGGAGACGCTTATCGAGAGCGAGCTCTTTGGCCACAAAAAAGGCGCCTTTACCGGGGCCGTTACTGAACAAAAAGGCCTCTTCGCCTCTGCCGATGGCGGGACAATATTTTTAGATGAGATAGCCGAACTTTCTCCGGCCCTCCAGGTAAAACTCCTTCGCATACTCCAGGAAAGGGTATTCAGGCCGGTGGGAGGGACGGAAGATATTGCTGTGGACATCCGCATAATATCGGCCACGAACAAAGACCTGGAACAGGAAGTGGCGGCGGGAAATTTTCGCGAAGACCTCTTTTACCGGCTTAATGTCATCCAGATAAGGGTCCCGCCCCTCAGGGAAAGGAAGGAAGATATACCGCTCTTGGCCCGGCACTTCCTCAAAAAATATGTAGATGAGACGCAGAAGCAGGTGGATAAAATATCGCCCGCAGCCTTAAAAATACTGATGCAATATGACTTTCCGGGAAATGTACGTGAACTCGAAAACATTATCGAAAGAAGCGTGGCTCTCGCCTCCTCCAGCACTATTCAGGCGGAAGACCTATCGTTTATAAATATAAACAACGGCAAAGGAGCGAAGATCGGCACACCAGCTGTGACCATCCCGTCGGATGGCTTCGACCTCGAGAAATACATAGCCAGGACAGAAAGAGATATCCTCCTTAAGGCCCTTGAAATCAGCCGGGGCGCCAAGCAGAAGGCCGCCGGCCTCTTGGGCATCAGCTTCCGCTCCTTCCGGCATCGCCTGAGCAAATACGGCCTGTAAAAAATCAATAAGGCCGCGGATTTTCGCCGATGTTCGCAGAAACTACTTTTGAAGTTAAAATCGACTCTAATCCACAAAAAGCCCGAAGAACCCCAAGATATTGGAAATCTGCGTTTATCTGCGGCCAGCAACTCTTTCCTGCCAACATTTGTCAAACCAGTGACGAAATTTGTCACTTTCAGCTAATCCTCGCAATCATTAGGGCGCTATCGGGGCTAATAATCCACAATATATTGTGCCATTAATTTATTAAGGCCTATATCTTGGCCATAGCCAAGATTGGCATTACTATTGCTACTATAAAAAGCAAAAAAAAATTAAAGAAATCATATAAAGACCGATAAGGAGCTATATACCTCGTAAATCCCTTCTCCCCTAGCGGGAGAGGGTCAGGGTGAGGGGGGATATAGCTGAAAGCCAAAATTTAATTCTAAACAACGAAAGGGAGGTGAACGAAAAGTAAAATTTTACCGCAGAGATCGCTGAGAACGCTGAGATAATATATTGAATAGTTTACAGTTTTTCTCTGCGGACTCTGCGTGCTCAGCGGTGAAAAGAATCTTTTACGAAATCATCAAATCTAAGTTAAGTAAGAACAAGGAGGCAAAAAATGTTAACAAAGATAAGAATGAAGAGAAATCAAAAAGGTTTTACGCTTATCGAACTCATGATCGTCGTGGCCATCATCGGCATCCTGGCCGCCATCGCGATACCGCAGTTTAACGAGTATAGAAAAAGAGGCTATGTCGCGACGTTAAATAGCGATGCAAAGAATGCCTTTACTGCTTCTGCAGCATTGATTGCCGATGACCCTAATTTAGCGGCTATGACCGTTGCAAATCTGCAAGCTGCAGGCTATACCGCATCTGCCGGCGTTACCCCCACTGTTGCTTTCACTACTATTGATAATTACACCATAACGGTGACCGGGACTGCAGGGTGGGGTCTTACTACTAACACGGCTACAATTACCCAGGATGGCGTATTAACGCCAGCAGCGCCTTAAGCGCGAAGATTGGGGACGTCGCGAAGATTGGGGACGTTCTTGAAAACTTTCACTTAAGGCAAGAGGCGTCATTGAAAAAAGGGCTGTCTTACCGGACAGCCCTTTTTATTTTGTGGAATAATTCGCTCCACACTGCAGTTTAACGGCATCAATTTTAAATTGTTTTGAATAGCTCTTTTTCTTTATTGTCATGTTTCACCTCCAAAAGTTTCGTTCCTATAACATGCCTTTCGAGGTGTCCGCTATGACTTTACCATTTCATTGTTCCCAATTAGCTTACAGATCGAAGCGCGTTGGCCGATAAGATCAATCAAAGCCTATGGACCAATACATCGCGATAATATTTGCTCTGACCCTCGGCCTTTGCGTGGGTAGTTTTCTGAATGTCCTCATCTACCGCCTGCCGCCGGGCAGATCAATTGTAAGGCCCGGCTCTGCCTGTCCAAGCTGTGGCGCCGGTATCCGGTGGTATGACAACATCCCGGTTCTAAGTTACATTTTACTGCGTGGGCAATGCCGCCACTGCCAATCGCGCATCTCCCTCCGCTATCCGCTTGTAGAACTTGTAACCGGATTGCTCTACCTGGCCATTTTCTTTCGATATGGCGTATCTTGGGCCTGCCTATTCTATTTCATTTTTATCTCCGCCCTCGTCGCCATCATCTTCGTCGATTTCGACCACCAGATCATCCCCGATGTTATTACTTATCCCGGCATCATAGCCGGCTTTATCTCTTCCCTCATTCTGCCGAATATTACTTATAGGGATTCACTCATCGGAATAATTCTGGGAGGTGGCATTCTTTACCTGATCGCCCTTGGCTATCTCATGCTGGCCAAAAGGGAAGGCATGGGGGGAGGGGATATTAAGCTTCTGGCCATGATCGGCGCCTTTCTGGGGTGGCAGGCCCTGCCGTTCACCATCCTGGTAAGCGCACTCCTCGGCTCAGGGGTAGGTATTATAGCCATGCTCAAAACAGGTAAGGACACCACGATGGCCATCCCGTTCGGACCTTTTTTATCCATTGGGGCCATTCTTTATCTCTTCTGGGGAAAAGCGGTAACCCAATGGTATCTGGGTCTCCTCCTTGCATAAATAACAGAAAGATTTACCGCGGAGAACGCAGAGAAGCGCAAAGATGGGACACAATCTGAAAGGGATATAGGAGTACTTTCTCTCTGCATTCTCAGCATGCTCTGCGGGGAACTAATAAGTTTATGAAAAAATACGGCCTAAGTATCCGCACCAAAATCGCCCTTACCTTTGTGTTTCTCTTGCTAACCGGGATGTTCCTGGTGGCCGTTGTTTCCGTAAAGATGGCCGAACGGAGCATCGCCCGGCAAAAGATAGACAGCGCAGCCATTCTGGTCCAGAACCTTGCCAACGTAATCAACCAGCTATCGAGAGATTCAGACATACGGGAAAACGGACCGGGTGATGTCCAGTCCCTGCTCAGTTCTTATCTCAGCCCATCCAGTTTTGACTACATAGCCCTGGTAAGAAGCGACGGGGTGATCGTCTCAGAAGCGGCATTTGAAGCCATAAATTTGCCCCCCTTATCCGCCGAAGCAAAGCTTCAGGCCTCGGCTGAGAGACCGGTTTGTAACCTTACCGGGGCAGACAATTTCTCCTTTTTCAGGAGAGACCTGCGCCTTGCCGCCGTGTTCCCCATTTTCAAGGACGGCCGCCGGTGGGGTGTTATATATGCCAAAAGTCTGCTCAGTGACCTGCGGCAGGAGATAGCGCAGATCTACAAGCTGACCTTCTTTTACATTGTTCTTGATGCCGTGCTCCTTTTCCTTTTCGGCTATCTTCTTATCTCCAGGGATGTCGTCCGGCCCATAAGACGTCTGACCTCCCTTGTGGATACCATCGGCAGTGGAGACCCTGGCCCTTTTATACATTCCGAACAACAAAATGAAATCGGAAAACTTTACCACGCCTTTGCCCGTATGGATAAACGTCTAGGTGAACAAAAAAAAGAGATAAAGGAATACATTGCCTCCCTGGAAAATGCCAATCGTGAGCTTAATAAGGTACAGGAAGAGGTAATCCGTTCTGAAAAACTGGCCTCGGTAGGCCGGTTAGCCGCCGGAGTGGCCCATGAAATCGGTAATCCATTGGCCGCCATCATAGGTTACGTTGAGCTTTTATTACAACGTGCGGTCAGTGAGGAAGAGGAACGTGATTTTCTCGCCCGTATCGCCTCGGAGTTGCAGCGCATAAATGGTATCATACGCGACCTGCTCGATTTCTCCCGTCCCTCCCCCCAAAAGATCGAAGGAGTGTCTGTTAACGAAGTTATCGAAGGCAGTCTTTCCCTCCTTTCACATCAGAAAACCATGCGTTATATCGGTATCCAGACTGACCTACAGCCAGACCTGCCACTCGCCCGGGCCAACGCCCAGCAGTTAAAACAGGTCGTTATCAATATCCTGGCCAACGCTGCCGCCGCCATGCCTATCGGCGGAGACCTGCGCATCAAATCAGGGCTAAAGGAAATAGCCGAAAATGACGAACAACAGAGATATGTAGTGATTGATATAGAAGACAGCGGGACCGGGATCAAACCGGAAGACCTGCCCAGGGTCTTTGATCCCTTCTTCACCACAAAACTACCGGGAGAAGGCACAGGTCTGGGTCTGGCGATCTCTTTGCGTATTATGGAATCGTTTGGCGGAAAGATAACCGTAGAAAGCGCCATAGGCAAGGGCACAAAATTCAGCCTTATCCTAAAAGAATGGAGGCATTCAGCAATCAGCAGTCAGCCATCAGCTATAAACGGTGAATAGTAAATTATAAAGTAGCTACCCAGGTCCAAAGTTCCAAGGTTCACGGTTCAAGATTAGAGAGCGATGAAGATTGATATGAAAAGCGCAAAGTAGCCAACCGTGAACCTGACAACCTAAGTAATTACATTATAAATGCTGATAACTGAACGCTGATAGTTGAGAGCTACGATATGTCTAAAAATCGTATTCTGGTCATAGATGATGAAGAAAACATGCGGCACGTGTTGACAGCCATCCTTAAAAAAGAAGGCTATGCGGTGGATACGTGTCCGGACGCGGTTTCCGGCCTTAAAAAACTGGAAGAACAGTGCTATGACCAGGTCTTATGTGATATCTGCATGTCAGGCATGGACGGCCTATCCTTTTTAAGGGAGGTTGGGGCTCGAAATTTTGACACTACAGTTATAGTCATGTCGGCTTACGGGAGTGTAGATACGGCTATTGAAGCCATTAAAATCGGCGCTTATGACTATATAGACAAGCCCTTTAAGCCTAATGAAATCATCCTGACCCTGAAAAAGGCGGAGGAGCGTGCCCGACTCAGGCGGGAAAATATCCGTCTTAAGGAAGAAGTAGAGAGAAGTTATTCTTTCAGTAACATCGTAGCCAAGTCTGCGGCTATGCTTCAGATATTTGATATGGTCAAAAAGATTGCCGATTACAAGACAACCGTCCTCATACTCGGTGAAAGCGGTACTGGAAAAGAGTTAATTGCCAAGGCCATACACTATAATAGTGTGCGGCGTGGGAAACCGCTTGTTACCATAAACTGTGGCGGCATACCGGAAACTCTCCTGGAAAGCGAGCTATTTGGGCATGTAAAAGGCGCTTTTACGGATGCCTACCGGGCCAAAAAAGGCCTGTTTGAAGAAGCCCATGGCGGGACACTTTTCCTGGACGAGGTGGGCGAGCTGCCCATGTCCCTCCAGGTCAAACTACTCCGTGCCCTGCAAGACGAAGAGATACGCCCTCTCGGAGACACACGGGCTACAAAGGTCGATGTCCGGATTATTGCCGCCACCGCCAGGGATCTGGCCAGGGAGATAGAAAAAAATACCTTCCGGGATGACCTTTTCTATCGTCTTAACGTCCTTTCCATCCACGTGCCGCCGCTACGGGAAAGGCGGGAAGATATTTCCTTACTGGTCGTCCATTTTATCCAGAAGTACAATAGCCGTCTGGGCACCAATGTTGAAGGAATTTCCCCGGAAGCCATGCATCGCCTCATGGAATACGAATGGCGGGGCAATGTGCGCGAATTGGAAAATGTAGTGGAACGGGCCATGGTGCTCACAGAGAGCAAAATAATGGGGTTGGAATACTTCCCGTCCTCTATACAAAAGGGCCGTGATACCTTTCCCGACGAAATCCTGGAAGGCGTAACATCCATCAAAAAGGCCACCAAGTCCGTGGAACGGGCATTGATCAAGCGCGCCCTGGAACAAACTAAAGGAAACCGAACGCAAGCTGCTCATATACTAGAGGTAAGCCTTCCGGCCCTGCTTTATAAAATGAAAGAATATAAGATAGGGTGATTCGTTGAATCACCCCTCAATGCTAGAATTTGAATAAAAGATTTACAAGAATTGGAGGGTCGGGGTACGCGGAATAAATATAACCCTGAAATACACCGCCGACGTTCCATTCGTCTGAAAGACTACGATTATAGGCAGGCCGGGGGCTATTTTGTAACTGTATGTACGCAGAACAGGGAATGTTTGTTTGGTGACGTAGCGGATGGAGAAATGCGGTTGAACGAGGCCGGACGAATGACGATAAAGACATGGATTGGTTTGACGGATCGTTTCCCGTTTATTGAATTGGATGAATTTGTGGTTATGCCCAATCATATGCACGGAATAATCCTTCTCGTAGGGGCAGGGCTTGCCCTGCCCAATAGGGGCGCAGCAAGCAGCGCCCCTACCTTGGGGGATGTTATGCGAACGTTTAAATCAATTGCTACAATCAATATAAATCGTCTTCTTGAACGCACAGGACGAGCTCTCTGGCAACGCAATTATTACGAACATATCATCCGCAATGAAGAAGACTTGAATCGTATCCGTGAATACATTACTAACAACCCCACCCGTTGGGCAGAGGATGAAGATAATCCGGAAAACATAAAACAACATGCAAATCTTTTAAATATGTAAAATTTTTTTATGATCATTTTCCCCTTTACGTTTCACAGCATCTGCTATTTTTTCAACAATTTCTTTAAGTTATAACATACGGTGCCGATAAGAAACAGTAGGCACGCTTCTTGCTAGCAAGTACATTCAGGAGGATTAAAGTGCCCAAGAGGAAGTACAGAATGAACCTGCCGGGGAATCACCGTGGATTTACTCTGACGGAATTGATGATGGTGGTGGCTTTGATGGCCATCATGGCAGCCATAGCCGTCCCCAACATTATCGCACAGATGCCGAAATATCGGTTGAACGGAGCGGCCAGACAGGTCCTGGGAGATTTGGTAGCCGCAAGGATGCAGGCCGTCAGTCAAAATAATGAACTCAAGGTGTTTTTTTTAGATAACCATCGCTACATGATATTAGACGATGATGATAATAATGGCACGGCTGATACCGGTGAGGCAACACAGACAAAAGACATTCAGACGGATTATCACGATGTCACCTTTAACTCAAACAATGACCCGATATTCCAACCAAACGGCACAGCCAGCAATCTAGCTACTATAACTCTGAGCAATACCAGTGGGTCGTATAGTATTACCATTAGCAGCGCCGGACGGGTGAGAATAAATTGAGGGAAGAAATGGATATTCCTATGGTGTGCAACCTACAGAATAAAAAAGGTTTTACATTGATCGAGGTCCTCGTTGCCATGCTGGTACTGGCCATAGGATTGTTGGGCTTAGCAACTTTGGCCTCAACAGTGATAAACGGTAATGCTTTCAGCAACGAAATGACCACGGCTACGACCCTGGCCCAGGAAAAACTGGAAGATATTCAAGGGCAGGGTTATGCCAGTGTATTTTCAACTAGCGAGAACTACGGCAGTATCACAGGTTACAGTGCCTACAAGAGAGTTGCAAGTGTAGCTACGGACTCCCCTGCTACAGGGATGAAAACGGTGACCGTTACGGTTTCCTGGGACGCAGATGCCCATTCGGTCGATCTGAAAACTATCCTGGCGGAATAAAAATGAAACATTCAGGTCTCAAAGAGATACAAGAAACAATGAAAACAATCCCCCCTCACCCCCCTTTACTAAAGGGGGGAATCCGTGAAGTTCCCCTTTGGAAAAGGGGGATACAGGGGGATTTTCAGATGAAAAGGGATCAGAATAAAACGCCCGGTTTCTCCCTGGTGGAGCTCCTTATTGCCATCGCCATCAGCGGGATGGTTCTGGCTGCCGTGTCCAGTCTATTTATCATGCAAAATAAATCCTACAGCGTCCAGGAACAGGTTGCTGAGATGCAGCAAAACGCACGGGCGGCTATGGATATCATGACCCGTGAGATAAGAACGGCAGGATGTGACCCGAGTGGCTCTGCCAATGCGGGCATTGTAAGCGCCGCCTCTGGTTCTATCAATTTTACCCAAGATATTACTGATGATGCAGGCACAGGTGATCCCGATGGGGACACGGCCGATGCCAACGAAAATATCACCTACTCACTTTATACTTCCAGCGGCATACAAAAAATCGGACGTGATACCGGCGGCGGCAACCAACCCGTTGCGGAGAATATTCAAGCGCTCACCTTTGCCTATTATGATAGCGCTGGCAATACTACTGCCGTACTGGCCGATATCCGCCAGATAGAGCTCACTATAACCGCCAGGACTGCCAATCCAGACCCTGATTATACTACCAATGGCGGGTACAGGACCTGTACTTTGACTTCTCTGATAACTCCAAGAAACCTGGCCTATTAATTAAGGGGGTGGGAGATATGGTCCAAAGACTAAAGTCCAAGAAATTCCGGCACAGTGGGATGTTATATAAAAATGAAAAAGGAATTGCCCTGATTACAGCGCTCCTTTTTTTAATGGTTCTCACTATCCTGGCAACCACCGCTATCGTGATAAGTAGTACAGATATCAAGATCGGCGGTAATTATAAGTTAACTAAACAGGCACTTTATGATGCCGAGGCTGGTATCCAATACGCAATCAAAAATATCGAAAACGGCCTCGCCGCAGAAACTCTTTCTCTTACCGGAAGTTCAATAGCCGTGAACTATACGGCGCCATCCGGCTTCTCTTTTGATCCGATCACCAATCTCACACAGGTAGGAAGCAATAATAACTATAGCTTTCGGGCTACCGGACACTCTGCAAGTAGCGCCAAGGCTACTATTGAAGTGGTCATAAAACAGGATCCAGTCTTTAATTATGGCGTTTTTGGGGACGACTTAGTCGATCTGAAGGCATCTGGTTGCGTTTATAGTTATAACTCGCATACAACTCCCAACCCACAGCCATCTGACTCCACCGGTGAGGGGGATGTCGGCTCTAATGTTGCAGTCCAGACGTACATGAGTACTTATGTTGATGGTGATGTGGCGCTGGGAAATGACGAAATTGGCAACGAAGGGGTTTATATCCCGAATGGCGTTCCCATAATCACCGGCACTGCCGGCGTGGATGTTGATCGGGTGGACCCGGATCCATTGGGCGCCGTCAGTGGCGACCTGGCATCAACATTTTCAACCGTCAGCAGCGGCAGCAATGATAATGCCTGGGGTGGAATAACCGGTGATACCATCAATCTGGGCACCGGCAATACTATGATATTGTATGGGAAGGCAGGAGGCGCAAATTACTACGTAACTGATATCAACCTTAACAATGGAGCAACGCTGAACATCGATGCGACAGCCGGACCGGTCAATATCTATTTAGCCGGAGGGTTAGATGCCAAAAACGGATCGGCTATCAACATCACCGGAGCGCCACCTGACTTCACCATTTACTCCAATTCGACGGATAGTATTGTATTTAGGCATGGAGGTACCTTCAAAGGTACGGTTTATGCTCCATATGCCCCGGTTGAGATGAAAAACAGTTCGGATGTATACGGCCTTATCTGGGCCAATACTTCAGACATAAAAAACACGGGAGAATTCTACTTCGACACAGCATTAAAAGATAAGTACCTCTCCGATAATGTCTCCATATTATCCTGGAGAGAAGTTAGGTAAAAAACCTTTCCGGCGAGGGGATAAAAATGCAAATAGCTATAATACAAAAACCTCACACAGTAAAACTACTCGGAGCCTTTTGTAGAGATGAAAGAGGAATCGTACTAATTACAGCGCTCCTTTTCTTGATGGTTCTCACTGTCCTGGGAACTACGGCTATCGTGATAAGTAGCACAGATATCAAGATCGGCGGGAATTATAAGTTGAGTAAACAGGCGTTTTATGATGCCGAGGCTGGTATCCAATACGCAATCAAGAACATCGAAAACGGCCTCGCCGCAGAAACTCTTTCTCTTACCGGAAGTTCAATAGCCGTGAACTATACGGCGCCATCCGGCTTCTCGTTCGATCCGATCACCACCCTCACACAGGTGGGAAGCACCAGTAACTACAGCTTTCAGGCTACGGGCCACGCCGCAAATAATACGAGCAGCGCCATCGAGGTAGTCATAAAGCGTGATACCTTACTCAACTATGGCATATTTGGGGATGACGAAATAGACATGAAAAACTCAGGAGCAGCGTACAGCTACGACTCCCGCGTGACTCCGAATCCGACGCCGGCCGACTCCACCGGTGAGGCGGACATCGGCTCTAATGAGCATGTAATAACTCACAATGGTACAATTGTCGATGGGGATATAGCTCTGGGAGAAGACGAATCTGGAAACGATGCGGTTTATGAAGAGCATGGCGGCAGTCCCGGCCCCACAGTCACCGGCGTGGAAGGAGTAGATGTGGACCGGGTCAATCCTGACCCACTAGGCGCTATAGGCGGCGACCTGGCCACCACGTTTTCGACTGTCAGCAGCGGCAGCAATGATAATGTCTGGGGTGGAATAACCGGTAATACCATCAATCTGGGCAACGGCGACACCATGATATTGTATGGGAAGGCAGGGGGTGCTGATTACTATGTAACCGATATCACTCTTCACAATGGCGCCACACTGAATATCGATGCGACAGCCGGACCGGTCAACATCTATTTAACCGGAGGTCTGGATGCCAAAAACGGATCGGCTGTCAATATCACCGGAATGCCGCCGGACTTCACCATCTACTCTAATTCAACGGATAAGATAGACTTTAAACACGGCAGTGCTTTCAAGGGCACAGTCTATGCCCCCTATGCCCCGGTTGACATGAAAAATAGTTCGGCAGTATATGGTTTAATCTGGGCCAACACCGTGGACATAAAAAATTCCGGTCAATTTTTCTTTGATACAGCGCTGAAAGATAAGTTCGCCTCCGATGACATCTCTATAGTCTCGTGGAGAGAAGTCCGGGAATAAAAACCTGGAAGCCCTGCCAAGTACTTGGCAGGGCTTCTTTTTCTCCTTCGGCGAATCTACGACATCAATTTTCTTCTCCTTGCCAATTGACTTAATTCCTAGTATCATTCCAGATCATGTTCCGGGAAAAAATTCTTACTATTCTCTGGCCTGTAATCTTTCTTGCATTTTGCCTACCATTGACTGTGTATGCCGAGGACGGCTCCCCCTTCAAAGAAGGAGACGTCTTAACCTTAACGCAATGTATTGAAATCGCCCTAAAAAACCAGCCCACCCTAAAAGCGGCGCGTAGTTCGGTTGAGGTCGGCCAGGCCCGGGTAACCCAATCCAAGGCCGATTATCTGCCGCAGATAAGCCTGAACTCCGCCTATGACCGTGTACATACGGAATTTTCCGGCCGCTTTATGTCGGCAGGCGGAACCACCAGTAATTATTCGTCGGGAGTTAACCTTACTCAACTATTTTATGATTTTGGCCGAACGGGTGGAAAGATAGAGGCCAGCCGTCAGAATCTGACTATGAGCGAATATGAGGCGCTGGATGTTATACAAGCGGTTATTCTCAACGTTGAACAGGCTTACTATAACCTGCTTAAGTCACGAAAGTTGCTGTCCGTAGCTGAAGAAACGACACGCCAGCGGGAAGAACACCTCAAACAGGCCCAGGCCTTCTACCGGGTGGGCACCAGGGCAAAAATCGACGTCACGAAGGCTGAGGTGGACCTGGCCAATAGCCATCTGGACAAAATCAAGGCTGAGAACGCCCTTAAGGTCGCCAAAGCCTCTCTGAATAATGCTATGGGGGTCAGAACTTCTATAGCTTATACAGTGGAAGATAACCTGCAATTTGTCCCTTTCCGTGAAGAGCTTACTGCCGTCACCGGGGAGGCCCTTAAAAGCCGCCCGGACACCCTGGCCCTGGATGCCCAATACAATTCCCAGAAGGCAACCTTAGAATCTGCCCTGGGAGAATATTATCCGAGCCTTAGCGGTAACGCCGCCTACAACCTCGAAGGGGATGAATACCCTAAGGACAAAAACTGGAACCTGGGGGCTACTATAACCTTTCCTATTTTTTCCGGTTTTGCTACAAAAGGCAAGGTGGCCGAAGCGCGTGCCCAACTCCAAAAGTTACAGGCAGAAAAAGAAGTCCTTGAACAAAATGTATGTCTGGAAGTTGAACAGGCCTTTTGGGCCACAAAAGAGGCTGAAGAATTGATACAGACTACGGAAAAAAATGTGATTCAGGCCCGGGAAAATCTGGATCTGGCTGAAGGCCGCTATAAAGCAGGGCTTGGATCAGCCATTGAGTTTATGGACGCCCAGATACTATATACAAAAGCAAATGTCGATCATATCCAGGCGCTTTATGACCACAAGGTAGCCGTGGCAACGCTCTTAAGGGCGGTGGGGAGATTAACTTTCAGCGCTCAGCAGTCAGCGATCAGCGTTCAGCAGACGGGAGACAGAAAATAGAGTTCAGAGACAGAAGCATGGCACAGAGAAAAGTGGATTAAAGAGACAAAAAATTATTCTCCGCGTTCTTTGCGTCTTTGCGGTGAAGGTGTTTCAGATGAAAAAAAAGCAATTTTATATAGCCCTACTGATCTTTCTTATAGCCATCGGGGTCGTTTTCTATGCCTTGAAGGGCGAAAAAGATACGGTTGGATACAAAACAGTAAAAGTAGAACGGGGAACTATTGCATCTACCGTCCTGGCCAGCGGAACAGTGAATCCGGTTGTTCTGGTGTCGGTTGGAAGCCAGGTCTCCGGCACTATCGAAAAAATCTACGTTGACTTCAACTCTCGAGTAGAAAAAGGCCAAATTATTGCCCAGATCGATCCCGCCGTTTTTCAAGCCGAGGTGGAGAAGGCCCGGGCAAACCATAAGAGCGCCCTCGCCAATCTGGAGCAGAAACAGGCACAGGTTACCGATGCCAAGAGAACATTCGAGCGTTATCGCGAATTAATAAAAAATGACCTGATTGCCCAGAGCGATGTGGATACGGCTGAAACCACTTACCAATCGGCCTCGGCCTTCTTTCGCGCCGCTGAAGCTGCTGTTTCGCAGGCCAAGGCCGCCCTTAACCTGGCGGAATCAAATTTGCGGTACACGACAATACGCTCCCCTGTAAACGGCATCGTGGTGTCACGAAATGTGGATGCGGGACAGACGGTCGCTGCCAGTTTTCAAGCGCCGGTACTCTTTACCATTGCCAAGGATTTGACTAAGATGCAGGTGGATACAAGCGTCGATGAAGCCGATATCGGCGTCACGAAGCCTGGGCAGAGAGCGGCGTTCACCGTTGACGCTTATCCAAGCGAGACCTTCATCGGAAAGGTGCTACAGGTACGCAATGCGGCTCAAGTGGTGCAGAACGTAGTGACCTATGATGTCATAGTCAGCGTGGACAACTCCTCTCTTAAGCTGAGACCGGGAATGACCGCCAATGTTTCCATCCTGATTGACGAGCGATCAAACGTCATCAAAATCCCCACTGCGGCGCTGCGGTTCACGCCACCGGAAGGAGAACGCAAGAAGGGCGCGCAGGAAACTCCCAAAGGCCCTCTCGTATGGAAATTACATCCCGATAACCGTCTTGAGCTCGTAGCCGTCAAACTTGGGATCGCAAACAGTCAACACGCAGAACTCCTCAAGGGCAACATCGCGGAAGGTGACCTCCTGGCAACAGAAACGCTTTCTACGGGGAAAAAGTCTGAAGCAAACAAGTCGCCGCAGTTCAGGCCCTTCTAAAAAGACGTATGCCACCGCTGATCGATACCCGAAACCTGACCAAGATATATCGCCTAGGCGATATATCCGTTAGGGCGTTGGACAATGTCACCCTTTCCATCGGCGCTGCAGAGTTCACGGCCATCATGGGGCACTCGGGATCCGGTAAATCAACCTTCATGAATATACTGGGGTGCCTGGATCGGCCCACAAGCGGTCAATACCTGCTGGAAGGGGAAGACGTCAGCAACCTTTCCACGAAACAGCTGGCCACCATTCGCAATCGCCGGATAGGTTTTGTCTTCCAGGGGTTTAACCTTCTGCGTCGCACCTCTGCGCTGGAAAACGTAGAACTCCCCCTTATCTACAGCCACATTCCGGCAAAGGAACGCCGCACGAAATCCCTTGAGGCCCTGGAAATCGTAGGCCTTTCCGGGCACGAACACCACCATTCCAACCAGCTGTCCGGCGGCCAGCAGCAGCGGGTAGCAATCGCCCGAGCCCTCGTCAATAGCCCATCCATTATCCTGGCTGATGAGCCGACCGGCAACTTGGATACGAAGACCAGCCTGGAAATAATGGCCATCTTTCAGACCCTCAACAGCGAACAGGGAATTACGGTTATTATAGTAACCCATGAGCCGGACATCGCTGCCTTTACGCGTAGGCATATAGTATTCAGAGATGGACAAATTATAGAAGATAAAGCAAATGAACCCAGAATAGGGAACTAACTGTTAACACCAAACATGTTCATTTCAAACAGTCTAAGAATTGCCTTGAACGCCCTCAAGGCTAATAAAATGCGGTCGCTGCTCACCATGCTTGGCATTATTATCGGCGTGGCGGCAGTGGTTATCATGGTGGCCATCGGTTCCGGCGCCAGCGCCCAGATTGCCCGTCAGATTGAAAGCGTAGGATCTAATTTGCTCATCGTCATCCCGGGAACGACAACCGCCGGCGGCGTACGTATGGGGGCCGGCACGGTTTCAACCTTAACCCTGGCCGACTCAGAGGCAATCGTTCAGAACTGTCCGAGCGTAGCCCGGGTAGCGCCTGTTTGGGGTGGAGTAGCCCAGGCCGTTTACGGCAACCAGAACTGGAGTACAGGGGTCACCGGGACAACAATTTCAATGTTTGCAATCAGGGATTGGACGTTGACAGCGGGCCGCTTTTTTACGGGACAAGAGACAAAAGCAGCGGCAAAGGTGGCTCTTCTTGGACAGACCGTGGTTAACAATCTTTTCGGTGGCGCCGATCCCATAGGCGAGATAGTGCGGATCAAAGGTATGCCTATGCAGGTCATTGGGGTACTCGCAGTCAAGGGGCAGTCCCCTCGTGGCGATGACCAGGACGATGCTATCTATGTTCCCATCACTACCGCGCAGAAAAGACTGTTCGGGACCCATATCCCGGGCACAGTACGCGTCATAATGGTACAAGCCAGGGATACGGAACTCATGGCCAAGGCCGAGGAGGAAATTAACCCTCTTCTGGAACAGCGCCACCGGATTCAGAAAGGCGCCGACCGGGACTTCACGGTACGCAATCTCTCTGAAATCCTGGCCGCAGCCCAGGCCGCATACAAAACTATGTCGCTCCTCTTAGGTTCTATCGCCCTGGTTTCGCTCATAGTCGGTGGGATCGGTATCATGAATATCATGCTGGTGTCAGTGACTGAACGCACCAGGGAAATCGGTATTCGTATGGCGGTGGGGGCACAGGAAAGCGATATCTTGACCCAGTTCCTGATTGAATCCCTGGTTCTGAGTCTTGTCGGGGGTGTAATCGGTGTCATCCTCGGATTGACCGGAGCTGAGATCATGGCTGCCATGTCGGACTGGCCAGTGCTCATTTCATGGCAGGCTTTGCTCCTGGCTTTCGCGTTTTCTGCGATGGTCGGGATCTTCTTTGGGTTCTATCCGGCCCGCAAGGCCGCCCGCCTCAACCCGATCGATGCCTTGCGGTATGAATAGCTTTTAGCCATCAGCGGTCAGCTTTCAGCTATCAGCCGTCAGAATCCAGAAGCCAGGGTCAGGATTCCAAAAAATAATGAGCGGCGAGTCGGGAGAAAGGTCTCGGGTTGTGAGTTACAAGTTGGAAGGTTTTTAACCCATAACACGGAACCCGCAATTGGAAAGCTCATAGCTGATTGCTGAAAGCTGATGGCTATTTTTTAAACTTCACCTTAAGATAGTGTGCCGAACACGAAATACACGGGTCATAGGCCCGAACCAGCATCTCCAACCCCAATTCTATCTCTTTCTCCGGCTTACCCAGCAATGAAGGTAAAAGGGCCTGCAGGTCGTGATAGATGTTATTGTGGTTCTGGTTGGTTGGGATGATCAGATTGGCCCCGATACATGTCCCGGCGTCATCGTACTGGTAATCATGGAAGAGTATCCCGCGTGGGACTTCCACGGCAGACACCCCGCGGCCGGCGCACACCTTGATAGGTGGAATATCCTCCAGCGCCAGACCCCGGCCGAGGGCTCTATCTATAATGTTTATGGAATCCTCTACAGAATGTACACACTCCACGATCTGGGCCACGTTATTCATGAAGCTGTTATAACAAACCGGCTTAAGTTTAAAGAGCCCGGCCACGGCCCTGGCTTCCGGGGTAAGTCTGTCGGAGTTCAGATTGAACCGGGCCAAGGCCCCCACCATGTAAGAATCGCGGTTATGTTTTGTATATTTGGCCGTGGAGTGCGGAACGCAAAACTCGTTAGTTACCTCTTTATACTGGCCCGGCGCCCATGTCCCTCCATCGCTTGAACCGACCTGGCCGTGGTACATGGCATATTCCTGGTTTGACTTGAGGGCGATATACTCTGTTTCCCGGCTAAATGCCGGAAAGCGTTCCGCCAATGAACAGACTAACCGGGCTACTTCTTTCAGATCAGAAAGCGCCTCTGTAAGCCCCTGGCGCAGTTTCTTTAACTCATCCACCTTTGGATACTTGACAAATCCACCCGGAACCAGCCTTTGCGGATGCGTAGTGCGGCCGCAAATCGTATCACTAAACTCGTTAGATAAGCGGTGAATACGAATAACAGTCTTCAACTCAGCCGGATGAGATCCGGCCAGTGGTACAACGCTACCCACACCCATCAGGTCCGGCAAAACAAGATAGCCCACATGGAGAATATGGCTCTGCAGGTTTTCCGCATGGAGAGCCAGCTTGCGAAGGAGCACGGTCTGCTCCGAGACCTCAATACCCAAGGCCGCTTCCGTGGCCTGGAGCGAGGCTAAGGTATGCCCGATGGAACATATCCCGCAGATGCGGCAGGTAATGTGATGCATCTCATACCATTTTCGTCCTCTGACCATGGCCTCGAAAAACCGGGGGGCCTCCACTACCTCCCAGCGGCAATCCTCGATCTTGCCGTTGGAGACATTGACTACTATATTGCCATGCCCTTCCACCCGCGTTAAATGATCCACCCGGATATGAAGTTCCCGTTTAGCAGACTTGCTCATCTGGCCTCCTCCCGATACCCATCGTAAAGCCTTATTTGCCCAAGTGCTTCACCGGCAGAGATGCCAAAACGCCCCAACAGCTCGCGGGCAGCATCCATATTGGGGTCATCTACCAGGCCGCGGCAGCCCCAGCAATAGGCCCCCTCGGTAATACAACAGGCCCCGCAGCCGGCCCTGGTCACCGGCCCCATACAAAACTGGCCCTTGAGAAGCACACAGACATTCCCCGCCTTCTTACAATCCACACACACCGGATAATTGGGGATAAAAGGCTTCTTGCCCTGCAACAGGGCCTTGAGTACCTGGACAAACTCCTCACGGTTTATCGGGCAACCGTGGACATTGGCATCTACCGGAACTACTGCCGAAACCGGTCGGGCCGCATAAGTATTATACCAATGGGCCTTATCGCCATAGACATAGCGCCGCACGAATTTTTCATCCTGAAAATTCTTCATGCAATTAATCCCGCCGATAGTAGCACAGGCCCCTATGGCCACCAGTATCCCGGCCTTTTCCCGGATGGCTTTTATCCGTTCTTCGTCACTCTTTCGGGTGATAGAACCTTCTACCAGGGCAATGTCATAATGGTCGCTCTGCTCCTTCATGGCCTCACGCCAGGTGACTATCTCCACCTGTCCCAAGACATCCAGCACGACCTCTTCCAGGTTAACGATCTGCAACTGATCGCCCTCGCAGCCGGCAAAATCAAAGATGGCCACCCTTGGCTTGCTCATGACAAGGCCTCCTCCAGATTCTTTATCGCCGCAAAGTTAAACACCGGCCCCTCCTGACAGACATAAACCGGACCCATCTGACAGTGGCCGCACTTGCCTAAACCGCACTTCATCTTCCTCTCAAGGGAAACGATGATATGATCATCGGCCAGACCCTTGGCCTTGGCCGCGGCTATGGCGAAGCGATACATCACCGGCGGTCCAACCATAATGGCATACGTCTTTTTAGGATCAATGGTAAACTTCGGGAAAAGGGTGGTAATGACCCCCACATTGCCCTTCCAGGAGGCATCGCCTACATCCACGGTCTCCAGGTATTCAAGGTCCGGACGCCTTGCCAGGGAGGCAATCTCTGCCTTGAAAAGACGGTCGGCCGGTGTTCGCGCCCCGAAGAGTACGATTATTCTGCCGTAATCCTTTCGCCTTTCCAGGGCATAGTTGATAAAGGACCTCAAGGGCACGATTCCCAGCCCCCCGGCCACAAATAGAAGATCTTTACCTTTGAGATCCTCAACCGGGAAGTGCGTGCCATAAGGGCCGCGTATGCCGATAACATCTCCCACTTTCAGGTTATGCAAGGCGTTGGTAACATTGCCGGCCCGGCGCACACACATCTCAAAATCTGCTTTTTTGTTGGGCGCCGAAGAGACCGAAATAGGACATTCACCCACACCAAATACAGAAACCTCGACGAACTGTCCCGGCTTATGCCCCAGAGGCTTCCCATCATTAGGACGGACTACAAACAGCTTTTCCATAGCCGTCTGCTCTTCGATCTTCATAATGGTGGCCAGACCGGGCAGGTAGGGAGATGGTGCGCCCATGATTAGATACCCTCCTTCAAACGATTAAAGACCGCTACGGGATCGGCTATATCAGACGGGCATTGTGCGGAACAACGTCCACACCCCACACAGGCAATATCGCCAAAACGCCTGTATATAAACTGCCCCTTACGATAAAAACGGTGGCGGTAGCGGTCGGCCCGATGGCCGCGGAAATTACCGCCGCCCGCTACCCGGGCAAAGTCGCTCAAAAGACACCCATCCCAGGTACGATTGCGGCTGCCTTTTTTAAGGTCTATGGAGACATCGTCCCGAACATCAAAACAGTAGCAGGTTGGACATACTAAATTACAGGTCCCGCAACTAAAACAAAGATGGGACTTTTCCTCCCAGATAACGTGTTCCTCATTGCCATCTAAAAGGGAAGGGAGTTCAAGATAAGAAAAACTCAACCGGTTGGCATCGCAACGTTTTCTCGCCTCCGCCCGTACCTTGTCCCTTTCTTTCACCTCAGCCGGCGCAGCTTCCCTGGTCCGGGGGGCCATCTTGAGAAGCGAAGCCCCTTTCTTGCTGCCCACGTCCACTACATAACACTGCCCGATATCCGTCAACATCAAATCGAAACCACCCGCCACAGTATCAGCCCCCATGCTGCTCCAGAAGGCCCTGGGCGCCACCTTAACCGAATCGATGCCGATAATCGTAGTCCGCTTACGACGTTCAAGGTAGTGATTATCCTGAGGAACAGCGGAAAACACTTTATCCATCTGGTTTATGGCTATAATGTCATACGGGTGTACGCCAAAAATAATCAACTCTTCTTTCGGTGCATCCGCCTTGATTGACCCCGGCGACAGGTTAAAGGTCAAAAGCTGCTCATAGGCCGGTAAGAGGTATTTCTTGGGAGGGATAAGCGTAACATCAAAAGAAAGGGTCATCTCCCCCGGTGAATTAATCGGAGCATAAGTGTAAAAGCCGCTATCCCCGGGTATGGAAGAAACTGCCGACTGGTCCTTTACGCCGACCACGGTATTCTTCTGGCGCAAAAGCTCCGCCACAAACAAATGCAGTCCTTCTTTCTCAATAATTGCCAGGCTCATATCGCCACCTATTAGACCTTTCCCCTGCTATAAGATCCTGAATCTTCTCACCGCTGAGCACGCAGAGTCCGCAACCCGCAACGTAGCAACGTAAGGGCGCTGCTTGCTGCGCCCTTATTGGGCAGGGCTTGCCCTGCCCCTACGCCAACTTCGGCGACCTCTGCGGTAATTTTTTACTTTTTACGAAGCCATCGATATTGAAGCACCATCCCTATATATGCAACCAGCTTGTCTGTGTCAAGAATTCTTGAATTAATTCCAGATGTTGTTCACCTTTTCTCAAGCCCGGACCCTGTCTCCAGGATAACCTTATCTTCCCCACCCACCTCTTTTAAAAAGACGTTTACCCTCTCGGAACAGGCGGTATTGATTTTTTTGCCTATATATTGAGGCTCGATGGGCAACTCCCGATGCCCGCGATCTACGAGTACCGCCAACTCTACCCCTCTGGGACGCCCAAAATCCATTAGGGCGTCCAGTGCCGCCCTAATCGTGCGCCCGGTAAAAAGGACATCGTCCACTAAGATAATCTTTTGATCCTCGACAGGGAAACCTATCTCTGTTTTATGAACCAATGGCTGGCGACCAATCATACTCCAGTCATCACGATAAAGGGTTATGTCCAGTATGCCCATGGGCACATCCGCCTGTTCCGTATGCATAATTTTTTCCTTCAGACGCTGGGCCAGAAAAACACCACCGGTTCGAATGCCTACGAGAGCCAGCCCCTCTACCCCCTTGTTCCTCTCCAGGATCTGGTGAGCCATTCTGGTCAAAACACGGTTAATCTCTTTCTCATCCATCAATGTTATTTCTTTGGACATTATCTGTATGACCTCGTTCCTACCTCGTGCGTCATTCCTGCGAAAGCAGGAATCCAGAAACTAAAAGACTGGATTCCGTGTCAAGCACGGAATGACAGATAAAAGGTATTCTCAGGCGAAAAACTATCTTCTTCTTTTATCACTTTAGGTCTTTCTTTCCGTCCTTTGCGCCTTTGCGGTGAGCCCAACGGTTATTCTTTCTTCAGACCAAGCTTGGCATACAGGCGATCAAAATCGACATATTCCTTAATAAGATGGACGCCTCTTTCTACCTTTTCCGTCTCGCGCAGCCTTATACGAAAAGAGAGCTTCTCCATACTCTTGGCAATAGTATAGGTGTCGCCGGACAGGACAACGATGGGAATTCCCTTTTCCTCAGCTCGACCGATAATTATGTCATTAGGATATAAGTTGCCGGTCAACAAAATACATCTGGCCCCGCCTTCTATGGAAGCCAGTTGGATATCCGACCGATCCCCTCCCACAATGACCCCCACATTCTTAGACTTTCTGAAATATTCCAAGAACATGTTAACCTGCATGCCTCCGATCAGAAACTGTTCCACCAGATTATCCAGGCGATGATGACAGCAGATGACTTTCCCGCCCAGTTGTTCCGCTATATATTCCACCTTGACCGAGGCCATCAGAGGATCATAAGGCACTACCCCCAGGACACTTATCCCTTTTTTCTCCAGATAAGGTACTATTAATTCCTGTACATCGCTCATATATTCAGACGTTATATTATTCAAAATGACACCGGCGAGGTGCTCCTTGAAATTATCCTGGGCATCCAGTATGCTGTCGACATAAAAATCCCCCCGATACCGGTCGATGAGGACAATTTTCGCCTCAAGCCTCTTTACTAATTTAGTTGCCGGTATGCCCATGTAACTACCGGTATGAAAACTGCCCGAACCGCCCACTATCATAACATCCTTGTTTATGGTCAGGGACTTAAAGGCCTTGATGATCTTGCGATCCAGTCCTTTCATATCCTCACGCAAGGCGTCTATCAAGACATCCTGAGTGATGACCACCGGGCAAACGAGCTCCAGGGGATCGGAAAGTTTTAAAAAACGATATATAAACCACGCATCTTTGTCCGTAAGGATGCCTTCAACTTCTTCCGGCAGTATCCCCACAGGCTTCTGGTAGCCAACACTAAAACCGTCCTTCTGCAATTGGGCGCCAATACCCATGGTAACCATACTCTTGCCGGAATAACCGGCCGTAGAACTCACATATAATGTAACCATCTTAGGCCCCCCTTATGGTAAACCTGGCATCAACCGCTATGACCCCTTCGCCCCTGGATTTGGCCAGCAGGGGATTTACGTCGGCTTCCACAATCTCCGGAAAATCCTGGGCCAGTTGAGACATTATAAGCAGGGCTTCCTCAACGGCCTCAATATCTGCAGATTGTTCTCCCCGCACCCCGCGTAAAAGGGGAAAAGACCTTATCTCCCTCACCATCTCATGGGCATCTTCCCTGGCTAAAGGCGCCACACGGAAAGATACATCCTTAAGTACTTCTACATAAACACCACCTAAGCCGAACATAATCAACGTCCCGAACTGCGGATCCTTACTCAGACCCAGGATGACCTCTCTACCCCCTGTAATCATCTCCTGTACCATCACCCCGAGGATAGGGGCCTGAGGAGCCCTGGCCCGTGCCCGTGAGGTAATCTCAAAAAACGCTCTCTCTACCTCTTTTGCCGTCTTAATGCCCAGAATAACGCCGCCTATGTCACTCTTGTGAATAATTTGGTGCGCGGCAATCTTCATAACTACGGGATACCCGATACTATTGGCAGCAGTCACCGCCTCCCTTGAGGTACGGGCCAGGATATTGGCCGGAATCTTAAACCCATAGGCCTGGAGAACTTCCCGCGCCTCAGCTTCTATAAGTTGATTACGGTTTTCATCGCGCACCCGGTCAAATATCTGCCATACCTTGTCCCGATCCGCCCGGTAACAAAGATGCGTGCGTGGGGGCTCATCCACCCATAAACGCTGGCGGTACATACTATCCATAGCGGCTATGGCATCCTCAGGATAATTATAATGCGGGATGCCCTCCCGTAATAATATTTTTCTCCCTTCTTCTACACGTTTCTTCCCCAGAAAGGAAGCAAAGACCGGTTTCGGCGATTGTTTCGCAAGTTCGGCAACAGCCCTGGCCGTTTCGGCCACGTCCACCATAGCCGTGGGTGTCAGCAAGATCAGGATGGCGTGTACCTGATCGTCTGCCTGTATGATGGCCAGGGTATCACGGTAACGCTCCGCTCCCGCATCGCCGATAATATCCACCGGATTATAAAAGGAGGCGATAGGCGGCAGTATTTTTCGGAGCTTATCTATGGTCTCCTTATTTAAGGAGGCCAGTATGAGATTGGAGCGGTCACAGGCATCCGCGGCTATTATGCCCGGCCCACCGGAGTTGGTGATAATGGCTATATTGGGACCTTTAGGCAAAGGCTGGTAGGCAAAGGCCATGGCGTAATTGAACAGGTCATTGATAGAATGGGCGCGGATAACGCCGCTCTGGCGAAAGGCGGCCTGAAACGCCGCATCCGAGCCGGCCAGCGCGCCGGTATGCGAGGACGCCGCCTTAGCGCCGGAGGCCGTGGTGCCTGACTTGATGAGAATAATGGGCTTCTTTTTGGAAACCTCCCTGGCCACGTCCATAAAGGCCAGACCGTCATTTATGCCCTCCAGATACCCCAGGACAACCTTGGTCTGCGGATCTTCCGACAGGGCCAGCAGCATCTCTATCTCGGAGATGTCCGTCTTATTCCCCAGGCTGACGAACTTGGAAAAGCCGATGTCTTCGGCCAGAGACCAGTCCAGGATAGCCACACACAAGGCCCCGGATTGGGAAAAAAAGCCGATGTTGCCTTTAAGCGGCATGCCTGCCGCAAAAGAGGCATTAACCCCGGAGGCCGTATCGATCAGGCCGACACAATTGGGGCCAACCATACGTATGCCGTATCTATTGATGGCCTCCTTTAATTCGCGCTCCAGCCGGGCCCCTTCCGGCCCGACCTCCTTGAATCCCGCCGTGATAACCACTATCGAGTCGATTTTGCTGGCCGCGCATTCCTCGACTACCTGAATTACATGAGACGCGGGCACGCAAATTACGGCCAGGTCAACCGGGCCGGGTACGGAGACCAGGTTCGGGTAGGCCTTAGTGCCCAGTATCTCCGTGGCAGCGGGATTAACGGGATAAATCTGCCCCTGGTATCCATAGCTCATCATGTTTTTTAAGACGTCATACCCGACCTTGCCCGGCTGACGTGAGGCGCCGACTACAGCTACGGAACGGGGGCTGAAAAAGTGTTCTAACATAACGTCCTGCTCAATTAATTTCAAATTCCAAAATTCAAAGTTCAAATCAAAGCCAAATGACTAAATATCAAAATTGGGCTTTGAGCTTTGAGCTTTAACCTTTGCAGCTTATGTTCAGGACTCTATTATGGTTCTCACAAGCATGTCAAGAATTTTAAAGAAGGGATCAGATCAGAGTTCTAATGATTGTGAAACAAGTTAAAAAGGCTAGAGCAGGCGCCAGAATCCAGCTTAACGCTATCTTTTTTAGTAGATTAACACTTACAGTGCCGGTTCCTTTTAGCACCCCGATGCCGGTAATTCCACCAATAATGCAATAGGTTGTTGAAATCGGCATGCCCAGGGAAGTAAAAAGAAAAACGCAACACCCGGCGCCAAACTGTGCGGCAAATCCTGAATAAGGATCTAATGCCGTTATTCCACTTCCGATGGTCTCTATTATCCGGTTGCTTAAAAGAACGGCGCCAAGGAACACTAAAAAAGAGCCTCCTAAAAAGGCCCATGTCTCATCGATCAAACCGGCATGAATGATTGGTCCCAGGATGGTGGCAAGCTCATTAGCTCCGGTAGTGTAGGCTATGATAATCCCGCTTGCGAGCAATAGCACCCTGATAATCCTTTCAATTTGCAGGAAGGGTAATTTGGAGAGGGTCTTTTCCATGGCCCGGTATAGCATAATTGACGCAAAAAAGGCCGCCAGGGGAGATAGCGCCCACGAAAGAAAAATCTCAAAAAGTGACCCGTAGTTCACGTCTGCCCCCAGGGCGGTTCCAGAGCCGGTTAAGCTTCCGATTATCACCTGATGGGTGGAAACCGGCAGCCTCCTCCAGTTGGAAATAATTATCAAAATGGCGGATACCAGCAAAGATATCCCCAAAATACGCAAATCCATTTCTACAATATCTTTTCCAACCGTCTTCATCACCTTTCGGCCTTGCAACAGTATTCCAATCAGAACAAATACCCCAAAGAGGATTACAGCCCTTCTAAAGGATATTATCCTGCATCCTATACATATTCCCAGGGCATTGGAGGTATCGTTGGAACCAACACTAAGAGCTATAAGAACAGAAGCTATAATTGGAATGGGCTGCATTCAGGTGGCGAGCTCATCGTAGGCTTATATTTATTATCTGCAGATAATCACTGGCATCTTCGATTAAATCGCTTATGCTGGTAAGATCATGTATAAAATCAGAGAGTGCTTTGCCCTCCCAGAAGTTTTTAATCTCTTTTGTCCGGAGCCTTTTGAGCAGGTCAAATTCTATCTCATCAACCTTCTTTTCATAAATTCTAATAGCCAGGCTTTTTTCTCTCAAATCAGCACGTCCGGATAATGTCTCAATGGCCGCTAAAAGCATCTCGCACATCTTCGCACTGATGTCCGCAATTCTGGCACAATCATCCTTTGTTTCTTCATCTAACTCTAAATCCGTGTATTCAATAGCCGCATCTTTCGTTACGTCCAGGGCATTATCTACTATCTCCACGAATCTGCATATATTAGGCCGTAGAAACGGTAAAAAGGCCCCTTCATAGATATTTGAAAATATCTCCCTCCTTACTATATCTCCCTCTCTTTCCAAATCGGAGACACTCGATATTAACTCCTTATCCCAGTTCTCTATCGCGGCCTTAAGGGTCGTACAGGCTGAACAAAGAAACCCCATGTGTTTCTTCATCTTATCTACGACTTCCAGTTCCTTCTTGCCGCCCAGAAACAGTTCTTTAAGCACTATGCCCCTCTATTGCTTTCTCTATCAGCGAACCAGCCATGACATCAAATAAAGATACAACCCCGCGGACTTTGCCTTCTTCACAGACAATGACCCTGGCAATATTAAACTTTTCCATCAAGGCCATGACATGCTCGATGGGCATGTCTTTGGTAACACATACCAATGGCTTGGAAGTAATTTCTCCGACCTTTATTTTCCTTGGGTTAAGATTCTTATTTATGATCTTAAACACAATATCTCTTACCGTGATTAATCCATAAACATCCTGTTCATCCTTGGGATTTACCAGTAAAGACCGGATCCTTTTATCAACCATCTTTTCTATGGCATCGTACACCGTGGCCTCGGGTTGTATGTATTCTATCTTTTTGTTCATTACCTCTTCTACCTTCATACGCTTTCCTCCAGTCTAACCGTACACATCCGGTATGCCCACTCCCTATGGGTCCTAACACATATTTCTAAACTATTTTATCCGTAGAAGCCATCTTTTTATTATCTACTATGTCGCCTGACGTTTCTGACAGAATGGCGGCCTTCATATAACGCCTGAGGCACAGACGAAGCCGTTAGGTTTGTAAGTTTCCGTTTGTGTTGTTGTTTATCTGCCGTTGGTCATGTATCTATTTTGATATTATCTCCTTTTTGCTTTGCAAAAAAGGCATTTAACCCTGCTGCTGAAAGATTTAATACAAAAGTCAACCAGAAACCAAAGGTATATTCAAGCTGTACCATACCCCCAGTCTGGTTAAGTACGTCATTATCCATCTTTGATTTGAGCAGTAAAAGCATAACAGCTCCAATGCCACCGATGATAGCTGTTACAATAGGACTTTTTTTAGTTTTCAAAAGGCTTAAACCTAACCCAACAATTACGGATAAAAAGGCGCAAATTGCCAGCGGTTCTCTTTTTAACTTTTGAGTTTGCTTTTGTTCAAACATCCCGGGTTGCTTAATGGTCGTGCCTGTAACCAATTGAATTCCGGTGAAACTGGCAACTTTCTGACCACCGCAAGAAACATTGACAAACGGCAGGAAGAAACAGATTAAAGCAACTCCAAAGATAGCCGGTGAAATTTTCCTAAGCCCACTTTCCATGATACTCCTCGTTTATCATGTTTTAATGACCAATGGCGTATAACGGGCTGGCAGGGCTTTTCACTAACCCTCCTAAAGCCTAATTTTTCGATTATTACTCCCCTCCCTACCGGGAAGCATCCCGAAGCCTGCCGAGCGAGCGATGTCCTGCCTATCGTCAAGCACAAACGAAGCCGTCTGGTTTTGGCTTTAGCTGTTTGCACTGTGTTAGGCGACGTGTTTCTTCAGTTCGATTGAGAGAGGTGTTTGCTCTTTCAGCGTACTAACTTTCAATATGGAAAATCCAATGACATTCCCTTCATTATCTACTTTTTCCATCACTGCGTCATTTTCTGTTTCTTTGAAATAGCCCGTCTTTCGTTCAAAGAGAACTTCAAGATAATCCCCTTCTTTATCATACCAAACTTTTATTGCTTCTCCCATAACACCTCTCCTTTTTTGATAGTGTCCGTAAAATACGCCGTTAATATAAAAACATCATCAACTCTTACTTCACGATAACACACAGATATTTCTCACCAGCAGGAGTCACCAGGTAATGGCGATAAAAGAGTTCCGCTTCTGAATCTGTCTTCGATCTGACAACAATCTCCGGCTGTGATAACGTTTCTGCAACCTTGTCAATTTGACCAGCCATTTCCGGATGATCATTCTCAAAATGTTCAAGACGCTCATCAGTAAGCCGCACGTTCCTATCATATAAATCCTTAAACCATCTGGTAGTCTTTTTATTTCACCTCCGAAGCAAGGCAACCCTTTTTCTGCACATTCTCTTTTCAAGTAGTCGTTTGGATGGCACGCTATAGAAACTTCTACCAAATATTCATTGTGCATAGCCCCTTTTTCTACTAATAAACCCTCACAATAAACCTTGGCTTCAAAGTTTTCAGTCGTAGATCCTTTTTGATTACGCGGGAAGTACTGACAATATAAATTTAATCCGGGTCTTTCAAAACACGCCAAAAAAGTTGCAATTGGCAATATTTCTTCAATCAACCCCTTGCAGCCATCTTTTCTTAATCTGAGGTTTGATATACCAGTCTCCGACTGCAACAAGCCCTCAAAGGCATTGAAAGCCTTATCGATAAAGGTTCTTGACTCCAATTTAGTTTCAAAATCTCTTAATTGAATCATCATCTATTGCGGCAAGTAATTTTGTACAACTCCTTCATAAGCGAACTGGTTCGGATATACCTCTAGATTTGGGGTTATATCCGAAGTACTTCGGATATTTCAACTCTAGCTGAAGACCAGAATCTCTCCCCTGCCAAATATATTGCCGATCCCTATTACGGCTCTCATATTCGCCTATAACCATCGGAATTGTCAAATATTTTTATAGGTGTGTGATATCGGCTAAAGCGCTTCAAGCAGTAATCTGATCGAAGGAACACTCTATATTGGGAGATTATGATGCGGCTACTTGTACCAGTTCTCCGGTGGTGTCAACAAAAAGTCCTGCAGAGGGATGCCGGAGCCTCCCACTAACAGCTTTTTCTTAACTGTAAATTCACTGGAAAAGGCCTCCAGCCCAGGCAGGGTACCCTTCTTCCGGCTGCTCTTTACCTCGATAGCGATTATAGTTTTGCCCCGGCTCAACACATAGTCTATTTCGCGGTTGCGGCTCGCCCAGTAGAATAATTCCATGTTCTTTCCTCTTATGGCATTAGCCAGTGCTGCGCCAACCGTTGATTCCACGAGGCGTCCCCAGAATTCTGTATCCTGCTTCGCCTCGCTTAAGGTAAAATGGGACTGTGCGGTCATAAGGGCCGTATTCAATACAAGCAGTTTGGGGCTGGAAGCCCTTTGGCGTACACGCTGTCCCGCATATTTAGACAACCCCGTCAATAAGCCGGCCCCGCTTAGAAGGTCAAGATAATGAGCCAGTGTAGTGGTGTTGCCTGCGTCCTGAAGCTGTCCGAGCATTTTTTGATAGGAGAGGATTTGGCCGGAATAGGCACAACCCAATTCAAACAGACGACGCAGCAAAGCGGGTTTATCCACGCGCGTCATCAATAAGATATCTCGTGAAAGCGTGGTTTCAATAAGAGATTCCAAGACATAACGCGACCATCTTTGGGGGTCATTAATCAGACCGGCTGCGCCTGGATAGCCGCCGTAGAAAATGAATTTATCCACATCCCATCCGAACGCCCGGTGCATCTCTTCAAAAGACCAGTGAGTGACCGGCACAACCTCGAACCGGCCAGCAAGGCTCTCGGTAAGCCCACGCTGGACGAGCAAGGGAGAGGAGCCAAGAATCATGACCTGAAGATGGATGCCGCTGGCGGTGTCTTCATCCCAAAGGCGTTTTACGCTTTCAGACCACCCGGGTATCTTTTGGATTTCATCCAAGACCAATAAGGCCCTTCGGGGTTCGCCCGTAGATCCGGCCTTGAAACGTGCAGTTTCCCATTGTTGTTCGATCCATATCCGATCCTTTAACGCAGGCTCATCGGCTGAGGCATAATGGCCCGGAATGGCTATGGATTCAAGTACCTGCCGGGCCAGGGTGGTTTTCCCGGTCTGGCGGGGGCCGGCCAAAACCTGGATAAACCGGCGCGTCTCGGTGAACCTGCTGAAAAGGACGTTAAATACCGCTCTCTTATACATAATTTGCCTTTTTAATTTTAACTCATAGCCTTGAGTAAAATTACTCAGGATGTTGAGTAATTTGTCTGAGTTAAAAAATTTATATAGTATTCCGGGCGTCATGTCAACAGCTACATGCTTAGGGTACATCTTTGGCGTACCATTTAACTTTTTCTCTCCTCCGCCGATATTTCCCATTGTGGATAATACGAAAGAAGATGTTATCGGCCATCGCGAGCGGCTGAAGGAACGCTATCTTAAGAATGGTGCGGCCGGGCTTCAGGGCTATGAGGTACTGGAACTCCTCCTGACCTATGCCCTCGCCCGCCGCGATGTCAAACCTCTGGCCAAGAAACTGTTAAAGGAGTTCAAATCCTTTCGGGGCGTACTCAGCGCCGCGCCGGATGAGCTTCAGACCATCCAGGGGTTGGGTAAACACACCGCCGCACTAATCAAACTGGTCCGGGACTGCTCGGATCTTTACCTAAAAGAAGAAGTCATGGGGAAAGAGACCATCTCCTCGCCCCGGGCCCTTATCGATTATTGCCGGTCGGCCATGGCCGGTCTCAAAAACGAGTATTTTCGCTGCCTGTTTCTCAACACCAAAAACAAGGTGCTGGCCGATGAAATAATACAGGAAGGAACCATCAGTCAGGCCGTGGTCTATCCCCGCAAGATAATAGAAAGGGCCATCCACCATAAGGCCACCGCCTTGATCTTCGTACACAACCACCCCAGCGGTGACGTAAAACCCTCCAGTGAAGACCTGTCCCTGACGGAGACCTTAAAGAAAGCGGCCGCGGCTGTAGGCATCGCCGTCCACGACCATTTAATTGTAGGCGAAGACGGGTGTTTCAGCTTCCGGGAAGAGGGGCTGCTGTAAGATAAGCATTCAGCCATCAGCTTTCAGCGGTCAGCCTTCCATAGGAGACTCGTGTGGTGCGTCATAAGCCCCTTTACTTTGATTGTCATCCCGGGCTTGACCCGGAATCCAGTCTTTTTGCCTTTCTGGATTCCTGCTTCCGCAGGAATGAAGGTTTTTGATGCCACAATATATGTAAAGAAATGTTGGACGCACTGCACTAGATTTTTCTTTTTGCTGACAGCTGATAGCTGATAGCTTCTTACAATAATAAAGGTTCTCATTGACCCCGGATTGGCTATTATGTTAGAGATTCGATAACCTATGCATGAACTATCCATCGCCCAGGGAATTCTTGACATCATCCAGAACGAGGCAGAGAAAAACGCCATTGAACGCATATCTGCCGTAAGGCTTAAACTGGGCAAGTTGACCGCCGTTGAACCCTCTTCCCTTTCTTTTTGTTTTGAGCTAATAACCAAAGGAACTCTGGCCGAAGGGGCAAGATTAGAGATAGATACCGTCCCGATCACCGGCCGCTGCGCCCAATGCGGAAGGGAATTTACATTAGAAGACCCTTTCTGCAACTGTCCGGGTTGTCAGGGTCTTAAAATCGACATCCTCACCGGTCGCGAATTTTACATTTGCGAGATCGAAAGCGATGATTAGATACACTATTCAGCCACAAAGTCACCAAGGCACAAAGGGTCGATATAATTTATGACTGGAAAGAATCACGGTTTAACAAAATTATTCTATAAAATCTTCGTGTCTTTGTGCCTTAGTGGCTAAATAAGTTAGGGTCAATGAAAGGAGCTAATCTTTGAAGGTATCCGTCGTCCGCAATATCCTGGAGGCCAACGAGGCCATTGCCCAAAAGAATAGAAAATTATTCAAGGGAAAAGGCATATTCACCATAAATCTCATGAGTTCACCTGGCGCGGGGAAAACCACCCTTTTGGAAAATACGGTCGAAGCGCTGAAGGACAGATTGCGTATGGCGGTAATAGAAGGGGATATACAATCCTCGGTCGATGCCAGGCGCATAGCCAAAAAAGGGGTTCAGGCCATACAGATTAACACTGACGGAGGTTGCCACCTGGACGCCAACATGATTCAGAATGTCCTCGCCCACCTGGACCTGGATAACCTTGACCTCCTTATCGTAGAAAACGTGGGGAACCTGGTATGCCCGGCGGAGTTTGACATAGGTGAAAACGTGAAGACCATGATCCTGAGCGTGACCGAAGGCGACGATAAGCCGCTCAAATATCCGGTCATGTTCCGTGAATCAACGGTCCTTTTAATAAACAAGATCGACCTCCTGCCATACACAAACTGCAAGATAAACAATATAAAGAAGGCCGTCCTTAAACTGAACCCAAAGATAAAGATATTCGAGGTCTCCTGCCGCACCGGAGAGGGCCTGGAAAACTGGTATAAATGGATCAGACAGCAGACAAAGAAAAAGTAACCCGCCGGATTAAGGCCACCGTCCATGGAATAGTACAGGGCGTGGGGTTTCGTCCTTTTATTTATCAACTGGCGCGGCGGTACGACCTCAAGGGCTATGTAACCAATACCTCCCATGGCGTAGATATTGACGTCGAAGGAGAGTCCCAGGCCATAGACTCTTTTTTAAAGGCCATCCGCTCTGAATCCCCTCCCCTGGCCAATATCACCGCCCTGGAGAAATCCGAACATCCCCCGGCCGGATACGGCGATTTTAGCATCCATGAAAGTCAGGCTTCAGACGGCCGCTCCGCCCTTATCTCCCCGGACATCTGTGTCTGCGACGAGTGTCTGGCCGAACTTCTGGACATTAAAAACCGCCGCTATGGCTATCCCTTCATCAACTGCACCAATTGCGGGCCCCGCTATACCATTATCGAAGATATACCTTACGACCGCCCCAAGACCTCTATGAAGTCATTTCCCATGTGCCCGGAATGTGAGGCCGAATACCGCGACCCCCTTAACCGCCGTTTTCATGCCCAGCCCAATGCCTGCTGGACCTGCGGCCCCCGGGTAACTCTTTACGACGCGAATAAAAACCGTGTAGTATGCAAAGACCCTGTCATTCAAGCGGCTAATCTTCTCCGTCAAGGCAAGATACTGGCCATAAAAGGCCTGGGGGGATTTCACCTGGTAGTTGACGCCACAATAGACGAGACCGTGCGTACCCTTCGCCAACGCAAGCACCGTGAGGAAAAGCCGCTGGCCCTTATGTCTCCGGATGTTGAAACCATAGAAACCTACGCCCGGGTAAATTCTTACGAATCAAAGGTTCTCCTATCGCCTCAGCGCCCCATTGTCCTTTTAAAAAAGAGGCCGCGCCCTGCCATCTCTGCCGGGGTGGCCCCGCATAATAAATATTTGGGGGTCATGCTCCCCTACACACCCCTACATTACTTACTGCTGAAACAAGGGTTCGTGGCGCTGGTCATGACCAGCGGCAATCTGAGTGAAGAACCCATTGCCATCGGCAACGATGAGGCCTTCCGTCGCCTGGGCCATATTACAGACTACTTTCTTATGCACGACCGGGATATCTATATGCGCTGCGATGACTCGGTGGTGCGGGTTAATAGAGGAAAGGCCCACCCTGTCCGCCGGGCCCGCGGCTATGTCCCGATGCCGATAATACTTAAAGAAAATATGCCGGAAATTCTGGCCTGCGGGGCCGAATTAAAAAATACTATTTGCCTGACTAAAGGACAAAACACCTTTCTCAGCCAGCATATCGGTGACCTGGAAAACCTGGAGACCCTGGAATCTTTTACCGAGGTTATTGAACATCTCAAGCGCATCCTGGAAATCACCCCCCGGATCATTGCCTATGACCTCCACCCCGAATATTTAAGCACCAAATATGCCCTGGCCCAAAATGACCTGACCAAATACGGCGTCCAGCATCACCATGCCCATATTGTTAGTTGTATGGCCGAACATGGGTTAAATGAAGAGGTGATTGGTCTGGGTATGGATGGAACCGGCTATGGCACAGACGGCGCTATCTGGGGAGGCGAAATACTGATAGCCCGCCGGGACTCATTCGAGAGGGCCGGGCACCTGGATTACGTCCCCTTACCCGGCGGAGCCGCCGCTATCAAAGAGCCTTGGCGCATGGCGGTAAGTTATCTCCATGAAGCCTACGGTGAAGGCTTTCTCAATTTAGATATCCCCTTCGTGAAAAATCACGACGAAAAAACCCTATCCCTCTTAGCCGCAGCCATTAAGAAAAAAATTAACACCCCCCTGACATCGAGCTGCGGCCGTCTATTTGACGGTATCGCGGCCCTTTTGTGTTTGCGAGATAAGGTAGCCTATGAGGGACAGGCCGCCGTGGAATTGGAGATGTCCATTACCGGCTACGGAGTGGCGGCCTATGACTACCGCATAGAAAAAAGAGATGGCAAATGGGCTGTGGATGTCAGGCCGATTATTGAGCAAGTCGTGACGGACATACAGAAAGAGACAAAAAAGGGACTTATTGCCCATAAGTTTCACCACACCCTGGCCCGGATGTTTACAGATATATGTATAAAGCTGAGGAGTGAACGAGGCCTCACGAAAGTGGCCTTAAGCGGCGGTGTTTTCCAAAATATGACTCTCCTCTCAAGGCTGACAAGTCTCTTGCGGAGAAACCGTTTTAAGGTCTATACTCACCGCATGGTGCCGACAAATGACGGAGGAATATCCCTGGGTCAGGCCGTAGCGGCATGTGCTATGGAGAAGAAAAAGGGCGGTGAAATATAGGGCGGTGAAATATAATGTAGGATGAAAAAACGTTGGCTAAGGTAGTTTCAGAGCTACGCTGGTGGATGCTGACTGTAACAAATGACCAGTCGTCTTGTGCGGTTGGCCCAAACACCCCAAATCAACAGAGCATTGACGATGGGAAGAATGCCAAGAATTAAACAAGAGTGGAGGCCCTAAGATGTTTGAAGCTATTGTACAGACAGTACGTGAACCCCTTATTGTACTGGATTCAGACTTGAGGGTTTTTTTAGCAAACCGCAGTTTTTATAAATCATTCAAGGTAACGCCTGAGGAGACTATAGGTAATCTTATATATGACCTCGGAAACCGGCAGTGGGATATTCCCAGGCTTCGGACGTTGCTGGAAGAGATTCTGCCCAAAGATAACAAGTTCGATGACTATGAAGTTGAGCATATATTTTCAAACATAGGACACAAAATAATGCTTCTCAATGCCCGCCGTATCACTCACAAAGAAATAGGTTCCCAGATGATCCTCCTTGCTATTGAAGATATTACAAAATTCAGAAAGCTGGAAAGAGAGCGAAAGAATATCCTGTCCATGTTTGCACATGACATGAAAAACCCTGCGCTCATATCGGAGGGTTTTCTGTCGAGACTCATCTTAGGCAAGACAGGGGCCCTGACGGAAGAGCAACAGGACTACCTTAAAATTATCCATAGTGAACTCAACAAATTATCACAATTAATATCAGATTTTCTGCAGTTTTCGAGATTTGAAGCAATAGAATATAAGCCTGTTTACGCTCCATTTAATATAGAAGAGGAAATTCGGAAAAATATTGAAGCGGAAAAAGTGGAGGCTGAAAAGAAAAAAATCATTATAGGCATTGAACACCCGGATACAATAACTCCTATAGTTAATGCAGATGCTGCTATGGTAAATCGCGTGATCAGAAATCTTCTCGTCAACGCAATAAAATATACCGACACTGGAGGAGCTGTAACAATCAAAATATCAGACCGAGGCAATGAAATACTTGTCTCTGTTAAAGATACAGGCATAGGAATACCGGAAGATCATCTGCCTTATATATTTGATGCATTCTACCGTGCGGGAAACTCAAAGGGTTCGGGGCTTGGGTTGTCCATTGCCAAAGCAATAATAGAAGGCCATGGAGGATGGATATGGGCTGAAAGCATACCCGCCAATGGCAGTACCTTTAGCTTCATTTTGCCGAAATAGCAAAATAATCTTTGGCGTGTAAGCGGCAAGGATGGCACAGCAGAGATATAAGAAATGAACAAAAAAAATATTTCATCTAAACTTCTTCGATTTTGGAAAATACTTGGACCCGGACTTGTTACCGGTGCAAGCGATGATGACCCTTCAGGCATTGCAACCTACTCACAGGCAGGCGCTGCATACGGACTTTCAACTCTCTGGACTGCACTTATTACATTTCCACTCATGGCTTCAATTCAGGAAATGTGTGCAAGAATTGGCTTGGTTACTTCACATGGTTTAGCAGGAACGCTTAAAACTCATTATTCAAAACCTGTTTTGTATTTAATGTTGTTGTTTAGTTTTCCTGCCATTGTACTGAATATTGGCGCTGACATTGCGGGAATGGGAGCAGTGGGTAATCTATTGTTCCCTTCCATTAAGGCAACGTATTTCAGCATTGTTTTCACCATCATACTTTTGGAGTAGTTATCTATGTGCCTAGCCGTACCTATGCAAGTCCTGGAGCTTAAGGAAAATACAGCCGTGGTGGATATGGGCGGCACGCGCAAGGCAGTACGCCTGGACGCTATTGACAGGCCGCCCACGGTAGGCGACTATGTGATTGTACACGCCGGATTCGCCATCCACTGCATTGACGAAGAAGAGGCCAAAATCACCCTGCAATACTTTGAGGAAATATTTGCCGATGAAACATCTCGATGAATACCGCGATCCGCATCTAGCCGGGAAGTTAATAGATAAAATAAAGGCGTTATCGCACCGGCCGGTCCGGCTTATGGAGGTTTGCGGAACCCACACCGTTTCTATATTCAGAAGCGGGATACGAAGCCTGCTGCCGCCCTCTATTACCCTGCTGTCCGGCCCCGGCTGCCCTGTCTGTGTCACGGCCACGGAGGAAATAGATAAGTTTATCAAGCTCGGCCAACAAAAGGATACGATTGTTGCTACCTTTGGCGACCTGGTACGCGTGCCGGGGTCCTCGTCGTCCCTGCAGAAGGAGCGGGCGGATGGGGCAGATATCCGCGTGGTCTATTCCACATTTGACGCCTTGGACATCGCCCGCCGGAATCCATCCCGCACGGTTGTCTTCCTGGCGGTGGGCTTTGAGACCACTGCGCCGACTATTGCGGCGGCAGTAAAAGAGACCAAAAAAGAAGGAATTGGCAACTTTTATATTATCCCGGCCCATAAGATTATCCCCCCGGCCATGGAGGCCCTTTTGGCCGGCGGAGAGCTGGCCATCGACGGCTTCATCTGCCCGGGGCATGTATCCGTCATCATTGGCGCAGATGCCTACCGGCCGGTCGCCGATAAATATCACATCCCCTGCGTAGTGGCCGGTTTCGAACCCGTAGATATATTGCAGACCATTTACATGTTATTGTCCCAGATTGAAGAGGGAAAGGCTATAGTGGAAATCCAGTACCGGAGGGCGGTCAACTTCACCGGCAATGAAAAGGCATTGGCCCTGCTCTCGGAGGTCTTTGAGACCTGCGACGCGCCATGGCGCGGGCTTGGCACTATACCTGATAGCGGCTTAAGATTAAGGGATAATTACCGCGCCCTGGATATTGAGACAAAGTTCGATCTAACCGTGCCCAGGACCCAGGATCATCCCGGTTGCAGTTGTGGGGACATACTGCGGGGCGTCAAAACCCCGCTTGACTGCGTCCTTTACCGGAAGGTCTGCACGCCTTCCAATCCCTATGGCCCCTGTATGGTCTCGACCGAAGGGACATGCGCAGCCTATTACAAATATCATGATTGATGATCTCGTAAAAAGTAAAATTTACCGCAGAGGTCGCCGAGAACGCTGAGATAACATATTAAATAGGTTAAAGTTTTCCTCTGCGGACTCTGCGTGCTCAGCAGTGAAAAGGCTTTTTTACGAATTGATCTTTATTGATATTCTTATTTTCTCTGTGTGCTCTGTGGTAAAAATCTTTTGGCAATACATTATTAAGCCTATGGAGATCCTATGAAACACGACCGGATACTTCTCGACCACGGAAGCGGAGGCCGGGCCTCGCATGAGTTGATCGCCTCTCTTTTCCTCCCCCAATTTGATAATGAATTCCTCAGAGAAATGAACGATAGCGCGGTTATGACCATCGGAGGGACCAAACTGGCCTTCTCTACCGATTCTTATGTAGTCGATCCCATTTTCTTTCCCGGCGGGGATATAGGCAGCCTGGCCATACACGGCACGGTAAACGACCTGGCCATGCGCGGGGCCCGGCCGCTCTATCTGAGTGTCGGGTTCATCATAGAAGAAGGGCTCCCCATGGCCGACCTTAAAGCCATAGCCGGCAGCATGAAAAATGCAGCGGCTGAGGCCGGGGTAGTCATTGCTACGGGAGACACCAAGGTTGTGCCCAAAGGCGCTACAGACAAGGTCTTCATAAATACCGCCGGCATCGGGATAATTGATCCGGACGTCAACATCTCCGGACAAAACGCCAGGCCCGGAGACAAGATAATCTTGAGCGGCACCATCGCCGACCACGGCATAACCATCCTTACCTGCCGGGAAGGCCTGCGATTCGATGCCCCCTTAAAGAGCGATTCCGCTCCCTTAAATACCCTGGTGGCCGAGATGCTGGCGGCGAGCCGGAAAATCAACGTCCTCCGCGACCCCACCCGTGGCGGTCTGGGCACATCCCTCAATGAAATCGCCGGACAATCCCGGGTAGGTATCCGTGTCCACGAAGAGACCATACCCGTTCGTCCCGAGGTACAGGCCGCATGCGAACTCTTAGGGATAGACCCGCTCTATTTAGCCAATGAGGGCAAACTGATAGCCTGCGCAGCGGCCCAGGATGCTGAAAAACTAATTGATATTATGCATAAAAATCCCTATGGCCGGGATGCCTGCATTATTGGCGAGGTCATATCCGATCATCCTGGTAAGGTATTTATGAAAACCATTATCGGCGGTAACCGAATCGTGGACATGCTTACCGGCGAACCCCTCCCGCGCATCTGCTGAATAAAAAGTCATCCATCAGTCATCAACTTTCAGCTATCAGCCATGGGCCATGCGTCATGTGCCTTTTCCTGCCAAGCGCTGAATATTTGCGAAAAAATACCCGGCCGGGAGACAAACATGGCCAAAATACTTGACTTTTGTGTATCGAGTGTTAAATTGCCCTGCTAGATTAATATTATTCACTATACAATTATAGACAGGGAGTGGTGGTTATGTTTTTTGGGTACTTGGTGTTGGGGGGAGGGGAAGCTGGATGCCGGGCATCAGAGTTAAAACAGATGAGTCCTTTGAATTTGCCCTAAAGCGTTTTAAAAAGCAATGCGAGAAGGCTGGCATATTATCCGAAATTCGTAAAAGGGAACACTACGAAAAGCCTAGTATTAAACGAAAAAAGAAAATATTGGCCGCGAAAAAAAGGGCGTTAAAGAAGACGCGCAGGTACGTAGAGAGATAATACTCTTAGTTGGAACCATTAAGCCGACAGGAAGTTTGTCTTAAAGCGCGAATATCCGCCCGATCTATTTTATACTTGTAATGCGTTAAGAGTTCTCACCCCGCAAATAAAGGGGGTGAGACATATCATAAGTTGACCGACAAAAAGTCATTAACATTATTACAGGCGCAACCGAGACAACGAAGATGGCCTGTCAAGGGATTTAACAGGCATTAAAGTCTAAGGGTTTGTTTTGCTGTCTTTCTGTATTATCTTGTTCGCCGTATAAAGTTGGTTTTCTCTCTGATTATTAAAAGGCCTCCTATACGGGCCCATACATAATGAGAAAGTCAACACAAATAAAAGGCGTCTCAAATTTGTCTTTATTCCAGTGTGTTTCCCGCCCACACAAGCCGGGGAAGCATGGGGCATTTTTGATTGTCAACCCCATCTGCTTTTCTGTGTCATCTTGCTTCGATTATTACGCCCGCCGGGTAGCTATTAACTATAGGATGGTTGCTTGATGGCGCTATTACCGGACAGTAAAATCGACGAAATCGGGAATACGGCCAACATAGTTGAAGTCATCAGTAACTATGTATCTCTAAAAAAAGTCGGCCGCAATTATCAGGGGCTTTGTCCGTTCCATTCTGAGAAGACTCCCTCTTTCAGCGTAAGCGAAGAAAAACAAATCTTTCATTGTTTCGGCTGCGGCATCGGAGGCAATGTCTTTAGCTTTCTAATGCGATACCACAACATATCCTTTGTGCAGGCAGTGCGAGACCTGGCCAAACAATATCAAATCCCCCTCCCTGATATCCGGACCTCCCCACATAAACGAAATGAAACAGACAAAACAGAACTAATTTATAACCTAAACGAAAAAGCTGCGGCCTACTATACTTACATTCTCAATAATCACCCGGAGGCCAAACCGGCCATGGCCTATCTGGAAAAGAGGGGGTTTCCCCCTGATCTAACCGCCTTATTCGGCCTTGGCTACGCACTGCCGAACTGGGACGGTCTTTGCCGCCAGTTAACCCGGCATAATCACCCTCTCCCCCTGGCAGAAGAGGCGGGATTGGTTATACAGAAAAAAAATGGGGGATATTATGATCGTTTCCGTAATCGCATAATCTTCCCTATCTTCGATGTCGCAGGAAGAGTTATTGCCTTTGGAGGCCGCGTCCTGGACGATACCCTGCCCAAATATCTCAATTCACCGGAAACACCTGTCTATCATAAAGGAAATTCCCTCTACGGCCTTCATCTGGCCAGGAATGAATTCAGACATAAAGGCCGTGGATTCATCGTGGAGGGCTATTTTGACTTTTTATCTCTCTACGCCTATGGCATAAAAAATGTCGTGGCTACGCTGGGAACAGCCCTGACCCCAAATCATATCCGGATCTTAAAAGGCTATGCCGAAGAGTTCATAATCCTCTTTGACTCTGATCAGGCCGGCGTCAATGCCGCTCTGCGGAGCATTCCCCTCTTTTTAAAAGAGGGGGCCTCAGCTAAGGTCTTGATATTACCCAGCGGTCATGACCCGGACACCTTTATCCGCGCCCATGGTGTTGAAAAATTTGAAGATATGGCGGATAAGGCCATGCCCTTGACTAAATTTTTGTTAGACAAACTTACTCAAAAATGGGGACAGTCTCTGGAGGGCAAGGCACAAATTCTCCGGGAGATAAGACCGGCTATCCAGGACATAACCGACCCCATCAAACGATCCCTCTACATAGCCGAGATAGCCGATAGCCTGAAAATAACCGAAGGGCTTATTGAAAAAGCGCTGCGCTGGAATTCGGATATGGAAACTCAAAAGGCGCTCATAAATATAAAGCCGGCGCCCGGAAATGCTGATTTATACCTGGAGAAAACGATTATAGAAATCCTGCTGTCTTATCCGCAATATCTACCAATTTTCTTAAAAGAAAGGAGGGGGGAAGATCTCTTTAAAGATGAAGGGCTTAAGTACATCTTTACTCACCTGAAAAGTATATTTGAAGAAGACGGTGCGGTCGATGCCAGACAATTGCTGGCGAGGGTTAAAGATCCTGCTATGGAAAGCAAGATCGCAGCCATTATGCTCGATGCCCCAACATACACCGGAACTGAGGTGGAATCAGTAGTACAGGATCTTCTAACTAAGGTCCGCGGGCGGGAACTGCAGCGTCAGACAAAAATGCTACTTGGACAAATCAAAGAGGCAGAAAGAACAAAACAATATGGTGTCGCCAACAATGCGGCCAAGGAACTCATGGAAGAGCATAAAAAGCTTTTGGTCCGGCATAAGGGATGATTAATCAAGTAGTTAAGGAGAAAAACCATATGGGCAAAGAGGTAGAGATGGAAGACCTGCGAGAGTTGCTTTCTATAAACGAAGAGGGACGTTACTGCTATAGCGAAAAACTACCGGAAGGCGTCATAGGTTCAGGACAATTAGAAGACACTGTTATCCCCTTTGAGGAGATAGAGATCGGTATCGTGGAAAATGCCAAGGCGGGCGTAGATGCTAAAAAGGCGTTTGTATCCGACCAGGAGTCAGACCGTGATGACGTAACCGTCGATTCAGAAATCATTACCGAGATATCAGACCCGGTCAAGATATACCTGCGAGAAATGGGTCTGGTCTCATTACTAAGTCGCGATGGGGAAGTAGAACTGGCCAAAAAGATCGAACAAGGTGAGCGGGAAATCATGGCCGCCCTCCTGGAAACACCGTTTGGACTGCAAGAAATCCTTAGCCTGGGAGAAAAACTAAAAAAGGGGCGGGTTAACCTCCGGGATATAGTAAAGGATCTGGATGAAGAAAATTCAGATGAAACGGAAAATATCCAGCGCGAACAAAAAGTGATCAGCCTGATCGAGACTGTTGGACGAATTAATAAAGAAAATAAAAAAATAAAAGATGAGTTGCTGGTTACTACCGAGGGTCCTGATTATAAAAAACGCCTCAAAAGAAAACTTATAAAGAATAAACTCGATATTATAAGGTTCCTTAAGGAAATCAAATTAGAACAAAACCAACTCGACAGAATCATTGGCAAGCTCTCCGGCATGGCTAATCAACTGGCCAAAACAGAAGAAACGGTCAAGAAATGTAGAAAAATTCTAAGTATTCCCATTAGCGATATAAAACGACTATTAGGAAAGCCCTTAACCCCTGAGAAAAACAGTAACCTGGCCAAGGCCCTCAAAATAAAACCCTCCAATCTTCGAGAAACGATTGCCACCCTCGCCATCTCCCTGAAGAAAATTCGGCACATCGAATCCGAGGCTAAGATAAGTTCAACCACTCTGAAAAAACTAGTCTTCCAAATAGAAAAAGGGGGCCAAAAAACTCAATATGCCAAGAATGAATTAATAAGGGCCAACCTGAGACTGGTAGTAAGCATAGCTAAAAAGTACACTAACCGCGGTCTGCAATTTCTCGACTTGATTCAAGAAGGTAATATTGGCCTGATGAAGGCTGTAGAAAAGTTTGAATATCAGCGGGGCTATAAATTCAGCACATACGCCACATGGTGGATACGGCAGGCCATCAACCGGGCTATTGCCGACCAGGCTCGGACCATACGCATCCCGGTGCATATGATAGAAACTATTAACAAGCTGATCCGCACTTCCCGATATCTCGTGCAAGAGCTGGGCCGCGAACCAACTCCAGAGGAGATTGCGGAAAGGATGGACTTCCCCGTGGATAAGGTACGTAAGATACTAAAAATCGCCAAGGAGCCCATATCGCTGGAAACTCCCATCGGGGATGAAGAAGACAGTCATCTCGGGGACTTCATAGAGGACAAGAAAACAGCTATACCCCTGGAGGCAGTAGTCAACATGGGTCTGATAGAACAAACCCGAAAAGTTCTGTCCACACTCACTCCACGAGAAGAAAAGGTCTTACGTATGCGTTTTGGGATTGGAGAGCAGACCGACCACACCTTAGAGGAAGTGGGGCAGGATTTTACTGTAACCCGGGAACGTATCCGTCAGATTGAAGCCAAGGCATTGCGCAAATTACGTCACCCTAGCCGGAGCAAACAATTGAAGGGATTTATTGAAAATTAGACCATTTTTTCTTGACAAGGGGTGATTAACCTTTTAATTAGAAGACACTTTGGGGGGCCCATAGCTCAGCTGGAAGAGCCACCGGCTCATAACCGGTAGGTCCCTGGTTCGAACCCAGGTGGGCCCATTATTTTGTTTCATGCTAAAAAATCCCTATGTAACACCTGAAAAGATATCTTTATGTCCGTATGAACCTTAAAAAGGTTCATAGAAAGGGTGCATCATCGGCAGGATGCACCTTTTTTATTGAAACGTTGCCTATGACCTTAATACAAGACATAATAAATATCATTGAGGAAATTGCTCCCTCCGCCTGGGCTGAGAAGTGGGACAATGCCGGCCTGCAGATAGGGTCATTGAGACAGCCGGTCAGCGCAGTCTTTGTGGCGGTTGATCCGACCGCTTCGGTCCTGGAACGGGCCATCAAGTCCAATGCCCAGCTCATAATAACCCACCATCCTCTTTTCTTTCACCCGCTCCGTCAGCTATCTCTTGAAACTTCAACCGGTAAGATCATAACCCGGGCTATACGTAAAAATATCTCTATATATTCCGCTCACACCAACCTGGACATGGCCCCGGACGGGGTCAGCAACGCCTTGATAGAAAGGTTGGCCTTAAAAGATATACATATCCTTAAGGAAGAGGAAACGCCGCCCCCGCCCCATAACAAACTCGTCCCTCTAGGTTACGGCTGCATCGGCACATTTAAGACACCCATAACCTTCAAGCAATTTATTACCAAAATAAAGACCGACTTACAGTTACCATATCTACAGATGGCCGGTAAGGCCCCGGCCAGGGTACGCAAGGTAGCCGTATGCGGTGGAAGTGGTTCTCAATTTATAGAAAAGGCATACAAATCAGGTGCAAACCTGTATATAACCGCCGAACTAAAACATAGCCATGCCCGTATGGCGGAAGAACTCAACTTCTGTGCCCTGGACATTGGCCATTTCCATTCTGAAAAGTTTGGTATGATGGCCCTGGCCCGATTAATACGTAAGAGGCTGGAAAAACAGGATCTAAAAGTTGACATAATAGAAGACCGAACAGAAAAAAGTCCTTTACAGTTAATAAAATGATTGGAGGAAACCACATTGCAACAAGAGGTAAAATTGCTCATCAAGCTCCAGGCCGTTGATCTGGAAGTAAAACACATTCAGGACAAAAAAGAGGAAGGCCCAAAGGGGTTGCGCCATATCGAAAAAAAGGCAGAAGAACAAGAAGAAGAGCTAAAGGCTATCCTGGAAAAACAAGAGGAACTAAAACAAAAGAAAAAAGGAAAGGAAACAGAGTTAGAAGACGAAATAGCTCATCTCAAAAAATGCCAGGGCAAGTTAATGGCAGTGAAGACAAACAGGGAATACCAGGCCCTCTTAAAAGAAATAGAGGAAATTAAAAAGGCGAATCGCAAACGGGAAGATGAGATCGTAGCCGTCATGGAAGATATAGAGCGGCTGGAAAAAGAAATCAAAGAAAAACAAGAGGAGCTAAGTAAAATTGGGGAAGAGATAAACATCGAAAAAGGGAAATTAGATTCGCTTTTTCAGAAATATGACAAGGCATTGGCTAAATTTGAAGGAAATAGGAAAACAATGGTCAAAGACATACCGGAGGAGCTCCTCAAACGCTATGATTTTTTGAGAAGCAAGAGAAACGGCCTGGCCGTAGTGGGTGTCCTAAATGCCGTATGCCTGGGATGTCACATGAATATCCCGCCACAATTGTATAATGAACTGCTTAAGGAAAAAAAGATGATATACTGCCCAAGCTGCCAACGCATAATTTACTACCAGGATGTCCCTAAGGCAGCAAATGAAAAAGGATAGTTTCTTTTCTCCTGCCCTAATCTGGATCCGCCGAAGGCGGAGAACTAAAAAAGTGATAGCACAATTTCAAATGGCAAAATGTCAAACAGCCTTCAGCTTTGAGTTTTGGGCTTTGGCATTCATTTGAACTTTAAACTTTGAACTTACCAACCAGAGTCTTTGCGTTATGAGATTGAAGATTTCCTGTCATAAAAAACGAGAATTTCAGAACTAACAGCCTAACGCACATCCGGCAATGGATCTTATTGAATAAATTGGTTAACTGTGCTATTTTTATAGTGACATAGTTAGAGTAGGCAAGGTGGTCGCTCGTCCTCTCCTGCAAAGCGAGGGGATAAGAGGAAAGTCCGAGCTCCAGAGGGCAAGGTGGTCCGTAACGCGGACTGGGGGTGACCCCAAGGAAAGTGCCACAGAAAATATACCGTCCGCCTCTGGCGTGATAAGGGTGAAAAGGCGAGGTAAGAGCTCACCGTCCCGGTGGTGACACCGGGAGCTAGGCAAACCCCACCTGGAGCAAAACCAAATAGGGGGACGTTTGAGGGCGGCCCGTCCGAGGTTCCCGGGTTGGTTGCTAGAGGCGTCAAGCAATTGACGTCGTAGAGGAATGACCATCGTCCACCTCCGGTGGATAACAGAACTCGGCTTACAGCCTACTCTAACTTGTTTTTCCATAACACCTTAGCTGTTTGAAAACATTGGATCACCTCAGCTCTCAACAGCCTGAAATGCTACAGATTCTTAAATTTGGAACTCAGGAACTCATGAAGAAAAATGCTGTCCTATTCCTGATTTCTTGATTTCCAGATTCATTCATATAAGTGGTAACACTTTAGGTTTTACAACGCATCACATTCACGACAGGCTTTCAAAAATCTAAATTGTTACGTTTTTTCAAGTTGTGGCGCCGCTAACGGCGTTTTTGCTTTTCTATAAATGAGCACCATAGCTATAATAACTGCAGCAGGCAAAGGGGTGCGGATAGGCGCGCCCGTCGCCAAACAATTTTTGCCTGTCCTTGGGAAACCTCTCCTCTGGCATACAATCAAGGTCTTTGAAAACTGTCCGGGTATTGATAATATCATCTTAGTGCTCCCCCCGGATATGGTTAAAATCGGCCGGGAACTATTCCAGACTAAGGGTGAATTTAAAAAACTATGGAAAGTGGTGGCCGGTGGAAAAACCAGACAACAGTCTGTAAGTAACGGGCTGCGGGCTATACCTGAAAAATACAAAATAGTCGTTGTGCATGATGGGGTGCGGCCGCTGGTCAATGAGGATACTATAAAAGAAGTAATAGAATTGGCCAAAGAAAAAGGGGCAGCCATTGCCGCTATGCCGGCGAACGATACGTTGAAGCAGGTTTCGGCCGACGGGTGCATTATAAGAACGGTAGAAAGAAGTCTTATATGGCAGGCGCAGACGCCGCAGGCCTTCCGTGCTGAACTCTTAAGAAGGGCATTTACAGAGGCCCAAAAAGACAATTTCTATGGTACGGATGAGGCCTCGCTCGTAGAGAGGCTGGAAGAACCGGTCTATATAATCAAGGGGGCTTCCACCAATATAAAGGTAACCACGCCTGCCGATCTAAAATTAGTGGAGATATTGCTGAGATATAGATATGGAGACAGCACATAGGGTAGGTTTTGGCTACGACGTACACCGCCTGGTAGAGGGCCGAAGACTGGTGATCGGTGGTGTGGAAATACCCTTTGAAAAGGGGTTGTTGGGCCACTCTGACGCCGATGTCCTTATCCATGCCCTGTGTGATGCCTTACTGGGCGCCGCCTGCGAGGGTGATATCGGACGTCACTTTCCGGATGACGACCTGCGTTATAAAGATAGCTCCAGTATGTACTTATTAAAAGAAGTTATGCATATCGTCAACCGTAAGCGACTTTGTGTGCGCAATGCAGACTTGACCCTCGTGGCAGAAAGGCCAAAGATTCAAAAAATCATCCCGCAAATGGTACAGAATATCAGCTCAGTCTTGAAAATATCCCCTCTTTGCGTAAACATAAAGGCCACCACCACTGAAGGACTGGGGTTTACAGGGCAGGGAGAGGGTATGGCTGCTTTTGCCGTGGTTCTCCTTGGACAAAACCCCTCGAGCGCCTGAAAAAGAGAGATAATATGACGCTTAGATTATACAACTCCTTTAGCAGTCAAAAGGAAGACTTTAAGCCTCTGCAGGATAACCAGGTCGGTATCTACGTCTGCGGTATTACTGCCTATGATGATTGCCATTTGGGCCATGCCCGCGCAGCCGTAGTTTTTGATGTCATCATTCGCTACCTGCGCCACCGTGGATTTAAGGTGACTCACGTACAAAACATTACCGATATAGATGACAAGATCATCAACCGGGCCAGAGAAAAGGGAGTCTCCTGTAAGGAGCTTTCCGAACACTATACCGGGGAATTCCACCGGGATATGGAGAGCTTGGGCGTGGCCCGGCCGGACGTGGAGCCAAAGGCCACCGAGCATATCCAGGATATCATCCGTTTGATTGAGACCCTGATAAGCAAAGGGTATGCGTATGCGGCTGAAGGTAATGTCTTCTTCTCTGTGGAAAAGTTCCCTGGTTACGGACGGCTTTCCCATCGCAGCCCGGAAGAGATGCAGGCCGGCGCCAGAGTAGAAATTGACCCCCGAAAACACCATCCCATGGACTTTGCCCTCTGGAAGACCGGCAAGCCGGGCGAACCCGCCTGGGAAAGCCCCTGGGGGCCGGGCCGGCCCGGATGGCACATAGAATGCTCGGCCATGAGTATCCGCTACCTGGGGGAGACCTTCGATATCCATGGAGGGGGACAGGACCTCATCTTTCCGCATCATGAAAATGAGATAGCCCAGTCCGTGGCCGCCACTGGAAAACCATTTGTACGCTATTTTGTGCACAACGGATTTGTGACCATAAATGGTGAAAAGATGTCCAAATCCCTTGGCAACTTCTTGACTATAAAGGATATCCTGTCCGGTTACCATCCTGAGGCCCTACGCCTGTTTTTACTCTCCAAACATTACCGCAGCCCCCTGGATTACTCAGAAGACTTTATCCGGGAGAAGCAGGTCAGTCTGGATAGAATATACGCTACATTAGGTGAGGCCCTGGAAATCACCGCCGCCCCTCCGGGTAAGCGCCCCGGCGCAGCTGCGACAGGAGTTTCGCTGCCGCCTGAAGCAGAAGCCGCCTGTGCCCGGATCAAAGATCTTAAAAAACTATTTTACCAGGCCATGGACGATGACTTTAACACGGCCCAGGCCATGGGCCATATCTTTGATGCGGCAAAAGGGATAAACACCCTCTTGCAGATCAGCAAAAAGGAGCCAGCCCGGGCCTGTCTGGATGCTATCGGGGCCGGCGCCTCGGCCATCAGGGAAGTGGGCCAGGTACTGGATCTCTTCGCTACCGAGCCCAGGGTCTATCTGGAAAAACGACGGACAGAAAAACTGAGAAAAATCCCTCTCCCGGAAAAAGAGATCAGCGATCTCATACGCCAAAGGGAAGAGGCCCGCACAAAGAAAGACTGGGCTGCCGCCGATACTATCCGCAAAAAGTTGGCCGGGGCCAATATAATTCTCAAAGACAGCCCACAGGGAACAACCTGGGAGATAAAGGAGTAAGTGTCCTTATTTAATCTGGTTTCAGACTTCAAGCCGCTAGGCGACCAGCCTAAGGCCATTGAGGCCCTCACCCGTTCCCTGCAGAAAGGCCACAAGCACCAGGTACTCCTCGGTGTTACCGGTTCCGGCAAGACCTTTACCATGGCCCACGTCATTGCCCGGACAGAGCGGCCCGCCCTTGTTATAGCCCCAAATAAGACCCTGGCCGCCCAACTCTTCAATGAATTCAAACAGCTTTTTCCCGAAAACGCCGTGGAGTACTTCGTCAGCTATTATGACTATTATCAGCCGGAAGCCTATATACCGCAAACAGATACCTATATCGCCAAAGACGCCTCTATAAACGACGCCATAGACCGCCTGCGCCATTCCGCAACCAGTTCCCTCCTGCAGAGGCGGGACGTAATCATCGTGGCCAGTGTATCCTGTATCTATGGCCTCGGCTCTCCCGATGAATATCGCAGCATGCACCTGGCCCTCGTTGAAGGGCAGGAACTTGGCCGGGAAGAACTCCTGCGGGCCCTGGTCGCCATGCTTTATGAGCGAAATGACATAGATTTTCACCGGGGGACCTTTCGTGTACGCGGCGACATCGTGGAGATATTCCCTTCCTGTGAAGAGGACCGTGCCATCCGCGTCGAATACTTTGGCGATACCATCGAGGCCATTAAGGAAATAGACCCGTTACGTGGGGTAGTCAGAAGGACTATGAAAGAGGCGCTCATATACCCTGGCAGCCACTACGTGACCACACGCCCCCGCTTGCTGCAGGCCATCGAGAGCATAAAGGCAGAATTAACGGAAAGGATCGATTTTCTCAGGGATCAAGGAAGTCTGGTAGAGGCCCAGCGCATTGAGGAGCGCGCCAATTTTGACCTGGAGATGCTGCAGGAGCTTGGTTACTGCCACGGCATAGAAAATTATTCACGCCACCTGACCGGCCGAAGACCCGGAGAACCTCCACCCACCCTCCTGTCTTATTTCCCGGAAGATTTTCTCCTATTTATCGACGAAAGTCACATCACCATCCCTCAGCTTCAGGCCATGTACCGGGGAGATCGCTCCCGCAAAGAAACCCTGGTGGGATACGGCTTTCGTCTGCCTTCGGCCCTGGATAATCGCCCGCTGAACTTCGCCGAGTTTGAACAACGCGCAAGGCGGGTAATTTACGTCTCCGCCACACCCGGCCCCCACGAACTTAAAAAGGCGTCCGGCCATATAGCCGAACAGGTCATCCGGCCTACCGGTCTGATTGATCCCAGGGTTATTGTGAAACCGGCAGTGAGCCAGGTCGATGATCTCCTGGAGGAAATAAGAAAACGCCTTAAGCGAAAAGAACGGGTCCTCGTAACCACACTTACCAAACGTATGTCCGAAGACCTGGCCGAATATTATGCAGAGCTGGGGCTCAGGGTAAAGTATCTCCATTCCGATATTGCCACCCTGGAAAGAACAAAAATTATACGGGACCTGCGCCTCGGAGTCTTTGATATCCTCATTGGCATTAACCTCCTCAGGGAGGGTCTGGATATACCGGAGGTCTCGCTGGTAGCCATCCTGGACGCAGACAAAGAAGGCTTTTTACGTTCGGAGCGCTCCCTGATTCAGACCTGTGGCCGGGCCGCCCGGAACATACACGGCGAGGTTATTTTCTACGCCGATCATATGACCACGGCTATTATGCGGGCGTTAGAAGAAACCGAACGCAGGCGGAAGCTGCAGGCCGGATATAACCGCCGGCACCATATTACCCCGACCACTATCAAAAAATCCATAAGGGATGTCCTTACCTCGGTTTATGAGGCTGACTACTACACGGTGCCCGTGGCCGCAGAAGAAACAGAGGCGTTTTTAACCGTTGAAGACATCGCCCGGCGCATAGAATCCCTGGAGGAAGAGATGAAGCGCGCCGCCAGGGACCTGGAATTTGAGCGGGCTGCAGAACTGCGTGACCGCGTACGCGCCCTCAGACAGCAGGAGTTGGCATGGCGTTAAGTGAGGATATTCTTTCTACTATTTCCCACGGAACAGGTGTGTATCTGTTCAAGGATGCTAAAGACCTCGTCCTTTATGTGGGAAAGGCCAAAGACTTAAGAAAAAGGCTCGCTTCATATTTTCAAAAAAGACGGGAACAGGGGACCAGGACGGAGGCCCTGTTCACCCGGGCCGCCTCTATCGAGACTATCCTGACGGAGAACGAGAAAGAGGCCCTCATCCTGGAATGCAACCTGATTAAAAAACACCGGCCTCGATACAATGTAGTTTTACGCGATGACAAAAACTATCTCTCGCTGCGTCTCGACCCTTGTCAGAAGTTCCCCCGCATTACCATCGTCCGGCGCCCGGCCGATGATGGCGCCATATACTTTGGCCCGTTTTCCTCCGCCGCGTCCGTGCGTGAGACTCTGCGCTCCCTGCAGCATATCTTCCCGCTGCGCCGTTGCGGTGACATCGTATTTAAATCACGTACCCGCCCCTGTCTCAATTACCAGATCAAACGCTGCGCGGCCCCTTGCGTTGGTCTGATTTCGGAAGAAGAATATCGAAAACTGGTTGCCCAGGTCGTTTTGTTCTTTCGCGGGCAACTCCAGGACCTCGTAAAAATCTTCGAAAAAGAGATGCAGACCCTCGCCGGCCGCCTGGAATATGAAAAGGCCGCCCTTTATCGGGATCGCCTATCGGCCATAAAACGGACTTTAGAAAAGCAATCCGTGACCTCCACACGCCTTGTTGACCGGGATGTCATCGGGCTATACCGGCAGGACGGGTCTGTCCAGATATCCATCCTTTTCGTCCGTAACGGGGCCGTGATCGGCCATAAAACCTTTCCTTTCCGGGAAGCGCCGGCGACAAACGAAGAGATATTATCCCATTTTCTAAGACAATTTTATGGTGAGGGGAAATACATACCCGGGGAAATTCTTATACCGCTGGCCATGGAAGACCATGCGGTGATCGCCTCCTGGCTCGGGGAAAAGACGGGAAAAAAGGTATCGATCTTGATACCCCAAAAAGGAGACAGGCATCGACTCTTGCTTCTGTCCATGAAAAACGCCGAGGGTTCCTTCCGCCAAAAACTAAAGGAGGAAGGGGATCGCCATAATCTCCTGACACTTTTGCAGGAAAAACTGGGCCTCAGGTATTATCCCGAACGCATCGAGGGCCTCGATATATCCAATATCGGCGGGGAAATGGCCGTGGGTTCCCTGGTAGCATTTATCAATGGCATCCCTGGTCGAAGCCTCTATCGACGATACAAAATAAAGTTGCCCGAGCGGCCGGATGATTACGCCATGATGCGTGAGGTGGTCTCACGGCGTCTGCGCCGGGCCAAAGAGGAAGATCCATGGCCGAATATGCTGCTCATAGACGGCGGTAAGGGCCATCTTAACGTGGCCAGGCAGGCATTGAAAGACCTGGGTTGCAGTGGCCGCGTGGACCTGATCGCTCTGGCCAAGGGGAAAAAGGGCGAAACAGACAAAGTATATCTCCCGGAACGTAAAAATCCCGTTTTATGGAAAAGGAACTCCCCGCTCCTCCTTTACCTGCAACGCATTCGGGATGAGGCCCACCGGTTCGCCATAGAATACCACCACAAGCTGCGCAAAAGGGGTTTAACCCGGTCGCTTTTGGATGAGATCCCGGGGGTCGGCAGTGTGCTCAAAAAAAGATTACTTATACATTTCGGCAGCGTAGAAAAACTGAAAGGGGCTTCAGTCGAAGAAATCGCCTCGGTCAAGGGGATAAATCCCTCTTTAGCGGCTAACATAAAGGCTTTTCTGGAAAATTATAAAAGGGCTCATTCCATAACAGAATGAGCCCTCGCTAACCCACCTTAAACTATATGAACTTTACCTAAAAAGTTTCTAAGCTATCTCTTTCTTGACCGAGACAGCCACCTTCCAGAGAACAGTTAATATCAGCGCGCCGGTCGCATACACCATCATAGAAACCGCCAGTTCCGGGATCGTCGGTGCATACTCTGTTACCCTTTCAAACATATTCGGAACAAACCCGGCCACCAACAAGGCCAGTCCTTTGTCAATCCAGCTCGCGCCAACCAGCATAAGAAGAGCCGGGATCAATATATTTTCGTTGTTCCGGAAGGCAGGCGGAATCAGTAAAACCAAGGAACCAAAGGCCATCACTACAGCAGCCCACATAAAGGGGACCAAAAGATTGTGCCCTTCCAGGCCGTAGAAAAGGTATTCAAATGAATGCATATGCCCTGGGATATTGCTGTAGAAGGCAGTGAATAGTTCAAGTCCAAAGAAGAAGACGTTGACACACATGGCATAGGTGATAATCTTCGCCAAAGATTGGATCGCCTCTTTCCCGGGATCGTACTTTGTCAACCTTCTCAACAGCAGGGACAGCAGAAGGAGTATCGCAGGCCCGGAACAAAACGCCGAGGCCAGAAATCGTGCAGCCATAATAGCGGTAAGCCAGTAATGTCTGCCTGGGATACCAGCGTAGAGGAAGGCCGTCACGGTGTGGATGCTGAAGGCCCAGATTACAGAAAGATACACAAGGGGCTTTATCCACGAGGCCGGCGTTACGCCTTTGCGTTCTGCCTGGAGTGTAGTCCAGCCGATAATGATATTCAGAAAGAGATACCCATTCAAAACGACCATATCCCAGAAAAGGATTGAATTAGGTGTGGGGTGCAAAATGACATTCAGGAGACGCTGTGGCTGGCCAAGATCCACGACGATGAAAAGCATACACATGCTCACCGCGGAGATGGCCATAAACTCCCCTAAAATAATCATCTTGCTAAACGCCTTGTAGTGATGGAAGTAGTAAGGCAAAACCAACATCACTGCCGAGGCGGCCACGCCGACCAGATAGGTAAACTGGGCGATATAAAAACCCCACGAGACATCCCGGCTCATACCGGTTATCTTCAGCCCCTGTGTGAGCTGTGTGTAGTAGGCAATAGAGCCCAACCCAATGAGACCAAGCAGCAACAATATCCATACATAATAGCCTTTACTTCCGTATAGTGCCTTCTCAAGCATAGCCCTTACCTCATACTATGTAATAAACGCAAGGTTGCGTACCCAGGTTTGGTTTACGCCGGATGCTGTAATTGGAACGAAGCACCTGCCTGACCTCTGAGTTCGGGTCATCCAGATCGCCAAAAATCAGCGCCCCATTGGAGACTTCCACGCAGGCCGGCATCAGCCCTTCTTCCAATCTCTCCGTGCAGAAGGTGCACTTTTCCACAACTCCGCGCATCCGCGTCGGATACTTTCGATTTTCCTCTTTGATATACGGCCGTGGGTCTCCGAAGTTAAAGCTCCTGGCTCCAAAGGGACAGGCAGCCATACAGAAACGGCACCCTATGCATCGGTGCATATCCATCATCACGATACCGTCTGGCCTTTTATATGTGGCCTTTGTGGGGCACACCCGCACGCAGGCCGGCTCGTCGCAGTGGTTGCAAAGCAACAGAAACGGCTTATGCTTAACCTCATCCGAGACAAATTTGTTCATATCATCCGGGAAGGCGTGCTCATATTCCTCGGTCCAGATCCATTTTACCTCTTGTTTCGTTCCGATGTCCGGGACATTGTGAACGCGATGGCAGGCCTCAATCATCCTTTTGCAATCGGCCTCGGTCAGCTTCCGCGTATCAATGACCATGGCCCATCTCTTTGCCGTTAACGCCTTTGGATTGGGTGAAACCTGCGAAGCCTCCACCGGGGCTCTTCGAAGCAAGTCAACAGCGGTCGCGCCTCCAAGCCCGGCTACAGCGGAGATTCCGACTATCTTCAGGAATTCTCTTCTATTGATGCCCATGCCACCTTCTCCTTCTCTTTCGGTTCGATATGGCAAGTCCAGCAGTACGGTTTTACATCCGTGTAATTATGACATTCGTCACAGAACTGCTTTTTATTCGAATGGCAGTTCATGCATTCATTCTGAAGGCTCATATTAAACGTCTTACCGCTACTGCTCACATATAACTTGTTCCCATCGCGGACCACGGAATCACGCCAGTCGTTAAGAATTTTCATATGCTCGGCCTGCATGAATGCCTTCGGCTCTATACACTTTTTCTCTGCCAACTGCTGGATTACAGGGGTGTCGATTTTTGGGTCTGGCTTCTTAGCGGCCTTGCCCACATTGCTCCAAAGCGGGAAGGTTACCAGGCCAACGAAAACGACCAGTCCGGTTATGATTTTGCCTCCGTCATACATCAGCCTCTTCCTCCATTCCCTTTAAGGGTCGAAAACGGAAATCTTGAGTCCTCTTCTTCTCTCCAGGTACGACCAGGGCATTCGCTACCATTTCATGGATACCTGTTACCTCCACCCCTGGCGCCCAGTAGTTACACAGAGTCACCAGCGTAGCCCGGTCAATGGCGCAGATGCAACCCAAGTGGTTCACGCCGTGTTTTTTTTGGACATACTGCACCGCGTTTCCTCTGGGCAGCCCACCCCGCAGTCTCATCTCCATCATCTCATCCGTACCCAGTCCGGCCCCGCCTGCGCAGCAGAAGGTCTGCTCCCGGATGGTATTCTCAGGCATCTCATGAAAATTATTACATACGTTCTTGATGACATAGCGCGGCTCCTCCAATATTCCCATGCCCCGAGCCGGGTTGCAGGAGTCATGGAAGGTTAGCGTTATGTGATCGTTTCGGCTCGGATCCAGTTTCAATTTGTTGTGTTTGATAAGGTCGGCAGTAAATTCACAGATATGCACCATCTTGGTGGAGTTGGCATTTTCGAATTTCGTGCCGGTAATAGGAGAGACCGGTTCTTCCAGAAAATCGGCCGGTCCGTTCATGGTGCCCATATATTGGTTAATTACCCTCCACATGTGGCCGCACTCCCCACCCAGGATCCATTTAACCCCCAGCCTCTTGGCCTCGGCATACATCTTGGCGTTCAGCCTCTTCATCATTTCATGTGAGGTAAATAGGCCGAAGTTCCCGCCTTCAGATGCATAGGTGCTCCAAGTAATGTCGAGTCCCATACTCTCCAAGTAATGAAATAGGTAGTGATATCCCATATAGGTGTAGGTGCCAGGATCACCAAAGATGTCTCCTGAGGGAGTAATAAATAGTATCTCTGCCCCTTTCCGGTTGAAACTTGGCGTCACCTTGATGCCGGTTACGGTCTCCAGGTCTTCTAAAAGGAATTCAGTCATCTCCTTGTAGGCATGGGGCTGAATGCCCATATGGTTTCCAGTCCGGTAACAATTCGCCACGGGCTCGAGTACCCAGTTGACGTTAAGGCCGATCAGGTTAAGGAGTTCCCGGCCGATTATGGTAATCTCCGCCGTGTCAATACCGTAGGGGCAGAATACCGAGCAGCGCCGGCATTCCGTACACTGGAAAAAGTAAAAGAACCACTCTTTTACCACGTCATAGGTGAGGTCTCTGGCCCCGGCCATCTTCCCCAGTATCTTTCCGGCAGTGGTAAAATGCTTTCTATATACCGACCGGAGAAGCTCCGCCCTCAGAACCGGCATATTCTTGGGGTCTCCGCCGCCGATGAAGAAATGACACTTGTCCGCGCAGGCGCCGCATCTTACGCAGATATCCATAAAGAGCCGGAAGGAACGATACTTTTCCAGCCGCTCGGCAATCCCTTCGAGGAGAATCTCTTTCCAATTTTCAGGCAGTTTCCAGTCCTCATCCATCGGCGCCCACTCCCGCGGATTCGGAAGGCCGACATACTTCAGATTCTTTGGCTTTGCCGGATAGATAAAGTTGCCGATCTTGAACTCCGGCTTGGTATCCATCCAGTCTTCTCGTGGCGGTTTATGATCGACTCTCGATACCACCTCGCGGTCGTAATAACCCATCTGATCTGGTTTAAACTTTTTTGCAGGACCTGCCATGGTTACTCCTTTTCCACTGGTAATCCAGCTTCTTTCATGTGTTCTCTGAATTCGTCTTCATATTCTTCGTAGGTATGGACCTTTACCGGGTAATTCCAGGGATTGATGTGTCTTACTGCCCGGTTGTTGTTAGCCAGATTTCTGGTGGGACTGAGGAAGACCCCGCCCAGATGCATCAGCTTGCTGAATGGGAAGTATGCAAACAGGGTGCTGACCAGGAAGAGATGGATGTAAAAAATAACACCAATCCCTTCCGGGATCTTGGGGCTGAAAGTGACCAGTCCCATAGTCAGCTCTTTCACGCCCACGATATTTGTCTTGAAGAAATAACGCATCAGAATACCACTCAGGGCTATGGCCAGAATCAGAAAGAGCGGAAAGTAGTCATTCGCCAGCGAGATGTACCGCAACTGGGGGACAAAGACCCTTCTCAAGAAAAGATACGCCACGGCCGCCAAAATGACCATATCCGTCTGATAGAACACAGGAACACCTATCTGTAAAATTCCGTCCAGCGTCTCAGCCCATTTTACGAAGAAAGGTATCGGCTCAGTAACAAATCTAAGGTGTCTAACTAAAATAGTCAGGAAGGAGTAATGAAAGGCTAAAGCGCCCAGCCAGAGCCACTTCGCCGAACCGTATCGAAGTATCGGCCCTTCTCTCAAATCAACCTTTGTGTTTCTGAACAGTGAACGGAAGAGAAAGACCTCCAACAACATCCTTATGATAACCTCACCGGTAGTAAACGGGTTATCGAATCTATTCCGTTTGACCCATGTCTGACTTTTTTGCTGGCCGCAGGTGGCAGGTATCCGAAATGGAACCGGCGAACGTCCCCACTGTACAACGCGACGAATGAACCCTATCAGAAATATAAGAAAGGCGGCATAGGGGATAAAAACACCGAAAAGGTAGTTCATTCCAGCGCCACTCACTCCCGCGTAAGCAATTAAGGTGAGCGCCAGGACTGCGATGAGGGGAAGCAAAAGTCTCATTTACCGTTACCTCACTTCGTTTAGGCTATCAATATTAGTATCTTTGGGATCCGGCTGTTCCTCCGGGATTTCGCCCATCATATTTGTTTTTTGCAACAATCTAAAGAGCCTGTTTTTCCACTCGGTTGCCCTGATTTCATAGACCTGCTCACGGCATTTCATGTAGATGTCAAAAGAGAGGAGGGCCAAGCCATCTATTCTGGACTCGACAAACAACAGCTCGTCAGAAAGCTGGTGCTTTTGGATATCAGATCCCAGCTCTTCCCGAATCAGTCTCTTGAGCACGAAGACAAAGGCAATAGCCTGCGTGGGGGTAAGGTCCTGAACCGCCCTGATTCGAATAACCTTGTCGAGAAAGGGAGAAACTTTCTCAGGATCCACCCCATTGAGAAGCTCTTCGAACAGGCCTTCTATCCCTTCAGATATCATAGCGCCTACGGGATTAGCGAACTGGTTCTTTTGTGACTTCAAGAAGTTGGCCGTGTCAGCCGGGTAGGTCTCCAGGATCGCGTCGATCCACTTTCTCACAATAGCGGATTTCTTTTGTAATAAAAGGCTTTCCAGGGTTATATCCCGAACTTGTTGGGGCGAAGACATGCTGTTAAATCCACCTGAATTTAGATACGGCTACCCTTGTAGCACGTTATTTCTTTCACTGTCAATAAAAAATATTATATGAATGGCGGCTCACTCAGTTTAGAATTCTATAGACAAATTCCGTTTGCGTGTCAAGAATAAAACGCATGTCTGGCTGTGACATTTTTCACTATGCCCTAAGACTTAAAGGCCTTAAATTAAGTTAGCTTAGTCAGGCCGTCAGAGTCACTGTATTAATTTTTATCAAAAAGGCTAAGTTGCGCATCTTGAATTCTTGCCAACGGTTTTCTGGAAAAAGGGTTTTCGTATTTTTTGAGATACTGCTCTATATCCTGCAGAAAAGGAGAGATTTTTTGTGATGACCTTGTGCCGAAAAGCAGGCGTTTTCTGGCGTAGCTCAGAAAGAGCTTTTCCTGCGTCCGAGTCAACCCCACATAAAACAGCCTCCTCTCCTCTGAACTATCTGTCTGCTTTTCCTTATTATACAGGTAAGGGATCAGGCCCTCTTCGCAGCCGGTAATGAATACCACCGGAAACTCCAGGCCCTTAGCGGCATGGAGGGTCATCAGGGTTACCTTTTCTGCCCTGGGGTCATAGAGATCTGCTTCACCCTGAAGTGCCAACTGGGTGAGAAAATCCGAGACATTGTCTCCGAACCGTTCAGAAAAAGACAGGATATAGCGTACGTCTTCCTGGAATTCTGTCTCTTTTGACAGATCACGAAAAAAATCGACACGTTCGTAAATCCGCTCCAATTTCTCTCGAACGGTCTTTCCTTTTAATGTTATTTTCAGCGGGTTCAGCCCATCTCTAAGACCCCGCATCCGCTTTCTATTGAAAAACTCCAACCTGTCCAGACCGCACCCTAAAGGCTCCAGCATCCTTAAACAAAAAAGGAGTTGAGCTGTCCCCTTCCGGTCCACGATCTTTTCTTTCCCCACTCTCTGGAATGGAATCCCCGAACGGATGAACGCCTCTTCCAGGACCTTTCCCTGCTCGTTAATCCGGTAAAGTACGGCAAAGTCAGAAAAACTCCGTTCGCCACCCTCTTCTGAAGTATCGATTTTCCTACTCTCCATAGAAAAGTGGCTGATCCCCCTGACCTCCGTCTCGATGCTCTTAACCACAAACTCGGCTTCAGCCTTCTCCGTAGGCAACTGCGCAATAGTTAGCCGGCGTGTCCCCTGGATACCGGACCAGAGGCCTTCCCGGACATCACCTTCCCCCATCACCTGCCTCGATGCCCGCAGTATCGTCTCTGTGGAGCGATAATTCTGCTCCAGGCAGAGTACCCTGGCCGTTGGATAATCCTCCTGAACTTTATGAAAATATCGAACCGATGAGCCTCTGAAACCATAAATCGCCTGATCCGGGTCGCCGATAACACAAAGGTCGTGGGTTGAAGGGGCCATGAGTCGAATGAGCCGGTACTGGGCATAATTGATGTCCTGATACTCGTCCACGGAAATAAAACGAAATCTCTCCTGATACTTCGCCCGGATGGCCTCGTGACCCTCAAGGAGTCGCACCACCTTAAAAATCAGATCCTCAAAATCAAGGAGGTGGGCCTCATCGAGCGCCTGCTGATAGGCCTCATAAATCCGGCCAAACAAATCCCGTGGGATATCTCCGGCTATGTCCTCCCAGCCGTCTCCTGGAGAAAGGAGATTCTGTTTCGCCCTGGAAATGGCCTCGCCCATCTTTCTCAAGTTGCAATCAGCAGGCAGAAGACCCTTGATCAGATAGTCTCGATCCGCCCCGGTCAGGATGGTAAACGGTTTCCTTACCCCGACTGCCTCGCCATTCCCCTTCAGGATATCAAGGCATAAGGCGTGAAAGGTCTTGATGGTTAACTCTTTTAGGACATTTGAATCCTTAATGAGTGAGGTCAGGCGATCCCTCATCTCTTCCGCGGCCTTGTTGGTAAAGGTAACCGCCAGTATCTCCTCCGGCTGCGCGATATGGTGTGAGAGTAAATAGGCTATGCGATGGGTGATGGTACGCGTCTTTCCGGTCCCGGGACCGGCCACAATCAAAAGAGGGCTGCCTGTATGCTGTACCGCTTCTCGCTGGATTGAATTTAGGGTGTTCAAAAGGGGGTCTTCAGTCTGCGAGGTATCTTCTTTTTTCGCCTCGGTCGAAGATGTCCACCTTTGGCGGATGTCGAATCTGTCCGAGTGCGGAAAAGGAGGATTTAACGGATGCCCGCCTTTATCAAAGGGGGGTGGGGGGGGATTTTCTTCATTGTGCCTTGTCCGCCGCAAGCGGGTGATTGTTTCATTGTCCCCTGCATCTTTTTGAGACATTAGCGTCTCACCGGACGCCTGAAACAGAGATTGCTGCCGGGATAGCCGGCCAAGTTCTTCATCGGTAAATAAACGAACCTTACCGAACTCGCCATCATACCCCGGATCGATATGAACCTCCTGACCCCTCATCTTACGGATCGCCTCGGCCAGGGTGGGCGAGCCTTTACTCTCGATTTCTTTCAGAGGACGCATCCTTAAGATATCAAGCTCCGGCCCAAGCTTCCTTAACAGTTCCTGATAATAGCCTTCCACCTTTTTACTCTTTGGCCCGCATCTCAATATTTCCGACAGGATGTCTGTCAAGGGAATAAGACTGGTAAATGGATGCGTTCTTTCCGGATATTGCCCTGCATTGCGATCAGCCAGTTCCTGCACGCGATACATTACCCCTATGGTTACCGGCTTACCGCAGACCGGGCAGAGTCCCTTGCAGCGCATGGTTTCCCGTGGAGAAAGCCGGACTCCGCATTTTCGGTGGCCGTCAAAATGGTACTTCCCTTCTTCAGGAAAGAATTCAATGGTCCCCAAAAACCGTCCGGGGTCGCCGGTCTTTAAGGCGTCTCTAATAGCAAAGTAAGAAAGCTCCGTGTCAAAAAGGTTCGCTTCGCGTCCCAGGTTTGCCGGAGAATGGGCGTCAGAATTGGATACTAAGGTCACCCCGTCCAGTTTAGATACCCTCCAGTTCATGGCCGGGTCAGAGGAAAGACCGGTTTCCGCCGCAAAGATATGGGGCGTAAGCTCTTCAAAGCACTCTTCAAGGGAATCAAACCCGGATTTGGAACCGAGCGCCGAAAACCAGGGAGTCCAGATATGGGCCGGAATTACAAAGGCATCTTCTGAGATATCCAGAACCGTCTCCAGAAGCGCCTTGGAGTCAAGACCCAGGATGGGCCGTCCATCGGAACGTATATTCCCGATCCGGGCCAGGCGGGCATTAATCTTCTCGGCGACGGAGAGGTCCGGGGCAAAGACGATATTATGAACCTTTCTAACCTTCCCATTCTTCTTATAAATATTACTGATCTCGACACTCAAGAGGAAGCGCACCAACCTTTTGCAGCTTGCCGGAATCTCTTTATCCATCTCCTTGGCCGACTGAGGCCTGAGCTTCCAAAGCCCTGGCTCCGCCGGTTCCAGTTTTTCCCGGATCTCAGAGAACCATTGAGGATGTGTAAAATCCCCCGTCCCTACCACGGTAATCCCTTTAAGCTGCGCCCAAAGGTGTAAGTTCTCCAAGTTAAGATTCCTGGCCGTAGCGCGGGAAAGGTAAGAATGGATATGAAGGTCAGCAATAAATTCCACGTCTGTCTCTCCAGTCATCTTTCTCCGTCTGTATATACGCCGGAATAGGGTAAGATGTAAATCACTAAGGTAAGATAAATTCGTTGACTACAAGAAAGGCAGGTAGTATACAAAAATAGAGTTATGTCCTAGGCGTAAGCCACCCAGGCTCGGGTGGCTTTTTCTTTTTGGAGACGGCAGTGAAACTGGTTTTTATCGATAATTACGACTCCTTCACTTACAACTTAGTCCAGCTCTTCAGCCAATTCCCGGTAGAGATAAATGTGTGGCGGAATAACGTCATAAGCCTATCCGACATCGAGAAGGCAAGCCCAGACGGTATTATTATCTCTCCGGGGCCAAAGACCCCGACTGAATCCGGGATCTGCAAGGATTTGGTCCGGCGATTTAAAGATACTTGCCCTATCTTGGGTGTCTGCCTGGGCATGCAGATTATAAACGAGGTCTTCGAAGGTCAGACGGTCCTATCGCCTCGCCCGGTGCATGGAGAAAAAGACAGAATTTTTCACAATGGAGAAGGTATCCTTGCTGATCTGCCTAATCCCTTTTGGGCGGCACGCTACCATTCGCTAACCATCAGAAAGGGATCGGACGATATCCGGGTAACTGCCTGGAATGAGGAAAACCTGATTATGGGGATTGCGTATCGAGATCACCCTATTTGGGGAGTCCAGTTTCACCCGGAATCTTTTATGACGGAATATGGTTATAAAATGGCTGATAATTTTCTGCGGTTAGTTAAACAATCCCATGCATAAGCTAAGACAGGTAACAGGAAAAATTGTAAATATAGAATCTCAACCGGTTGACTTCATCCGGAACGATGAAAAAATAGAGGACATTTTCGCTCCGTTGAGCAGCGATGCGAATGCCTTCCTCCTTCTAAGCGGCGGCCGGGGAGATTGTTCAAGGTACTCGTTCCTTGCCTGCGACCCATTCCTGGTAGTGCGGGCCTGGGGCAAAAGAATAGAGATAAACAACCGCCACACCGCTATCGAACTTGTTGGGAATCCGTTTGACATATTGCAAGAGATCTTAGACGGTCTCGATATGTCCTCTGTTGACATCCAACTCCCCTTTTATGCCGGCGCCCTAGGCTATTTTGGTTATGATCTCCGCTATCACCTGGAAAAGCTGCCGGACGTAGCAGAAAACGATCTTTCCCTCCCTGATCTGTATCTGATATTCCCAAGCATTATCCTTGTCCATGATCGAATAGAACAAAATTATCGGCTCGTCACCATTGAACATCAGTTGCATGGGGAGGAATCAGAAAAAGGCCATCAAAAGATAGAAAAACTCCGGACTAAAATCCGCACAGCGAGCCCGAATCCTCCCATACCTCTCTTTCCCAAATGGGGGCAAGGGGGAATTTTGAAGGGGGCCTGGAAGGATATTCAGATAAAACAATTTACCTCCAACTTCACCCACGATGACTACGTCTCCGCCATCAAACGGGTGCGCGAATACATTCGCCAGGGAGACATATATCAGGTCAACTTATCCCAGCGCTTTACCTTTGAATTTGATGGGCCTCCGTACTCATTCTTTCGCGCCCTTTTCGCCGATAATCCGGCCCCGTTTTATGCCTACCTGAACTGTGGCGATTTCTGCGTGCTTTCTACCTCTCCGGAACGCTTCATCCGGCGGGAAGGAAGTTATATCGAGACCAGGCCCATCAAAGGGACGAGGCCGCGCGGCAAAGACCCGGCAGAAGATGAAAGGATGAAAAAGGAACTCATCGAGAGTCCCAAAGAAGATGCGGAACTCTCCATGATCGTCGACCTTCTGCGAAATGACCTGGGAAAGGCATGTCTCCCCGGAACCGTTCAGGTAAAAGAACACAAGCGGGTAGAAGCCTATCAGAACGTCTTTCACCTTGTCTCCACTGTCACCGGTATGCTAAGAAGAGGTTGTACCCAGACGAACGTCTTAAGGGCCGTTTTTCCGGGCGGGTCTATCACCGGATGCCCCAAGATACGGGCTATGGAGATTATTGAGGAACTGGAACCGGTAAAAAGAGGCATCTATACGGGCTCTATAGGCTATGTAAGTCTCCATGATACCATGAACCTCAGCATAGCTATACGCACTGCCGTGTATAAAGACCGGCGAATCTACCTGTCCGTCGGAGGAGGAATAGTGTACCATTCCGATCCCGAGACGGAATATCAGGAGACACTACACAAAGGAGAGACATTTTTTAAGCTGCTGCATCAGGTAGATGATCTCACAAAAGAATATGACTAAGGAATACGTACTCCTCAATGGTGACATTATAGATGGCCGTAAGGCCTGTCTATCGGTCTTTGATCGAGGATTTCTATACGGAGACGGGTTCTTTGAAACCATGCGTGCCGAAAACGGTCGTGTGCTTTTCCTGGAAGCCCACCTGGAAAGGCTCTATCAGTCATGCAAGTTCTTCAACCTCGGCCTTCTAACCACGAAAGAGAGCGAGTGGACAGATAAGATCAACCTGCTTATCAAGAAAAATAACCTCAAGGAAACTGTTGCCGCCGTAAAAATCGTGGTGACGCGCGGTCCCGGTAAGCCTCAACTCGGGCTTCCCAAAGAGGAGGCGCCCACAGTCATCATCTATGCCCGCGAGTATGTGCCGCCGGCCCCCGAAAAGTATAATAACGGGCTGATAGTTGAGGTCTTCCCCTATCCGCGTCACTCTTTTTTGGCTGATTATAAAAGCCTAAATTATTTATTTTATCTCAGTGCGAGAGAATGGGCGCAGAAAAATGGCGCAGATGAAGCCATCGTCTTAAACGTCGATGGCACGGTCTCGGAAGGAGCAACCACCAATATTTTCTATGTCAAAGAAGGTTCCATTTTCCGGCCTGAATCGCCGCATTACCTGCGTGGGGTCATGGAAGGCCAGGTAATAAACTTTTTAAAGGAACAGGGACGGGAGATAGTTACTATGCCGACCACGGTTTCCATGCTGCTAGAGGCAGAAGAAGTCTTATTAACCAATTCCCTTTTAGGGGTGATTCCGGTCGCCAGAATTGGGGAAACTGCCCTTCCACTAGAAAAACCTTTATCTGCTCTCTTACAAGGTGTAAAATAATTTAAATAAGCAGTCCACAGCAGTCGGGAGCCAGAAAGCTGAAGGTTAAAAGCTGATAGTCATCAATAGTAACCCAGACACAGAGAAAAAATGGATTAAAAAGACAAAATATACTCTCTGCGTGCTTTGCGTCCTGGGGTGAAAACACACATGGCCGCTGATAACTTGCGCACCGGAATAGCCAACCTACCTCTGCATTACGGGAAGGCCCCCCGATGGCTCTTTTCCCGGATGGTCAAACTGGCCCGTGAAATCACCATCGTCATCGTGAGTGAATTCGGGCCGGAAGAGATGTTAAAAAAGCTCTCTAATCCCTTCTGGTTTCAGGCCTTCGGTTGCGTTTTAGGCTTTGACTGGCATAGCTCCGGCCTTACGACCACGGTCTGCGGGGCCTTGAAAGAAGGCATCAAAGATATCTCTCTTGATCTGGAACTGATGGTTGCCGGCGGCAAGGGGGCTGCCTCCCGAAAGACCCCGGACGAAATCTTGAAGACCGGGGATACCTTTAAAATCGAACCATCGCCGCTCATATACGCCAGCCGCATGGCGGCCAAGGTGGATAACAACGCCCTCCAGGATGGTTATCAACTCTATCATCACTGTTTTATATTTACGAATAGCGGTTCATGGGCCGTCATACAGCAGGGCATGAACGAGAGTACCCATTATGCGCGTAGATATCACTGGCTCGGCGAAGGGGTAAAGGACTTCGTCTGTGAACCGCATGCCGCTATTTGCTGCGATCAGAAGAAGCCTGTCTTTAATATGGTGGCCCAGGAAAGCCGGATCGCAAGGGAAACCGTAACTGCCTTATCCAGAGAAAAACCTGATACTTTAGTTCGGGAATTAAAGAAGATTCAGACGCTCTCTCTACCTCCCCGCCATGAGATACAGGGAGGTGACATAAATCCGGATCGGGTGGGTCAGGTCCTCCTCAAAACCCATGACCGCCAGCCGGAAGAGTTTTCCGTACTTTTAGGGATGCCCGGAGTCGGCGCCAAAACCATACGGGCCCTTAGCCTCATAGCCGAACTGGTCTATGGGGTAAAACCCAGTTTCCGTGACCCGGCCCGTTATAGCTTCGCCCACGGCGGCAAAGACGGCCATCCCTATCCGGTGGATAGAAAAATTTATGATCGATCTATTGAAGTACTTCAGAAAGCAATCTCACAATCGAAAGTGGGAAGAACGGAAAAGATGGAGGCTGTAAAGAGGCTCGCCCACTATGCACGGTGTTCTTAATATGTTATCATCCACCTGGCAGGCGATAACATTTACGCGGATTATTTCTCGCGCTTTTGAACATGCATAGCGAGCGAATATGATGCATTTTACCTTGCATACGGAGATTCCCCGTCCGCCCAGGCGGACTGCGGGGAGCTTCAATTTGAAAACTAAAGATGGCTGGAGCTTAAATAACGGGAATAAACGTGCCGAAGATTTAAAAGAGGGGTTGTATTCTCCGACTCGTATTTAAAACGTATATCCATAACAAGAGAAAAACGATGATCAACAAGATACATCTAGCACATAACAAGGTGATACTGATAGGAATCGTGCTTAGCGCAATCTTTTGGATTATTGAGGCGGCTATGCATGTTTATATCTTCCAGGACGGCACCTTTTTTCAACAGATACTTAGCCCGGAAACACACGAAGCCTGGATGCGCTCAATAGTAGTGCTCATGTTCATTGCGTTCAGCATTTATGCTGACTCTATCATCAATGTTCGCAGGCGGGCCGAGGAGGCAACCAGACAGGCATACGCAGAACTCAATCAGGTTCTTGATACTGCGGCTGACGGGATGCGCCTGGTTGATAACGACTTCAATATACTTCGGGTTAACGACACATTCTCGGCTCTATCAGGCATAGGCAAGGATGAAGCAATAGGTAGAAAGTGCTATGAGGTGTTTCGCGGCCCTCTGTGTCATTCTCCTGCTTGTCCACTGACCCGTATTTCCCAGGGCGAAGGGCGCGTCGAATGTGATGTTGAAAAAAAGCGAAGTGATGGTACCACAGTACCGTGTATTTTGACGGCAACTCCGGTTCGGACTCCCGGTGGAAAACTAGTTGGTATAGTTGAGGACTTTAAAGACATCACCGAACGGAAAAAGACAGAGGCAGCCCTGCGGGAGAGCGAAAGACAAAAACAGGCTATTCTGGACGCTTCAGTTGATATGATTGTGCAGATTGATAAGGAGATGCGGATAGTTTGGGCAAATAAGACGGCCGGGGCCATACTTAATGAAAAACCAGAGAATCTCACAGGACATACCTGTCATAAAGTTTATCAAAACTCCGACACTCCCTGCCCTGATTGTCCATGCAAAAGGGCCTTGGAAAGCGGGCAGATTGAGCACGGCATCAAGTATCAGCCGGCTATGAACGTTGTAGGAGAATCCTACTGGGAAGATTATGGGATACCACTCAAGAATGAATCCGGTGAAGTGGTTGGACTCATTGAGATAGCGCGGAATGTTACGGGAAAAATGAAGGCCGAAAAGGCCCTGAGAGAGAGTGAGGAAAAACTGGCGGGACTCGTCGATTCGATAACCGATCTCATGATCATGGTGGACGAACATTTTAATATCATATGGACAAACGACCTTGCAGCTAATTTCTGCCGCACGGATCTGGTTGGTGAGAAGTGCTATACTGCTTACCATAGAAGCAACGAAAATTGTGTATCGTGCATCGTGAAGGAATGTTTTAAGGACGGCGACGTCCACGAATTTGAGACGGAAATCGTCGGGCCGGATGGAAAACAGCGGGTCTTCTGGGGTACGGCGAGTGTGGCTGCGCGTTATGAGGATGGCCGTCCCAGGGCGGTGGTAGAATTTCTACGCGATATCACGGACCGTAAACAGGCTGAAAGGGATATCAAGATACTCAAACAACAAATGGAGTTCATCCTTGGGGCCACAAAAACCGGCCTCGATATTATTGATTCACAATTCAACATCCGATACATCGATCCGGAATGGAAAAAGCTATACGGCGATCCCACCGGAAGAAAGTGTTATGAATACTTTATGGGACGAAGCGAGATATGCCCTGGCTGTGGAATTCCCAGGGCCTTGGAAACAAAGGCCATTACCGTCACTGAAGAAATCCTGGTTAAGGAAGGTGATAGGCCAATACAGGTTACTACCATACCGTTCCAGGATGATAAGGGAGAATGGCTGGTTGCTGAAGTAAATGTCGATATTGCCGAGAGAAAACGGATCGAGGAAGAAAAAAGGAAAATCGAGGCCCAACTACTTCAGGCCCAAAAGATGGAGGCCATTGGTACTCTTGCAGGTGGCATTGCCCATGATTTCAATAACTTGCTTACGGGACTTCAAGGGCGTGTTTCGCTGATGCTCATGCATACCGATCACTCCCATTTCGAATACCTCAAGGAACTAGAGGACATAGTTCAAAGGGGAGCCCATCTGACCAAACAGCTTCTAGGCTTTGCCAGACGCGGAAAATATGAGGTTAACCCTACTGATCTCAATGAATTGATCGATAAGAGTTCCGGGATGTTCGGCCGTACCCAAAAAGAGATAAGAATTCACAGAAAACTCCGGGAAGGCATCTGGACAACTGAGGTAGATGCGAGTCAAATTGAACAGGTAATGCTGAATCTTTATGTGAATGCCTGGCAGGCCATGCCTGAAGGTGGAGATTTATATCTCCAAACTGAAAACGTTATACTTGATGAGAGCTATGTCCAGCCCTTCAATGTCAAGTCGGGCCGGTATGTCAAAATTTCGGTTACCGATACTGGAGTTGGTATGGATAAGGTAACTCAACAAAGGATATTTGAGCCATTCTTTACCACCAAAGAGATAGGAAGGGGAACTGGTTTGGGCCTTGCCTCTACCTACGGAATCATCAAAAATCATGGCGGCATCATAAATGTTTATAGCGAAATAGGTCACGGAACCACTTTTGCTATTTACCTGCCCGCCTCGGAAAAGAAGATAGTAAAAAAACAAAAGGCATCTGAAACGCTGCTGAGCGGTAACGAAACAGTCCTTCTTGTTGATGATGAAGATATGGTTATCGATATCAGCCGGGAGATATTGCAGACACTGGGCTACCAGGTTTTATCGGCCACAAGCGGACACGACGCCTTGGAAATTTATGCAAAGCATAAGGATACCATTGATGTAGTTGTCCTCGACATGATTATGCCGGGCATGGGTGGTGGTGCAGTCTATGATCGCTTGAAGGAGATCAATCCCAATGTAAAATGCCTGCTGGCCAGCGGATATAGCATGAACGGCCAGGCGACCGAGATATTGGAACGCGGTTGTAGTGGTTTTATCCAGAAGCCATTCAATATGGAGCAATTTTCACAAAAGGTAAGAGAAGTCTTGGATACATTAAACAGTAAGTAAGCGGAGAAAAGCCTCCTAAAAACCGCCTCTGCTTTTGAACCATTGGGGTTTGACCCCATAATCCCCTTTTGAAAACTGTCGCTTATTGCCCCCTCACCCTTTCTGTCAAACTCTTCCCTCCCACCGCCATTTTGTAAGAATCCAGAGATATAAGAGAACGGCGTTAACTCCTCTATCTGCCGTTCTCCTTTTTCTTCGATGCCCTCATCGTATGTCTCTGCTGGGCGGTGAGCACGGCCTTTCGCAGCCGTATGGATAGAGGGGTGACCTCGACCAGTTCGTCTTCGCCGATAAAATGTATCGCGCTTTCGAGCGTCATCAGTCTGGCCGGTGTGAGGATTACATTTTCGTCTCTCCCTGACGCGCGCATGTTGGATAGCTTTTTTTCTTTGCAGGGATTTACGTCGATGTCATTCTCCCGGTTATGCTCGCCGACCACCATGCCCTCATAAACGGCCTCACCTGGTGGAATAAAAAGCTGCCCCCTCGGCTCAAGGTTAAAAAGGGCGTAAGCTACAGACTTTCCTTGCCTGTCGGCCACCATGGAACCGGTAGAGCGCGCGGGGAAATCGCCCCGGTATTCCTCATAGCCTATAAAATACGAGTTCATGATGCCCGTACCTTTGGTATCGGTAAGGAATTCGTCCCGGTAGCCTATAAGCGCCCGTGAAGGAATGCTGAATTCTATCCTTACCCGGCCCCTGCCGTTATTGACAAGGTTTGTCATCTTGCCTTTCCGGATAGAAAGCTTTTCCGTCACAATCCCCAGAAAATTCTCACTACAGTCAATAAAAAGTTGTTCTATAGGCTCATGCCTTTTTCCATCCTTGTATTTGTAAATGACTTCGGGACGGCCTACACAAAGCTCAAATCCTTCTCTTCGCATGGTCTCGATGAGTATAGCCATCTGAAACTCGCCTCTGCCCTTGACAATGAAACTCTCTTTGTCCGCGGCTTCTTCTACCTTTATGGCCACGTTTTTCTGCATCTCCTTCCCGAGGCGCTCCCATATCTTGCTGGATTGTACGAACTTGCCTTCTTTCCCTCCAAATGGCGAGTTGTTTATGGTGAATTTCATGGAAACGGTAGGCTCGTCAACCGTTATCCGTTTCAGCGGCTTTGGGGAATCTTTCGTGCAGATGGTGTCGCCTATATTGACGGATTCCAGTCCTGAGAGGACAACAATATCGCCGGGCTCCACAAAATCAACCTCTCTGAGGTTCATTCCTTCGTAGATCTGTAGTTTTGAAATCTTGAGCGGGAGCTGTTTGCCTTGCTCATCAATACAAACCAGGCTGTCGTTGTATTTCGCCTTGCCATTGAAAACCCTGCCTATAGCCAGACGGCCGAGATAATCGGAATAACCCAGGTCTGCAACCAGCATCTGGAATGCTTCTTCCGGGTCATAGGAAGGCGCCGGTATCTCCTCCAGAATGGTGTCAAAAAGTACATGGAGGTTCTCACCTTTTTCCTCCAGAGCCTTCTGTGCAATGCCCTCACGGCCTATGGCATACAGCAAAGGGAAGTCAAGCTGTTCTTCCGTAGCGCCAAGGTCTATAAACAGGTCGTATATCTCGTTCAAGACTTCGTCAGGACGCGCATCTTTGCGGTCGATCTTGTTTATCATCACGATAATCTTCAGACCTGCCTCGAACGTTTTTTTCAGGACGAAACGCGTCTGGGGGAGAGGGCCTTCCGAAGCGTCCACCAGGAGAAGCGCGCCGTCAGCCATGCTGAGCGCCCGTTCTACTTCACCCCCGAAATCCGCATGTCCAGGGGTGTCTATGATGTTTATTTTTGTACCTTTCCAGACTACGGCGCAGTTTTTCGCGGCAATGGTGATGCCTCTTTCCCGTTCCAGGTCCATGCTGTCCATTATTCTTTCGTCCACTTCCTGCCCTACCCTGAACAATCCGCTCTGTCTGAACATAGTGTCAACAAGCGTGGTCTTTCCGTGGTCAACATGGGCGATGATGGCAATATTTCTTAGCTTTTCATTTTTTGCATATCTCTTCATCTGTTTACTTTCCTCTTTCCTTCCTCAAGATCAAAGCACGGCGAAATTAAAAACTGATAGTATACCCTTTAAGGGATCCATTGCAAAGGTTAAAGTTAAACAAAGCCTCCCTGAGTCTTAGGGAACCCCTATGTTTCTGAGCGAAACTTGTTGGAGCAGTCCGCCTTAGGCGGATCGAGGACGAGCTGGAAGGGGCAGGTATTCCCCACCTGCGAACCCCGAAAGGGTCGCTTGCGCAAGCCGTGAAGCGAAGAGACTAGGGGTTCCTAATGCCAGGAAGGGGGATATCTGGGGAGGCCGGGACTAAATCCTGGACTGTGATCTTCCCTATTCGAGTTTCTGCTTAAATCGTAAGACGCTTATGCCGATCGTGGATATGCCTATCACGGCCATAGCCAGCAGTTGAGGCCAGAGGATGTCAAGTCCAACGCCTTTTAGATATACCCCACGGATAACCGCCACAAAGTAGCGCAGCGGATTCAGATAGGTCAGGTATTGCACCCACTGAGGCATATTCTCAATGGGGAAGCCGAAGCCGGAGAGCATGACGGCCGGGTTAATGAATAAGAAACTGGCCATAAGGGCCTGCTGCTGGGTACGCGACACCGTGGAAAGGAAAAGGCCAAATCCTAAAGAACTTAAGAGAAACATTATAGCGCCGAGAAAGAGCACCAGAGGGTTGCCGACTATGTGAACCTGGAACAATAAGCGGCCAACTACGCTGATCAAAATGACATCGATAATGCCGACAACCGCAAATGGGCATAGTTTTCCCAGGATAAGCTCAATTGGCCGTATCGGCGTCACGAGGATCTGTTCTATGGTGCCGATCTCGTATTCTTTTACAATAGCCATGGCGGTAAGTATCATGGTGACTATGAAAACCACCAGGGCAATAACTCCGGGGACGAAAAAGACCCGACTTTCCAGGTTCGGATTATACCAGGTACGCGGCTCAACCGTGACCTCGCCATATTCTGCGACTAATTTGGCAGAAAGCGCACGGTTATAGGCACCCAATATCCGGTTTAAGTAGCCGACAATGACCATTGTGCTATTCGAATCCGTACCATCCAGAAGCGCCTGGATACTGGTGGGGTTCCCGCTCCGCACGTCATTGGCATACCCGGCCGGAATGACTATACCCAGGATGACGCTGCTTCGATCTATAAGCCCTTTAAGCTCCGGCATAGTCCTCACCCTGTGTTTTATGTCAAAATAGGCCGTGCTATCAAATCGGGAGAGTATCTCCCGGCTCTCCACGCTCTGATCATAATCCACAACTGCCGTGGGGATATGCTTTAGGTCAAAATTGGCCGCATAACCAAAAACTATTAGCTGCATGATAGGCGGGACCAGGAGGGTGAAGCGCATACGCTTGTCCCGCAAAAACTGAATGAACTCTTTTATAATGATGGTGCGTATGCGGTTGAACAAGGTGTACTTACTCCAGAAATTTTTTGAACTTCATATATGCCGCGGCTATACCGACCAGGCCGATTATGGCCAGGATTACGGTCTGCATCCATAACAAGTCTAACCCAAGCCCCTTGAGATAGATGGCCCTCAGAGCCGCAACAAAGTGCCGGGCCGGAATAACGTGGGTGATAATCTGTAATAGAGCAGGCATATTCATAATAGGAAAGAGAAAACCTGATAACAGGAAGGCGGGCAGAAACGTGGTAAATATGGCTAGTTGATTGGCCATGTGTTGATTTTTGGCGATGACCGACAAGAAGAAGCCAAAGGCAATGGAACCTATCATGAATATACCGGAGATAAATACCAGCACCGCGAAACTGCCGCGCAGAGGCACATCAAAAATCAATCGGCTGGAGGCTACGGCAATAAACATATCCACCATGCCCAGGACGAAATACGGGATGAGTTTTCCCAGGATAAGCTCCAGCTTTTTTACCGGGGTCGAGATGAGACCTTCCATAGTGCCCCTCTCCCACTCACGGGCCACCGTAAGGGAAGTCAAAAGCGCCCCGATCACGGTCATAATGACCGCAATCAGGCCCGGGACTATAGAATTCTTGCTCTCCATCTCTTCGTTAAACCAGACGCGCACCCGGGCAGTGACGGGAATTTTGTCCCTCCGGATTGTGCCGTTGAATATCTCGGTAATCCCGTTGACATAGCTCAGGACGATATTGGCCGTGTTGGGGTCGCTTCCATCCAGGAGTACTTGAACCGGGACTGCCTGGCCGGCAGATAATGCCCGTGAAAACCTGGCCGGGATGACGAGGCCGAATTTAATACGACCGGCGTCCATATCCCCGATGATTTCCGGATAGTTATCCCGGTAGCTGTGTACGGAAAAATACCGGGAGTTGGCAAAGAGTTGTATGAAATCGCGGCTCCTCTGAGTTCGATCCTGATCAAAAACAGCCATAGGAACGTGTTTAATGTCAAAGGTCACCGCATACCCGAAGAGGACAATGAGCAGAACAGGCAGTAATATAACCATAGCCAGGCTGCGGGGATCACGGTATATCTGGATAAATTCTTTCAGGGTAATGGCGTAAAGACGTTTAGGCCTGAACACGACTGGATTCCTTTGCGTCTTCCTGTTCGATAAGGGTAACAAAGACATCTTCCAGAGAAGGGACTATGGCCCGTATATTCCGGACCTCTATTACATTACCGGCCAGCCTTTCCCGGATGGCAACTTGCCCGGAGACCGGCTCTTGTACTTTCACGTGAAGCGTGTTTCCAAATATGGCGGTATCAAATGGAGGAGACCCACTTTGAAGCGCCGCCAGGGCCTCCACCAAGGGATGACAGGTGACCTCCAGGATCGATTCCTTCATATGCCGGCGTTTGAGCTCCTGCGGACTGCCGAGAGCAATAAGCCGGCCGCGATATATTAAGGCCAGATGATCGCAGTACTCGGCCTCATCCATGTAATGGGTAGTGACAAAGACCGTGACCCCCTGAGAGGCCATGAGATAGATAAGATCCCAGAAACGGCGCCGGGAGAGGGGATCGACACCGGATGTAGGTTCATCCAGAAATACAATCGCCGGCTCATGGAGTATGGCGCAACCCAGGGCCAATCGCTGCTTCCATCCGGTGGCGAGTGTAGCGGTGACGCTCCCCCTCTTTTCCGATAGGCCAACAAAATCCAAAATGAAATCTGTGCGTTCCTTCATTTTTTGACCGGAGAGCCCATATACCCCGCCGAAAAATGCAATATTTTCTCCAACCCTAAGGTCATCGTAGAGAGAAAACTTCTGAGACATATAGCCGATGTGCTCTTTAATCTTTTGGGATTCCCTGACGATATCAAATCCTCCGACCATCCCCTGTCCACCTGTGGGGCTGATCAGGCCACAAAGCATGCGTATGGTAGTCGATTTCCCCGCGCCGTTTGGACCCAGAAAGCCGAATATCTCACCCTTTCTTACATTAAAGCTCACCCGATCGACGGCGGTGAAATCCCCAAATTGTTTTACGAGTTCACTTACGCTTACCGAGTATTCCGGAGTCATCCTGCCTCGCCCTTCTTCTGTTCTCGTTGCACCAGGGACATGAAAACGTCCTCTAAAGAAGGGGACACAGGGGTAAAACACTCTGCCCGTATGCCGGCCCCTTTTAATCTTTCTCTCATCACAGGTTCCCGTCTTTTAAAATCATCGAGGTGGACGTGTATGCGGTCGCCGCTCACGATAACGTCCTGAACGCCCTCCAGTTCCCGGAGTAGAGATTTGACCCGCTCGCGTTCCCCACAGACAATCTCAGCTACCTGTCCGGGAAACCGGCTCTTTACGGCGGCCGGATCCCCCTCCAGGAGCATCCGCCCATGGTAGAGAAGTCCTATGCGGTTACATCGTTCCGCCTCATCCAGGTAGGCAGTCGAGACCAGGATCGTCACCCTCTCCTTAAGCAGCCCGTAAAGGATACCCCAGAAGTCGCGCCGTGACACGGGGTCCACGCCATTGGTTGGTTCATCCAGAAGGAGCGCTTTCGGCGTATGGATGAGCGCACAGATAAGGGCCACCTTCTGCTTCATGCCGCCCGAGAGGTTTTGCACAAGGCGATTTTTAAAATCAAAAAGGTTGGACATTTTCAGCCAGCGTTCGGCGCGCTCACGCCACAACTTGCCCGGAACCTCAAAGACATCCGCATAGAAACGGATATTTTCTTCCACGGTCAGATCAGTATAAAGGGCAAAACGCTGAGGCATGTAGGATATGTTTTCCTTGATCTTTTCCCGGTCGTGAAAAAGCCTGAAACCGGTTACTGTCCCTTCCCCTTTATCCGGTTTGAGGACACCGGAAAGGAGCCGCAGTGTGGTGGTCTTGCCGGCGCCATCCGGTCCGACCAGGCCGTATATCTCTCCTTCCTTGACCTGAAGGGTGAGATTATCCACGGCCGTAACGTCTCTGAAATTCTTCGTCAGATTTTGGACATCAATGGCAAACATGGCATTAATAAGCTGAACGCTGATAGCTGAGTGCTGACGGCTCATCCGGAATTTTTGGGTTTCCGGATGAAAACTAGTTAATTTAAGGCCCTGCTTTTATCCGGCAATCTGCAATCATGCCGGGTTTTAGTTCCCGGGCCTTGTTGTCCATATCTACTTTAATCCGGTAAACAAGCGTTACCCGCTCTTTCTCTGTCTGGACAGTCTTGGGAGTGAATTCGGCCTGAGATGAGATAAAAGATACCCTGCCCTTATAGACCCTTGCGGGATAAGAATCTGTAGTCACCAGGGCCTCTTGCCCCCATTTCACCTTACCCAGGTCTTTTTCATCAATATAGGCCCGGAGCCAGACATGGTCTATGTCTCCGAGCGTAAGAACAGGCCTGCCTGAAGATAAGACTTCGCCCGGCTCCGCCGCCTTGGAAAGCACTACCCCTGGGATGGGGGCATACACAGCGGCATAACTTAAGTTGGTCTCGGCAAGTTTCAAAGAGGCCTCCACCGATGCTGCCTGGGCACGGGCGGCCTCTATGTCCTCCTTACGGGGCCCCTCTTTTACCAATGCGTAGTTTTCTCCAGCCCGTTGATAGGCCTCCTGAGCTATTTTATAGGCCGTCGCTGCGTCATCCCGTGTCTTTTTAGATGCAATCCCGGCTTCGTACAGTGGCAACACCCGGTTTAAATCCTGCTCTTTGTTTTGCATCTCGGCCTCGGCCTGCTTCAATGCGGCACCGGCCTGCCTGATTTCCTGCACCCTCGAACCTGCCAGCAGCTCCTTTAACCTGGCCTGAGCCGCGGCCAAATTGGCTCTGGCCAAATTCACCTGATGTTTAAGGTCAGCGTCATCCAGGCGGGCTATGACCTCACCTTTTTCGACCCATTGACCCTCATCAAACCTCCTCTCTATGAGCCTTCCCGGAATCTTGAAGCTTATGGCCACCTCTGTAGCCTCTATGTTGCCGGAGAGCTTGATGAATTTCCCGTCTTCTTTGTTATTGGAGTACAGAATAATGGCGGCCAGGGCGATAGCAATCCCGGCTGCCAGAACAAAAACAACACGGACTTTTTTCATCTGTAAGTACCCTCTTATCTGTCATTCCGTGCTTGACACGGAATCCAGTCTTTTAGTTTCTGGATTCCTGCTCCCTGATCGGAGTCAGGGACAAGCTTCGCAGGAATACGCATCCGTTCACCGAAAAAGGCGTTTTTGTGCTTTTCACGGACAACGGTGAACCGATAACGGTGAACGGATATATCATTTTATAGCACTTTCATGTGTCTTTTGGAATAAAATTACCCCTACATTACTATCAAAAATTATTGACTTATCTTGTGGTTGCTGATAACATTTTTTAAAATAATGCCTAAAGGGGGATGGCACCATGTGTAAAACCTGTAAGGCCCACGCCAAGCCAAAACCGAAAGCAACCGCCAAGAAGGAAGAAAAGCCCGCCAAGAAGAAAGAGAAAAAATAAGGAATATATCTGATCTGAGGGTGTGGAAAGCGGCACGGCGGGAGAGTTTGTGCCGCTTTTCGCTTTTGAAAGACGTGAATTTCTCTACCCGGCACACAACAATAGGGAGGCTCCCATGGGCAGGGAAAAATGTAATCTTGGGGATTTCAGGGAAAAGGTAGACCTGTGGCTGGACGCGCAGCACATCCGAAAAATCTCCCTGATCGGCAAGAATCGCTTATCCGTACTTTTTATGGATAATATAACGGACGAGTTTGAGCTGGAAGGATGCGGCGGCGGCGATATAGAATCTTTTTTGATGGAAATGAAAAAGAAAGGTATAATTGTAGAAAAATAATTTAGCTAGTTCCCATCCGCAACCTAAAATTTTCGGATGAGCACTAGTTATTATGGAGCGCGTAAAATGACCGATGCTGGCGATATAATGCCGGAAGGAGAAGATATCCGCAACGCAGTGAAGTGGATATCCGAATGCCGGCTGGAAAAGAAGGACATCCCGTTACACGTCTTACTGGAAGAGGCCTGTGTCAGATTCGATTTATCCCCCAAAAAGGCGGACTTTTTACGCCGTCTTATATGCGGGGAGGTATCGGAGGAGAAATAACATTTCTCTGATTCTCACCCCTTTGTGAACACATTCCGAATAATATCCCGATATCACCTCAGCATCGCTATCGTCACCCCATCCCCTCCCTCGGACAACTCCCCACTCCTGAATTGCTCAACCAGGGGATGACCGGTGAGATATTCACGCACGGCTTTCCGCAGTATACCTGTCCCCAGTCCATGAATAATGGTTACCTCTCTGCGTTCCGCCAGGGAAGCATGATTGAGAAAAGGCTCCAGTCCGGATAGGGCCTCGTCAACCCTCAAACCGATCAAGTTCAACATATCTGGAACCGTCTCTAGTGTTCCTGCTTTTTTATCAGAAGCAGCCCTTACTTCCGGGACCTTTCCTTTTTCAGCGACAATGTCCGAAACCGGTACCTCCCATTCCATCTTTCCGGCCTTCACCCGCACCCGGTTATGACTTCGGTCAACTCTCATCACCGTGGCATCATAGCCCACGGACCTGATAAATACGGTGTCTCCTTCCTTTATCTCACCGATCGATAAGGAAGGCTCTTTATCGAATTCCCGCAGCTTCTCTTCGACCTCCTGCTGTATCCTTACAACCCTCTTCACGGCCTCGCGGCCCTTCTTCTGCTTTTTCGCCTCTTCCAGGACGGCATAGATCTGCCTCTTTGTCTCCGAAATAATATCTTTGGCCTCCCGGTATGCCTTTTCCATTATCTCTGCCTTTAGCTTTTCTGCCTCGGTCAGTCTTTCATTTAAAAGCTTCTCTTTTTCTTTAGCCTCTGCCCTTTGCCGCTGTAGCTCATTAAGTCCCTCTTCATGCGCGGCCCTTTTCTCCTTCAACTCTGTAAGAAGCTTGTGGAATTCCACGTTCACATTGCCCAGCACATTTTTCGCGAAATCAAGGACGTGCGCGGGGAGACCATATCTCCTGGCTATCTCGAGGGCATGGGACTGACCTGGCTCTCCCACCTTCAACCTGTATAAAGGACTCAGCGTGGCGTGATCGAATTCCATAGAGGCATTTACCATCCCCGCTGTCCTATGGACAAAACCCACTATGTCCATGAGGTGTGTAGTAGCGAAAACAAGGGCGCCTTTGCCTTTTAGCTCTTTTAAAACAGCACAGGAAATAGCCGCTCCCTCCACCGGGTCCGTCCCGGTGCCCATCTCATCTAACAAGATGACCGTCTTTGCATCGGCCTCTTTGAGTATCTCTGCGATATGAGAGACATGAGCGGAAAAGGTGGACAGGCTGCTTTCTATGGATTGTTCATCTCCTATATCAACGAGTAGCCGGCTGACCTGGGGAAGGGTGGATGAGGAATCAGCCGGCACAGGAATGCCGGATAAGGCCATGAGGAGGAGCAGCCCCAGCGTCTTGATGGCGACGGTCTTGCCTCCGGCATTGGGGCCGGTTATGACCATCACGGTATGATCGCCATCGAGGCTGAGATCAAGGGGCACCACCTCCTCTATGCCTCTTTCTTTCTGTGACAGCATAAGGAGCGGGTGTCTTGCCCTCACCAGTTTAATTTCAGATGAACCGGTTATCCGGGGCGTTTCCATTTGCAGGTAATCAGCAAACCGGGCGATACTATCCAGGACATCGAGATAAACGATGGTCTTGTACTGCGCCTTAATTTCGTCCGCTTCTTCTCTTATCATCTTGCAGATAACTTTTAAGATGCGAATTTCTTCTGCCTTGGCCTCGGCGACAAGATTCTCCAGCTCGTTGGCAATTCCGATTATCTCTAATGGCTCTGTAAAGGCCGTCTCGCCTGATCTTGAGACATCATGGACCACGCCCGGCACCTGACCTTTGGCATCCATTCTCACCGGGATAACCCACCGGCCGGCCCTCTGAGTAATAAAGTCATCTTGTAAAAAGGGGGTCACACTCCGGTCCTTTACTGCCTCCTCCAATCTCTTTCTTATCTTTGCCTCCATGCCTCTTATTCGGCTTCGCAGATGAGAAAGGGTCGGGCTCGCGCTGTCCAGGATATTCCCTTCGCCATCGATAGACCTCCCGATAGCGGCGAGTATATCGGGGAATCCGGTTAAATGGCCGGCTAGGCTAGCCAGCCCGGGAAGGGGACCTTCCTCTGCAATCTGCGCGGATATCTCAGAAATTATCCGCAGAACAGGCACAAAGGCTATAAGTTCGCCGGGATCAAGGACAGCGCCCTCAAGCCTTGCCTGTTCAAGGGCCTGGGATATGTCCTGAAAATGAGATAACCTGAGTGGAGTACCTGCCTGGGCCAGCCCCCGAATCTCCTTGACCTGCCCGAATCTTTCTTCTATATCGCCCCGGTTACTTAGTGGGGAAATATCCAAAACAGCCTGCCGCGAGGCATCACTATGGGAAAAGCCGAAAATTGTATCCAGGATTTTGTCGAATTCCAGGATCTGAAGCGCTTCTCTGCTTATCATGAGGACTCAGGATTGATGCCGTACTTACTTTTTGTTCTTTTTCTCTTCCTTGCCTTTTGCTTCCTTATTCTCTCCTGCGCAAGGCCGCGGCCGGTCACTTGGCCTGATAGCGCCGCGATCCGCTCTGCAAGCTCACGCCGGGCCAGGAACCGGTTAATAGACTGGCTCCGGTCCTTCATGCATTTTACCTCTATTCCGGTAGGCAGGTGTTTCAAATAGACACAGGTGGAGGTCTTGTTCACCTTTTGCCCGCCTTTTCCTGATGACCGGATGAATTTCTCCTCGATATCCTTTTCCTGGATACCGAGGGCCTCCATAGTCTCCGTTAGCCACTTATTCTTCTCTTCACTTATAGCGAAAGCAGGCATTATAAAGGTCTTTGGTTATGATTCCGGATTCCCGCTGAAGTTTATCCGCCGCAGGCAAGCGGAGATGACGATTTATACGCAATTATTTATGACGTTACGTATAACCGAAATTTCTGACTCTTACTTCCTGCGGTAAACGTTCAAGCCCACCTTCTTGTCCTCAGCGCCGGGGACGCTGATGTTCCCTTCCGTGGAAGCGATAATGATGGTCTTGCCCGAGGATGACGGGCCGAATTCTTTGGATAAATCCACTGTAATGGTCAGGATATTCCCTTCAACTTTCATCTCTGCATTTTTCATGTTCTCTGCTCCCTTATGTAAAATGTAATTTGTATTTATGCTGCCCGGTAATTCTTGTTTTAATGTGTTCTAACTGTTTATAATCTCCATAATTATCGCATTCCCTCCACAATCTCCGCCCTTATCAAAGGGCGTATGGAGGAGGGGTTTTTGGTCAGCAGCGAGGATTTGGTTTAAGAGGGTAGTGAAAGTATCCGTTTGCGAATTTTTAGTCTCACCGGTTCGGGCAGTTTCAAAAATTCCTTTTCTACCTTTGAGATAATCTCAATAGAATATTTATCCATTTAATTGTCATGCTCTTTTAAAAAGTCTCTGAATGGTCTGCTCTGGCCTTTTACCCTACTTTCTGCTATGGCTATATCTATAAGATCCTCGCGGAGTTTTTTGTCCTTTAATATGGATGACAGAAAAATATCTTGCTCTTTTCGCGGCAAAGTTTTGAATGCTGCCAAAAAAACTTCTGCTGTTGCTCCTTTTGTTCTCATAACTTACTCCCTTAGTAAAATCGTACTTATTTTACGCCTTCCCCTCCACAATCGCAATCTCCCTCTCTGTCAATCCATACAATTGGTAAGGACCGTAGGGGAGGTGAATTGAAGCTCCCCGCAGCAAGCTGCGGGGAATCTCCGTATGCAAGGTAAAATGCATCGTATTCGCTTGCTATGCATGTTCAAATTGTAAGTGCACCGCCTGATGTCTGCCAGAACGCTTCAAGTGGAGACCGGTAGTTGAGGCGCTTTCTTGGTCTATGATTAAGCTTTTTTAATGCAAATGCAAGATATTCTTCAGTGATCTTTCTAAAATCTGTTCCTTTTGGACGGTACTGACGAATAGGACTATTTGTATTTTCGTTTGTCCCACGCTGCCAAACGGCATAGGGGTCCATTTCCGTCTGAGGCAAAACATCCAAGGTTTGCCGCATTTTTTTCGGAATGCGCCGAAACAACTTGGTGTCCACTTTTTGGGGTAAAGATCAGGCATAATCAACTGGGGCAACGCGTGACATGGCCCTCCGCTCGAAGAACAAGCCTCCTATCTCACTATGGGTGACGCGTCTTTGTCAAAGGGATTGGTTCTCATGGCCAGAGAAAAGAGATAAGGGTAGTTGGTTTTTAGATGTTTCATGTAGTACACCCACTGACGGCCTAAAAGGCTATAGGCCCTCTTTATGTCACCGGCGAGATGAGCATAGTCAGTATCCGGTAACCGGCTCAGGTCCTTTCGGCTTGCCAACTCTTCTTTCAAATGGAAGACGGCCCTGAGGAGTTCAGTGAATATCTCATGTTCCAACAGCACCGGATTTTCCAGCAATCGCAGCAGAAGAACGCTTTTTGCTTCGAGGAAACCCCGCAAACCTTCCAGGTCCGTTTTTGTGATATCAACCATATAGTCGTATTTCTCAACGCGCTTTTCGAGGCCGAAGAAGTCCCTGTCAGACCAATCGCTCCTTATGATAAGCTCCCTTTGCAGGATTTCCAGGTTGGGATCGGACCGGGAAAAAGAAGCCAGCAGGCCGGTTCCGACCTCGCTGAAAAACAGTCCGATCACCATGTTCAACTTTTCCATTCTGACCTGTTTTTCCCGCTTGTTCAGCAACAACTCCGTGGCGTTTGCCACTACTCCGAGGAATGTTCCAACGCCCATTACAATGAGAAGGATGGTCAGCATCTTGCCTGTCTGCGTGGCGGGGTGGATATCTCCATAACCCACCGTGGTTATCGTGACCATTGTGAAGTAAAAGGCATCTGGCAGAGAAAGCCCCTCAATGGCCATGAAGCCGGCGGTTCCCAACAGCACAATGCCCAATAGAAGGATAAGAAATATGCGTAATCGAAATCTTATGTGGTTCATATCACCGCATCGCGTGGATTTCCCTCTGTTATTTGAACAACTGTAAATAGGCAGCAAACAGATACATCTTGCCCCGCTTACCGCCGGTGATTTCTGAAATTAATAACCCCGGCTGTTATTTTAGATTATCCATAAGAACCAAAATAATACAATTCATTATTTCAGTTCTTCACGTAAACAGATCATACCAACCTCGTCTTCCCGGTCACCTCCCCAAGAAGTCTGCTCCCCACTTCTTCATCAGGAGAAGCTTGAAATTCACGGCCTAAAGGTATGCTGTTGTTAGGCGCCTGGCTCGATGTCGTCTCCACTGATAGGAGGTAACCCTCGGTTTGCAGCGTCCATAGGCTACAGGCGTCCCGATTCCAGAAAACTGAAGTACCCGCTCCGGTTGAATATGATGTGGTCCAGCAGCGCAATACCGACGACGGAGCCTGCGGCCTTGAGCTGATTGGTGATCTCAACGTCGGATGCTGATGGCTCCAAGCTGCCCGTGGGGTGATTGTGGGCAACTATGATCGCCGAAGCACGATCCGACAGCGCGTCCGCGAACACTTCGCGCGGATGAACCGGCGTCCGGTCAATCAGCCCAATGGATACGACCCGTATGTTCAGAATCTCGTTTGCCCCATTAATGCTGGCGCACAGGAAGTGCTCTTGTTTGCGGTCCGCGTAGTGCCGCACATGGGGCAGCAGGCCGGCCGGGGTCTCGATCTTCGCTCCCTCCGGCTTGATGCGCCGTCGGGTGAACTCGATGGCCGCGAGTATCAGCGTTGCCTTTGCGACACCCACACCCTCGTACTCGATGAGATCCTCGGCACGGACGTTCAGACCCTTCTCGTCGATGATCCTCGCAAGTTTGCCCGCCAGCTTCATCACATCCATACCCGGCGTGCCTTTGCCAAGCAGCACAGCGAGCAATTCCTGGTCACTCAGGGCTGCTGCCCCCTTGCGAAGGAGTTTCTCACGCGGGCGATCCTGTTCGGGGATGTCGATGATGCGCTTGCTCACGGCGTTACGCTGCCTCCATCAGATGGGTTTTAATCACTGTCACGGCCATGATGTCAAAAATACCACCTGTGTCCGTGTACTTAGGGTCCGCCAATTCCTCGTAGCGAGCCAGCCCGTTGTAAACGTCTTGTATCTCGCCGTTCACCTGACCCCGGTAGGCGCCTTCCAGGTAAATTAAGTCGGCGCGATGGGCCTGCACGGTGCTGCGGATAGTCGGGTCGGCCACCTTCAGCTCAGTAACCTGCTTAATGTAGAGCGCCTCCTCATCGCTGATATTGAACCTGGTCCGAATCTCATTGATCATGTCCTGCACGGAGACCTTCTTCGGGGGCGGGGCCACACCCTTCTTGCCGCCGGCCGGCCGTAGCTTCACCGCGCCACCACCGCTCCGCACCTCGCCCTGGTATTCGACAGCCGCCTTAACGACCTCGGTCTGGCGGATCTGCTTCATCAATTCGGAAACGCTGCCCTGCTTGATGAGCTGAGGGCCCACATACTCGGCGAATGCCACGAATTCTTTCACCTCGTCGGGATAGGAGAAGAAGCAGGTCAGGAAGTGGAAGCTCTTTGCAAACCGTGCAAGCAGGTATACGAAGGTCTTGCGGTCCTCGGGCGACGTGAGCTTCGCCTGGAATCGCACGCGCAGGCCATTGACTGCGAATTGCACCTGGGCGTCCGTCCCCGATGCCACAAGCTTCAGGAAGTCGTGCGCGTCCATCTGTGTGAAGACTCCGGCCGCGAGGATCTCGGCGTGCAGCCTGGTGCAGAGCTCCGGGTCGGGGTCGTCGGGCACAAAGGGCGTGCCCTTTCGGTACTTGGTGAACGCCTTAAGGATGGCCGAGGCGTTGTTGGTGAAGTCAACTACGACGACATCCTTCTTGCCTTCATGACAACGGTTCAGGCGGGACACCGTCTGCACCGCGTTGCGGTCAACCACCGGCTTATCGAGAAACATGCCGGCGAGCAGGGGCTGGTCGAAGCCCGTCAGGAACTTGTTGGCTACGATCATCAGTCGATAGTCGTCGCCCTTGAAGCGGTCCTCGATCAGCTCACCGTCCTTCAGTTCGTTGACGGCATGCTCGCTGATGGCTTCATTGGTCTCGGGATGGACGAAGTCTGAGAAGGCGTACAGCACCTTGTAGTCCGCCCCGCGTTCCCTGAGCTTCTCCTTGATAATGTTGAAGTAGCGCAGGCCCGCCACTCTCGACGTGGCAACAACCAGCGCCTTGGCGCGTCCACCGACGAGCGGCTTCACGTCCTTCTCGAAGATGCGGAGCATCACTTCCGACTTGTACTGGATCAGACCGTCGTCCTGAAACGCGACGTTCTGCAGTGCCTTGGAGACAACGCCCTTGGGGTAGAGCTGCTCTTCGTCCGGCTTGGGGACGATCGGGCAGTGCAGGTTGTAGAGCGTCTTGTAGGAGATGATGCTGGCCGCCACGTCCACGATGTAACCCTCGGCGATGGCTTCAGCCTCGGTGTAAACGTCGAACGGCGCACCGAACAAGGTGACCGTGGCCGGGGCGGGCGTGGCGGTGAAGGCGACGAAAAGCTGGTTGCGGTCATGCTCGCGGATGATCTTGGCGATTTTCTCTTCTTCGTCCTTCCCCTCGTCCGCCGCATCCTCAGCGTCGGGGTCCCCGGAACTGCGGAAGGGCACGCGAATGGCCACGCCCATCCGGCCCTCCTGTGATCGGTGTGCCTCGTCGATGAGGAACGCCACGCGCAGGTTCTTCAGATCGGGGTTCTTCTCGATCTCCTCCAGCACCCAGACAAACTTCTGCTGGGTAGTGACAATGATGGGTTTGCGCCCCTTGAGATATCGCGGCAGGTCGTCGGCCTTGCGGGCCAAGCCTACCACGTCCTTCAGGTGCGTGAACTTCTCGATATCCTCACGGATGTTGGTGTCGAGCGACTTGCGGTCGGTCAAGATGAAGATGATGTCCACCAGCTTCTCGCTGGTGCCTGGTTTGAACAGGCTGTGCAGGCGGTCCGCCAGCCAGCAGATGGAGAGCGTCTTGCCGCTGCCTGCCGAATGGTGGATGAGGTACTTGCGGCCGATGTCGCCAGACGCAGCGAAATGCGCCACCGCATCGTCGGCTACCTTCCGCACCATGCGGCTCTGGTGATACCGGGGAAGGATGGTGAAAGCCGGCCGTTCCGGCTTTCCCTCCTCCGCCTCCCGTTTGGGTACCCGAATCAGGAAAAATGATAACGCCTCCAGCAATTGGTCCCTCGACAAGACCTCGCGGTACAGGAACTCGACCGGGTACTCGTTCGCCGTCTGTGGGGTGTTGGTTAGCCCGGTGTTATGCCACCGGAAGTTCTCAACTCGTCGCGGGTCGCTTCCGGCCATCACATCGCTGGTGTCAGCGGCCAGGTAGAGAAACGGATGCTGGAAGATCTTGCGGGCGTGTTCGCGACCGGCGAACTGCGCCACGGCGTCGTGAACGTTCTGGTTCTTCTCGTGCTTCACCTCCAGCGCCACGATCGGCAGGCCATTGAGGAAGAAAACGAAGTCAATTTCCTGGTTCGTCTGGCCGAAATAGAAGTGGGGGCGAAAGGTAATGCGGTTCTCCCCGTGCTTCTTGACGGCAGCACTCTCCATTGAACGTGGCTTCGGGTAGTAGAGGCGGAATTCCAGTCCGCGCACGTTCAGGCCATGGCGCAGGATCATCCAGAGTGGCGTGTGTCCAAGTTCCTTGCGCAGCGCCCGAAACACCTCTTCCCGCGCATCGGTCCCGTAGTCATCAGCCAGTTTCTTGAGCGTATCGGCCTGCGTGGCGTTGAGAAAGGCCCAGAGCTGGTCCTCGGCGATGAAATGCTCGGTGTCTGTGATGTCGGTCTGCTCGAGCACCCCATATTTGTGTTCCCGGACAAGGAACCCCGCGATGTGCTGCTGAAAGGTCAGCTCTGGGGCGTTTTTGCGCTTGGACACGGTCAATCCCCCGTACCTTTGAGCTTCTTGGGCTTCTTGCCGGCCAGCCGCTTGAAGTTTTCGGGGGAGACCACCGGCTTACCTATCTGACGTTCGATGTCCTTGCGCGTCCTGCCTGCGACCGCGCCGCCGTCTTTGGCATCTTTCTTGAGCGGTTCCATGCCCTGCGAATCCCGATCCCGGTGCAGTGTGGTGGTCGTCGCTTCGGCCAACATGGTGAGAATGAGCTCGATATCGGTCATGTGGTCGCGCAGGTTCTCCCGCTCCAGAGCTTTCACCTGCTTGTACTCATCGACTTTGAGATCAAAGGTGCCCTGCATGATCTCATTGGTCAGGATGGCGAATTCCAGGCGGGTCGCGGCGCCGCGGTCTTTCCACTCATCGGTGAGGTCCTGTCGCACGGCAATGCCTCGCAGCCGTTTGTCGATCCACTCTTTCGGATAGCCCTTCTTCTCATAGAGTTCCTGCATGCGGCCCATGGCCAGCTCGGGGTTCTCAATCTCGTCGATGCGCTCTTTGCCGACGCGGGCCAGCCAGCGCTTGAACGGTTCGGCCTTGGGGCTGGGGATGGACTGGATCAGGCGGAAGATGCCTTCGGTATTCCAGCACAGGCTTTTCTGAGGCCCTCCGGCCGTGGCAAACTCCAAGGCAAGGGGGGGGACAAACTGTCCCCCCCCTTGGAGGGCTTTGCCCAAATCCGGATCCCGTTTGCGCATCTTCTTCCAATAGTCGGAAGGATTGGCGGAATCGGTCAGGGCGGCGATGATGTCCGTGATGACAAACCACCATTCATCGTTGTGCAGCGTGCGGCGGATTTCGCGCCTCTGAAACAGGGCAACACGGGTCTCGGGATTATTACCGGATTCATTCATGCCAATTCCTCCGCGTTCATGGCCGGGGCCTCCGGCCCGCTTTGGTGTGATCGTCAAAAGCTGTCCGGTCGTCCCCACCAGCCGGTTTCAACCGTCCGATATTCTCGGACGGTTCCAGGTTCAGTTGTCCGGTCTTTTCGGACAGCTTGATGCGTGCAACATCCGCCTCGGAAATTCGCCGCTGCCCGGTAACGCATTCGTGGATCAGAGACTTGCGGTAGGCGGTCAGGATTGCAATCTGGCTCGAAAGTGTCTCCCGCAGCGAAGCAAACAGTACCGTCCTATTCTCGATGAAAGCGACAATCTTCTCTTGCTCCGTCAACTGGGGCATGCCCACGTAAGTGTTCTTGATCTGCGTGCCAGTAACCAAGGGCTGGGCGGTCTTCTTGGCCGTGTTATTGAAGTCGAGCACGCGGATCAGATGGGTGAGAAAGCGTTTGTCGTGGTTCGACTCCACGATCAGCGCGTTGTCGCTTACCCACGCACGGCCTTTCACATAGTGCGCGTTGCCGCAGTACGCACCAACGCGCCCCACCACTACGATCTCCCCGTCGACGTTGTATCCGGCTGCCCGCCCCATTTCCCCATTTCCGCCAATAACGGGATACTCGCCGTCGTCTTCAAGCTTGTCTGACGCAAAATCGCCGCTGCGAACAGAGATCTCGTAGCGTAGCTTCGTTCGTCGCCAGTGAGCGGGGATTTGCCCGAGTTCAAGAACGCCCGAGTCCTTCAACTTGACTGATTCGCCCAGGCCACGGGTAACCGCCTTGGCGATCATGACGCTCTGCAAGTCATCAAGAACGCTTATCTGCCGGCGCTTGGCCGCTACTGCCGCGTCAAGCGCCACGCAACTCGCATCCAGAAACGCGGCAATCCGCTCTTGCTCCGGGAGCGGAGGCAGCGGTATCGGAAACGAACCGAAGTCCTTGTCATCTACCGCCGGATAGCCGACGCCCTTGGCTGTTGCCTCGAAGTACTGCCGACATCCTTCTGAGACGAGCGTATAATAAACGAATTTCGGATGGAGCGTCTTCTCGTGTGCCTGCACGACATTGAATCCGGTTGAACACACTAAGTCGCTTCGACCGTCGAGAAACGCCACTGCCTGAAGATTCGGCCTGACCGATGACATTATTGTGCTGTTCTTGCCAACACGCCTGCGAGCTCTTGATGGAGCATCTTCGTAACGTAACCGTTCGATAGCGTCAGAGTCAATGACTCCGTAGTAGTTGACATTCGATATTTCAAGGTAATCGAACTCGTAGTCTGGGTCCGTGTTTGCGGGTAGCGAGACTCCGTTAATCAGCGCCACATCCTTCAACCGATCAACCTTCCAATCGCCGGTTAGGTGGTTCATCTCGCCAACCCCTCCAGCATCTTCTCCGCCTCTTTCTCCAGCTTCCAGAACTCGGCGAGCAACTCCTTTGCGGGCGTGGGCGGCTGGTAGCAGTAAAAGTACTTGTTCGGCAGGATCTCGTAGCCGAGCTGCGGGCTGTCCTTCCAGCGAATGATGGGCTTGGCAATCTCCCGTTTCAGGAAGGCTTCGATGTCCTCGCCGTGCGGGACGTACTCGTCGTCCTTCACGTAGTGGCGGTGCGTCCACTCCACCGAGACAATCTCCGGTTTGTCCTCCATCAGCGCCTTGAACTTCTTGGCGGCATTGTCCTTCGGGCCGAGCGTCAACGTCGCCGTCTTCTCACCCTCACCTCCGACCCCTCTCCCATTGAGCGAGAGCAGTGAAAGGCGCACACGGAAGGTCAGGTCGCTGTCGTAGAAGTCCTGCTCCTTCTTCAGGTTCGCGGCGGTGAATGCCTTCTCGTAGGGCTCGGTGACAGTCGCCGGCTGGTCGTGCTCGTCGAACTGCCAGAAGACGACGCTTACCTTGTGGTAGGAGAAGTCCTCGCGCCGGAAGATCTTCACCTGCTCGTCGGTGTAGCCCTTCTCCCAGCCGTCGCGGTAGCGCTCCTCGATCCATGCCCGGTGGGCATCGGTGATGCGGTTGCGCTTGTTGCCGAAGGACTTCGGCTCCTTCTCGTATTGCCGGCGGGCATCAATCAGCATCACGCGGCCATGGTGCGAAGCAGGCTTGTCGTTCCTAAGCAGCCAGACATAGGTGAAGATGCCGGTGTTGTAGAAGAGCTGGTCGGGCAACATGACAATGGCGTCTAGCCAGTCGTTCTCCAGTATCCAACGGCGGATCTCGCTCTCGCCCGACCCGCAGTCACCGTTGGAGAGCGGCGAGCCGTTGAAGATGATGGCGATGCGGCTCGCGCCCTGTCCGGCCGGTTTCATCTTGGCGAGCATAGTTTGCAGGAAAAGCAGCGCTCCGTCGTTTACGCGCGGCATGCCTGCCTGGTAGCGGGTCTTCTCCAGCTTGCGCGCTTCGGCCTCGTAGCCGTCCTTGCCGCCCCAGGTCACACCGAAGGGCGGATTGGAAAGCATGAAGTCGAAGCGGAACTTCGATTCGGGCAGTTGATCGCCTGGCTCCTTGCTGTGTGGGTCGTACGGGATGAGCGAGTTGCCGAGATGCACCTTGGCCTGCTGGTCGTTCTTGATCAGCAAGTCGGCCTGGCAGATGGCGTAGTTGGTCGGCGACAGCTCCTGTCCGTGGACGGTTACGTACTTCTCGACGTTCGCTTTCTGTTCGGGCGTGGCGGCGCGGTCGAGCAGGTGTTCCTTGGCAACGGACAGCATGCCGCCTGTCCCGCAGGCCGGGTCGTAGATGGAGCTGTGCCGGTCAGGGATGGGGATGTCGAGCAGTTCGACCATCAGCCGGATCACCTCGCGGGGCGTGAAGTGTTCTCCGGCCTCCTCGCCGCTTTGTTCCGAGAAGCGCCGCAGGATCTCCTCATAGATGTAGCCCATCTCCAGCGGCGACAGCTTGTCCGGACCGAGCTCCAATTCCTTGTACTGGTTCAGGATCGGGGCGAGGCGGTTGTTCTTCACGATCTGGCCGACGGTGGCCCGGTAGTTGAAATGCTCGATGATGTCGTCGACGTTCTTCGAGAAGCCGTTGATGTAGGCGCGGAAGTTCTCCTCGAGGAGCGTGTGGTCTTCCTCGTAGACCTTCCGCAACGTCCAGTCCGTCTTGTTGGAGAACGGGGCCGTGCTGATTTCAAGCCCCTTCACGAGCTTCGCGAGTTCCTTCGCGGTCAGTTTGGGGCGCTTGGCCAGTACCTCGGCAGCCTTGTCCTCCCGCCATTTGATCAGCACGCACTCCAAGCGGCGGATCACGATGATCGGCAGGACGACGTTCTGGTACTCGTAGGCCTTGAACTTGCCGCGCAGCCGTTCGGCAGACTTCCAGATATCACCGGCGAGATTATCGAGTTTGGGCTTGTTCAGGGCAAGGGACATTGTTTCGTGGTTCCTATGGTCTGGTCTTCGATCAGCACTCGGTCTTACAGCCGCCCAATAAGTTATTCTATAGTTTCTTAATAACTCCACAACCCAAGGGGTTCTTTTAGGGCTCTATGCAATAAAAATTTATGGTCCCAATCCAGTCCATGGTCCCCTAACATATCATATCCCATTTAACTCATTATTATAAATGACAACGCTGGGATGGAGTAATTAAAAAGCAAATTCTGATCAAACAGTTAGATGTCAAAAAATTAACCCTCGGAAAAGGTATAAAAACAGATACGGAAAATCAAGTAAAAAAGAAGGGTCTTGAGTGTTTATTTGACTTTACTTTGTCCTCCCTGGATAGATATACTCCGAAAAAGCTGAGGGAGTTTCATTCCTTAATCTATAGCGGGACATTAGTGCAGAACCTGCATAGAATAGACAAAAAGAGGCAATCTCCGAAGCCGAAAGCCTGATTCAGAAATCGGGAACTCATTGGTTTATAAGTTTCTGTTTTTCGATAAGCGAATATTAATTAAGTTTAGCGGGCTCTTCGCCTCGTTTTACCGATTGGCCCCTTGATCTCTTCTACCGGTCAGATCGCTCTGCGATCCAAACTGCGGTACTGGATAGCCTCGGAGATATGAGCAGATTTGACGGACGCCTCCCCTTCGATATCTGCAATAGTGCGGGCAATCTTTAATATGCGGCTGTAGGCCCGGGCGCTCAGGCCCAGCTTGTTGACCGCCACCTCCAGAAGCTTGTGTGATTCGGCGTCAATAGCGCAAAATTTCTTGATAAGGCGGGTATTCATCTGGGCATTACAGTGGATGGGCTTGCCCTCAAATCGTTCCTTTTGCCTCCGGCGGGCCAGATCAACCCTCTTTCTTATCTCTTCTGACGACTCGCCGGGATGGATAGAGGCCAGGTCTTTATAGTTGAGGGCGGGCACTTCTACGTGGATATCTATGCGGTCGAGAAGCGGGCCGGAGATCTTTGAGCGATATTTTTGTATATAAAGATGCGTACAACTGCACGTATGTTTAGCGCTCCCGTAATATCCGCACGGGCAGGGATTCATGGCCGCTACCAGCATAAACCGGGCCGGATAGGTAAGGGACATAGAGGCCCGCGCGATCGTAACCTGCCCATCCTCTAATGGCTGCCGCAACACCTCCAGGACGTTCTTTCTGAATTCCGGCAGTTCATCCAGAAAAAGCACACCATTGTGGGCCAGACTGACCTCTCCGGGTTTAGGAATCTGGCCGCCCCCGATCAGACCGGCATCAGAGATGGTATGATGCGGCTGACGAAACGAACGGGTAGCAATAAGGGCGCTTCCCTGGGGCATTAGTCCCATGACACTAAAGACCTTAGTCGTCTCCAGGGCCTCCTCAAAGCTCATGGCCGGTAATATGGTCGGCAGGCGCTGCGCCAGCATGGTCTTGCCTGAGCCCGGGGGGCCGATCATTAACAGATTATGACCTCCGGCCGCGGCAATTTCCAAGGCCCTTTTGACGTGTTCCTGCCCCTTAACCTCATTAAAGTCCATATCGCTTTTACCGGCGGTGCAAAAGAGGGCATCCGTATCCACATCTGCCGGGGTCGGGATTCTTTTTCCATTGAGTAATTCCACTGCCTCGGAAAGCCATTCTACCGGCAATACCTCGATGCCCTTTACGACCGCTCCTTCCAGGGCATTTTCTTTGGGCACTACGATGCCGGACAGCCCGGCGGCGCGTGCGGCCATAGCCATAGGCAGAACACCTTTCGTAGCTTTTATGCGGCCATCAAGCGAGAGTTCGCCGGATAACATATAATGGTGGAGATTATCTTTGCTTATGGTTCCGGTAGCGGCCAGAATACCAACAGCTATGGGCAGATCATATCCTGTGCCTTCCTTCTTTATATCCGCCGGGGCCAGATTAACCGTGACGCGATGGGTTGGAAACTCATAGCCTGAGTTCTTGATAGCGGATTTGACCCGGTCCTTGCTTTCTTTTACTGCGCCCTCGGGTAAGCCAACGGTGGAGAAGGCCGGCAGCCCGAAGGCAATATCCACTTCCACTTCGACTACATAGGCCTCAACACCCAGCACGGCGCTGCTCAGGATCTTTGCCAGCATGAAAAACTCTCCCGTCTTATGTCCACCTCGTATTTATCGGCGATGAAGGGTGGGAACTTAACGGAAGCACATATAATTTTAAAGGAACCCCTACGTTTCTGAGCGAAACTTGCTGGAGCAGCGGGGTACCCATCTAGGGCTAGCAGGAAGGGGAAAGCCAGCCCTTTAGTGGCTGGAAGAGGTAAGCATTCCCCACCTGCGAGCCCCGAAAGGGTCGCTGCGCAAGCCGTGAAGCGAAGAGACCAGGGGTTCCCTAAAAACTCAGGAAACTCCCGTTATGATCTGCTGTAGGTGGAGATTATCTCCATAACCAGTTGAACGGTCCGGACCATGTCTTCGAGATGAATATATTCATTTGTGGTATGAACGGACTGCATGCCTGTGCCCAGTATTACGGTGGCAATGCCGTGGGCGTTAAAGATGTTGGCATCGCTCCCGCCGCCGCTTTTTTCCGGCGTGAGCCGGCGTCCCAGATTCTTTCCTGCCTCCTGCGCCAGGACAACGACGGGATGGCTGTCAGGAATGGCCATTAATGGATACTCCTGAGTTACATCCAGGTGCAATGCGGGAAGGTCGCCATCTATCTTGCTCTTCTCTTTATAGGCTGAGACCGCTCTTTCAAGACATCCTCTTATGTGTTCGGTGTGTTCGGCCAGTTTTCGCCGGTCGTGGCTGCGCACCTCACCTTCCAGCTCTACATATTCCGGTATAATATTACGGGCCGTTCCCCCGCGAACCACCCCGATATTAGCTGTAGTCTCATGGTCGATACGGCCCAACTGCATGGCGGCCAGGGCCTCACCGGCAATCTGTATGGCGTTTATGCCTTTTTCAGGTTCGAGGCCGGCATGGGCGGCCAATCCCTGTACCTTGATGCTAAGGCTGTTGGCCTCTGGGGCCCCGCTTATGATGCGGGTAGTGGAGCTGGTATCCAGGGCATAACCCATCCGGGCCTGGAGCAGATTGTAATCAAGGGACTTGGCCCCGAAAAGCCCTATCTCTTCACAGACCGTAAAGACAAACTCCAGCGGACAATGGGCTATCTCCCCCTCCTGTAAAAGCCTTATTGCTTCAATCAAAATAGCTATGCCGGACTTATCATCTGCCCCCAGGATGGTTCGACCATCACTCCTAAACGTTTCATCCTCTTGGATTACTTTTATGCCTTTTCCCGGTTCCACCGTATCCAGATGGGCGTTGAACATAAGGGGCGGGAGGTCTCTCCGTGCGCCCGGTATGCGGACGATCAGGTTACCGCTTTCGCTGCCGATGAGCGGTCCGGCCCCGTCTTCTATTACCCCGGGGGCCAGGGATTCAAATGTCTTTCGTACATATTGCGCGATAGCGCCTTCCTGCCTCGAAGGGCTGTCAATCTGCACCAGGCGCAGAAACTCCCCGGCTAGTCGCTGTCTGTTTATCATCTTCCTGACCCTTCCGTTTAACAATAACTTCCACTTCTTCTATGCCTCTGGCCTCGGCCTTCCGTATAATAAATTGTAAATGCCTGTAAGAAAAAATATGACCTTGTTTAGGGATTAACCCCAATTCTTTTAAGATAAAACCGGCTATGGTTTCATAGTCGCCTTCCGGGATTCCCAGATGTAGCTGCTCATTGGCCTGGCTTACCTCCATACGCCCTTTGATCAAATAATGGTTTGGGCCCAGCCTGGTAAAGGGGGCGGCCTCCTTGTCAAACTCATCCGCTATTTCCCCCATTACCTCTTCGAGGATATCTTCTACGGTGACCATTCCTATGGTGCCGCCATACTCATCGACCACTATGGCTATAGTTTTGCCTTCTTTTTGTAAGTCAAGCAGCAATTCATCTACCGGTTTGGTCTCCGGTACATAGTAGGGTTTGTACATAAAACTGCTGACCGGCAGGCTTTCATCTGCCACGCCGATTAAATCAAAGGCGTTTAATATCCCGACTATCTTATCGATACGCCTGCGGTAAACAGGCAGTCGCCCGTAACCCGTTTCCCGGAACTTCCGGACGGCATCGGCCACAGGCGCGCCCTCCGGCAAGGCCGAGACCTTAACCAGCGGAATCATCACCCGGCTCACGTCTGTCTCCATGAATGAAAACATCTTTCGTATGAGCCGCTTCTCGGCCTTGTCCAGCTCGATCTCGTCTTCATCCATACGAAGGGTCAGTTTCAGCTCTTCGCGCGTGACAAAAGGCTGCTCCCTTCTTTCCGATATATTTGTCAACAAATGAGAAAAACGGGCAAAGATCCAGACCAGGGGATAAAGAACATAAGATGCCGCCGTAATGCCATAGGCGGCCTTCGGGGCGAGCTGTTGTGCTTTTTGCTGGAATATAGTCTTTGGGATAATCTCTCCAAAAATGAGGACGAAAGGCGGCATGAGCAAGACAGCCAACCATTCACTCCCATATCTCCACTGCTCTACCATCCAGGCCGTCGTCAAGACGGTATTGGTGGCCATGGCCAGATTGGTCCCAAGAAGCGTAGTGGAGAATAACCAGGTCGGCCTTCCCAGGAGTTTCAGAGCCGCAGTTGCCCCTTTATGACCGTCAGAGGCCATTTGTTGCATTTTCTTCCGGTCAGCGGCTACCAGGGCTATCTCTGAACCGGAGAAAAGTGCCTCCAGAAATAACAAGCCGATAAACCAGGAGAGCGGATAAACCATATCACTTACGGTCATAGGTCATGGAAAGCTGCCTTGCCTTCCCTCTCCACCTTCAGTTGTAAGATGCGGGTCCCTTTTATTTTGGTTACGGTAAAGCGGAGGTCGTTATAGGCGGCGCTGTCTCCCTCCCTGGGCAATTCGCCAAAAAGGTTGAGCACGAATCCACCAATGGTTTCCACCTCATCCGAAGGGATATGCGCGCCGGTTATCTCGTTGAAATCTTCTATAAGCATCCTGGGAGAGACCAAATAAACGCCTTTCCCTTTCTCTTCAAAAGCCATCCTTTTTTGGTCATATTCATCATATATTTCTCCAAAAAGTTCTTCCAGAATATCTTCCATGGTTACCAGTCCGGCTAAATCTCCGTATTCGTCCACCACCATGGCCAGATGGATGCGGCGCTTCTGAAACTCTTGAAAAAGATCCTCAACGTTTTTTGTCTCCGGGACGTAATAGACCGGCTTAAGGCGGGAACTCAAGTCAGCTACTGTGCCTCCGGCGTATTTTAACTTTATGCCCACAAGATCTTTAACGTGAAGGATCCCGACCGGCTTGTTGATCTCATGCTCATATACAGGCACCCGTGAGAACCCTCGCGTTTTGATTTTCTCTATAGCGAGAGAGAGGTCGGCATCAAGAGGCACGGCAAATATATACGGACGGGGGGTCATGATAGCCGCTACCTTTGTATCGCCGAATTCCATCGCCCTTCTTATAAAATCCCTCTCCAGGCGCTCAATAATCCCGGCGCGGTGCCCGTGTTCGACCAGACGCAGAAAGTCTTTTTCCAGTATAAACTTTGTCCTTTTCCCCCTGGGTAATCCGGCTACTCTAAGAATAACATCTACTGTGGACTGCGCAAGCCATCGTACCGGAGCAACCCATTTTACAAACAAAGACATCGGCCTTGCCGCGAAGGAGGCTATAGATACCGGGTGGGATATAGCCAGTACCTTGGGGGAGATATCACACAATATGATTATAACGCCGGTCATGATGACTATGGCTACCCACCGCCCGGACGCGCCAAAATGTTTGACGGCAAGAGGGGTAGCCAGGGCAGAGGCGACCACATTACACATATCGTTGCCGATGATAATAGATATCAGGAGACGCCGCGGCCGGGCCAACAGGCCGTCTATCAGGCTGTACTTTGGGTGACCTTCCTCCCGGAGACGAATCAAACGCCATCGCCCCAAAGAAAAAAGAGCTGTTTCTGAGCCGGAAAAAAAGGTGGAACAAAGAAGACAGAAGATGATTATTGATATATAAATGGACGGTGAAGGGTCCAAATGTCTTTCCCTATTTCTTGTTTTGCCTGCCGGATTTCGTCTTTACAAGGGCTAATTCCAGGATTTCATCAACGTTCTTAACCGGATAAAAGGTGATGCGGCGGCGGATTCGATCCGGTATTTCCTCTAAATCTTTAGTGTTTTGCTCCGGTATGATAACCTTTTTTATACCGGCCCGAAGCGCTGCCAGGGCCTTTTCTCTCAACCCCCCGATCGGTAACACCCTGCCCCGCAACGTTATTTCTCCTGTCATAGCCACTTCCCTGCTCACCGGCGCCCTGGTTAAGGCGGAAACAAGGGCAGTGGCCATAGTAACGCCGGCTGACGGGCCGTCTTTAGGAATAGCGCCGGCCGGGACGTGTATATGGATATCCAGCTCTTCGTAAAATTTCTTATCAAGCTTAAGCTCATCCGCACGGGACCGGGTATAGCTAAGAGCGGCCAGCGCAGACTCTTTCATTACCTCCCCAAGCTGTCCGGTGAGATTGAGATTCCCTTTTCCTTTCATGGTGGTGACTTCGATATGGAGGACTTCTCCGCCCTCCTGGGTCCAGGCCAGGCCGGTTGCCAGTCCTATCTGGCTGGCCTCCTGCTCCGCTTCCGGCAGGTATTTCGGGACGCCCAGGTATTTGTGCAGATTGGCGCGCGTTATGAGAAACGGCCCTTTTTCGCCTTCGGCCAGACGCCGGGCCACCTTTCGGAATACAGACCCGATTTCTCTCTCCAGGTTTCGCAGACCGGCTTCCTTTGTATATTGTGAGATAATGTGAAGGATGGCGCTGTCAGCAATCTTTATTACATCCTTGCTGATTCCATTTTCTTTGAGCTGGCGGGGAAAAAGGTATTTTCTGGCGATAACCAGTTTTTCTTCGGCCGTATATCCGGGGAGTTCTATCACCTCCATCCGGTCTTTCAGGGCGGGAGGAATAGTATCCGTTACATTGGCCGTAGTGATAAACATAACCTTTGAAAGGTCAAAAGGCACGTTCAGATAATGATCGCTAAAGGAATAGTTCTGCTCCGGGTCAAGAACCTCAAGCAGCGCCGCCGATGGGTCCCCCCTGAAGTCTGCGCCGATCTTATCTATCTCGTCCATCATGAAGATTGGATTATTAGTGCCCGCCGTGTTGATCCCCTGGATAATCCTGCCCGGGAGGGCTCCCACATACGTCCTCCTATGCCCGCGTATCTCGGCCTCATCACGCACTCCACCCAGGGAGATGCGCGCAAACTTCCGTCCCATAGCCTTGGCGATAGAACGTCCTAAGGAGGTTTTCCCGACGCCCGGCGGGCCGACAAAACAGAGGATAGGCCCCTTGCTCTCTTTGTTCAATTTGCGGACACTTAAATATTCCAGTATCCGATCCTTGACCTTATACAGACCATAATGGTCTGCATCCAGTACCTTCTGGGCTGCTTTTATATTAAGCTTATCTTTTGTTGTCTTACTCCAGGGCAGCTCGACCAGCCAGTCGAGATAAGTGCGAACTATAGAGGATTCCGCGGCATCCGGATGCATGAATTCGAAACGATTTAGTTGCTTAAGGGCCTCTTCCTCTACCCCCTGGGGCATCCCGGCCTTTTTTATCTTGGCCTTGAATTCTTCTATCTCCTTGCCCCGTTCGTCAATGTCTCCCAGCTCCTTTTTAATCGCCCGGAGCTGTTCCCGCAGAAAGTATTCCCGGTGCGTCTTGGACATTTCCTCTTTGGCCTCGGATTGTATCCTGGCCTGCACTACGGAGACCTCCAGTTCTTTGTTCAGATACTCGTTTACCTTTTGCAGTCTCTTTATCGGGTCAATAGTCTCCAGAATAATCTGCGCCGCCGCAGTCTTTAGGCGAAGATTGGATGCAACCAGGTCAGCCAGTTTGTCGGGCTCTTCTACGCTGTTTAAAATAGCCCCAATATCTGACGAAAATATCCCTTTTATAGATAAAAACTTTTCGCTTTGCTCCCGCACATTGCGCATAAGGGCCTCGAGTTCAACAGAGATTTCCGCCGGCCCTTTTTCTTCAATTACTGCCAGTTTGACCATATAATAAGGCTTTTCCCGCACATATTTTAATATCTTCGCCCGGGAAAGGGCCTGCACAAGTATCTTTTGGCGGCCGTCCGGCAGCTTAAGGGAGCGCAGGATTATGGCTACAATGCCCATTTTATATAATCCGTCCGGCCCCGGATCATCTTCCATCTGGTCTTTCTGCGTTACCAATACAATGAGGCGCTTTCCCTCCAATGCCTTATTCACGGCGTTGATCGAGGTCTCCCGTCCCACAAATAGCGGCAACATCATCGAAGGTAAAATAACCACATCCCGCACGGGCATAAGCGGCAATGAATCCGGTATCTTAATCTCTTCCTGGTCTTTGGTGTCGCCGAATCCAATCAGACTTTCGTTAATATCCACCATCAGTTTCTCCGCATTAAATCTATAATGACTGCATCTTAACAAAAAACCCCTTGAAGTCAAGCAAGGTGTCCATAACCCATTCCTGGCTTGACATTTGCAAGGCCTCCTTGCTATATTTACCACATTATGAAAAAGTCTGAACAGACGTCAACTGAAAGTCGCATGTCTCCTAAGGCAAAATTCATTTTTATTACGGGCGGAGTTTTATCTTCCCTCGGCAAGGGCCTGGCCGCTGCCTCCATCGGGGCGCTCCTTGAAAGCCGCGGCCTCAGGATAACCATCCAGAAGCTGGATCCCTATATCAACGTTGATCCCGGCACCATGAATCCCTTCCAGCATGGCGAGGTTTTCGTCACAGATGACGGAGCCGAGACAGACCTCGATCTGGGCCATTACGAACGCTACACCCGCGCCAGACTCGATCATAACAGCAACTATACCACCGGACGAATCTATTATTCAGTAATCACCAAGGAACGCCGGGGTGAGTACCTGGGCGGCACCGTACAGGTTATACCCCATATTACGGATGAGATTAAGCAAAGCATATTAGCGGTTGCCCATGACGTAGATGTGGTCATCGTCGAGATCGGAGGCACCGTAGGTGATATAGAAGGCCTGCCCTTTCTGGAGGCCATCCGGCAATTTAAGCAGGATGTGGGAAAGGAAAATGTGCTTTATATACACCTTACGTATGTCCCTTATATCAAGGCTGCCGGTGAAGTCAAGACCAAACCCACCCAGCATAGCGTAAAGGAACTGCGTGAAATAGGTATTCAACCGGACATCCTCCTCTGCCGTACCGAGCAGTTTCTAACCAGGGATCTTAAGGCCAAGATAGCCCTTTTCTGTAATGTAGAGGAAGATGCGGTAATAACCGCCAAAGATGTAGAAAGCATCTACGAGGTGCCGTGTGTCTTTCACAAGGAAGGTCTTGACGACAAGATAATAGAAAAGTTGAATATCTGGACCAGGGCCCCGCGGTTAAAAGATTGGGAGGACCTGGTCCATCGGCTAAAACACCCGGAATTTACGGTGCGCATTGCTATTGTGGGTAAATATGTCGGCCTCAAAGAGTCATACAAGAGCTTAAATGAGGCCCTGGTTCATGGCGGGCTGGCCAATCGCGCCGGCGTAGATCTGGTTTATATACGTTCGGATGAAGTAGGTGAAGACGACCTAAAAGATTCGCTGGCGGAGGTAGATGGGATATTGGTTCCGGGAGGGTTTGGCGCACGCGGCATAGAAGGTAAGATCGCCGCCATCCGTTACGCCCGGGAGAATAAGATTCCCTTTTTGGGTATATGCCTCGGGATGCAGCTTGCGGTGGTGGAATTTGCCCGCAACGCCGCCGGCCTTTCCGGGGCACACAGTACAGAATTTGATACCGAGACCCCCTATCCGGTCATCTATCTGATGAAGGAATGGTACGACTTCCGCACCCAGCAGGTTCAGGTCCGGGATGAAGGCAGTCAGAAGGGGGGGACCATGCGTCTGGGGGCCTACCCCTGCCGCCTGGCCAATGATTCTCTGGCCTTTGCCGCCTACCACACCGGGGAAATTTCCGAGCGCCATCGTCACCGTTATGAGTTCAATAATCTGTACCGGGAAGTCCTGGAAAAGACCGGCATGAGGATAACCGGCCTTTCGCCGGACGGAGAACTGGTTGAAATAATAGAGCTTTCTGACCATCCATGGTTTCTGGCCTGTCAGTTTCACCCGGAATTCAAGTCACGCCCCATGTCTCCCCACCCGCTGTTCGGGGCCTTTATCAGGGCCGCATTAGAACAGAGGCAGGTGGTGGCCGAACGACAAAGAAAAGTTGTTGGAAAATGATACCGGAACTGGCTATTGGACCGATTAAGGTAGGAGGCGTCAACCCCCCTCTGTTAATTGGAGGGCCATGTGTCTTGGAGTCAGCAGAGTCTGCCCTGCATATAGCCGATACCTTGCAAGAAAGCGCCCATCGCCATGGTTTTTCTTACATATTCAAGGCGTCTTATGATAAGGCGAACCGCACCTCGCTGCATTCTTATAGAGGGCCTGGTTTAGAAAAGGGTCTGGAAATGCTGGCCAGGATCAAAAATAGGGCGGGGGTTTTGATCCTTTCCGATGTGCATAGCCGCGCGGAAGTAGCCCCTGCTGCTGAAGTATTAGACGTCCTCCAGATTCCCGCTTTTCTCTGCCGGCAGACAGACCTGGTGCTGGAAGCGGCGGCTACCATGAAACCCCTAAATATTAAAAAGGGGCAGTTTCTGGCCCCATGGGACATCGGGCAGATAGTAGAAAAGGCTAAATCCACCGGTAACTCGCGCATCTTGCTTACAGAGAGAGGGACTTCATTCGGCTATAATAACCTGGTGGTGGATATGCGCTCTCTGGTTATCATGCATCAGTGTGGCCTGCCGGTCATCTTTGACGCCACACATAGTGTACAGCTTCCTGGCGGAAGCGGTACATGCTCCGGCGGTCAAAGGGAGTTTATTCCTCATTTGTGCCGGGCGGCCCTGGCCGTAGGGGTGGAGGGCATATTTATGGAGGTACATGCGGACCCTGACCGGGCACTGTGCGACGGCCCTAATTCCTGGCCCCTGGATAAGGTAGATGAATTACTGGCAGGGCTCATGCGGATATATAACGCTATGCGGGATCTCAGGTTTGACGGCTTCGTAAAAAGTAAAAATTACCGCAGAGGCCGCCGAGAACGCTGAGATAACCTATTGAACATGCATAGCGAGCGCATTCCTCGCTGCTTGCAGCGGGGTTAGCGAGCGGATACAATGCATTTTCCCTTGCATACGGAGATTCCCCGCAGCTTGCTGCGGGGAGCTTCAATAGTTTACAGTTTTTCTCTTCGGCCTCTGCGGGCTCAGCGGTGAAAAAGCTTTTTGATGAAAACGGAGATTTCAAAGAGGCTTTCGGCTAAGGCGAGACAGGTCAGGGTCTTGCTTCTGGATGTGGATGGCGTCTTGACCGATGGGAGGATTACCTATAATGACCGCGGTGAAGAGATAAAATCCTTCCATGTACGCGATGGTCTTGGTATAAAGTTGCTACAGCGGTGTGGAATAGAAGTGGCCATTCTGACCAGCCGAATCTCTGAGGCGCTGCTCCATCGGTGCAGGGAACTCAAGATTGAGACCGTACTGCAGGGTATGGAACCCAAATTAGCCGCCTATGAATGGCTTCTCCATAATAAAGGATTGGTGGACAGCCAGGTAGCTTATATCGGCGATGATTGGGTCGACATACAGATATTGAAGCGCGCGGGATTGCCTGTAGCAGTGAAAAATGCCGACAAAGGAGTAATGGCATACGTTGACTACGTAACTCAACAAGATGGGGGCCAGGGAGCGGTACGAGAGGTATGCGAGTTGATTTTAGAGGCTAAGGAACTTAAGAAAAAGGTGCTGGTGGCTTTTACTTAGTGTTCATCCGGAAACTACTGTTTCCGGCCTACGGTCGGCCTAAGGCCGGATTTACGCTTTTAGCTCTGGACTTTCAGCAGTCAGCATGTTTGTTATCCGTTAACCGTTGTCCGACATTTTCTTCCGGTGAACGGTGAACCGGCTTCATGCCGATAGCTGAGTGCTGAGAGCACATCTGGAATTTTTGGTATAGAGAGGTAAGAAAGCATAAAGTTGACCGCTAAAAGGCTATCATGGGCTGTGTTGGCCACTGTAATTATTCTGGCAATCGGATTTTTTTTAATGTGGCCACGGACCCGGCGAGCAGATTACCCTCCAGATATGCCTAAATGGTTTCTTAACTCGGAACAAAGGGATGCCGATCTTAAAATGGAGAACGTTGAGTATACAAATAATCGGGATGGAAGGGATGAATGGGTACTCTATGCCAGGTTTGCCCGGTACTTTAAAGGGGAAGAAGAGGTCCTGTTGGATAGCGTGCGGACAAATTTTTTCTTAAAGAGCGGCAAGACGGTAACCGTATCCGGTGAACACGGCACCTACGATACTCAATCTAAGGACATCGACCTTTGGGGCCACGTTTCAGCGATAGATTCGGACGGAGGACGTTTTTACACCAACGCTATCACTTATAATAGCAAAGAGCGTGTGCTCCGCACACCGGAAGAAGTAACCGTCCTCGGTTCAAAGATTGACCTGAAAGGTACGGGTTTGCTTTATGAACTGAATACCGGTAAGATGTCTGTGCTGAAAGAGGTACGGGTAGTTACACAAAAAAATTTAAAATAAGCGCCCGGCTTTTAATCCACCCAGGCAACTCGGTCGCTGAGTGCGAATGCCTGAACACGTACAAGAAGGGAATCCATGGATTTAAAAGGTTGTTTTCTTCTTTTTAAAATGTTTTTAGTGTGCACCCTGGCATTCTTTGCCCTGAGCACGGCTTCGTATGCCACGGAGACCCCGAATCGAAAGGCCGTACCTATACATATTAAGGCCACCCGGCTGGATTCATACAATAAAGAAAATAAAATTATATTTACCGGTGATGTTATAGCTAAAAAGGCCGAATTGACTATCTATGCCGACCAGATGACTGTCTTTTACCGCAAGGCCGAGGGAAAAGAGGGTAGCCAGGGAGAAGGTGGAGACCAGGTGGAAAAGATTTTTGCCAAGGGACATGTCAAGATTACAAAAGGCAAACGTATTGCCACTGGCGACGAAGCGGTTTATTATGAGGCCGAACAGAATGTTATCCTGACCGGTGACCCAAAGGTCTGGGAAGGTAACAGCATGATTAAGGGCAGCAAGATTACCGTCTTCCTGGACGAAGACCGCAGTATAGTAGAAAGCCGGGAAGAAAATAGGGTTGAGGCTATAGTTTACCCGGAAAAATGATGCAAAGGTTGATTTATGGGTACCCTTGTCGCTAATAACTTGGTCAAATCTTACCGCCAGCGCCGGGTCGTGGATCACATCAGTATCAGGGTCGAATCCGGCTCAATAATCGGCCTGCTTGGACCCAATGGAGCAGGGAAGACAACGACTTTCTACATGATTGCGGGTCTGATCAAGCCGGATGAAGGGCAAGTGGTCTTGAATGGCGAAGACTTGACCCAGTATCCCATGTATCAGAGGGCCCGTCGCGGCATCACCTACCTGGCACAGGAACCGTCTGTCTTTCGTAAGCTTACAGTTGAGGAAAACATATTAGCTGTGCTGGAAACGATGAAGCTGCCCCAGGAGGAAAGAAGGGCCCGCTTAAGAAGCCTGTTGGAAGAGCTAAAAATCGAACATCTGGCCAGGCACAAAGCCTACTCACTTTCCGGTGGAGAGCGGAGACGGCTTGAGATACTGCGCGCGCTGGCTATTCAGCCATCGTTTATTTTACTTGACGAACCATTCGCGGGCATAGATCCCCTGGCCGTTTCGGATTTGCAGGCCATCGTCCGGCAACTTAAAGAAAAGGGCCTGGGCATACTCATCTCTGATCACAATGTACGGGAAACATTGTCTGTTTGTGACTGGGCCTATATCCTGACCGAAGGAAGGATTCTGGAGGCCGGGGATTCGCAGCATATCGCTGCCAGTGAGGTGGCGCGCAAGATTTATCTGGGCGAACAGTTCACGCTGTGATGAATAACTTATTGCTACGACAATTAAAAAGCCTAAATCCCCTCTCGCCCCCCTTTGCTAAAGGGGGGAACATCTTTAACCTCCCTCAAAAAGGGGGATACAGGGGGATTTGGTGAATTCATGTATTTAAATGCGGTTGTAATAAAAGTCTGGCTTATCCAGGTCGGGGATCTAACGTGGGGTTAGAACTCAAACAACAGTTAAAGCTTACCCAACAATTGGTGATGACCCCGCAATTGCAGCAGGCCATCAAGATGTTGCAATTGTCCCGGTTAGAACTGTTGGATAGCATCTACCAGGAATTGGAGGCTAATCCGGTACTGGAAGAAGGACCAGAGGAGGACGCCGAGGATTCCCTCGCACCCTCCGAAGAAACTTCAAATGAGGAGATAAGTGTTCAAGACAGAGTGCTCCCTGAAGTGATGGATAGCCAGCGAGCCATGGAAGAACTTAACTGGGAAGATTATATTGATGAATATAACACCAGTAGCGGCGGCTATTCCGCCTATTCATTTGAGGAGAAAGAATCAACTTCTTTTGAGGCCACGTTAAGTCGAAAACCCTCCCTATCCTCGCACCTCATGTGGCAGTTTATTCTGTCACCTTGTACAGAGGAAGAAAAAATTGTCGGTGAGTTGATTATCGGCAACCTGGATGCTGATGGTTATCTTAATGCCTCCCTCTCAGAGATTGCGGCTACTGCACATGTCCCTGAAGAGCTGGTCTTAGAAGTCCTTAAAAAGATTCAAGGGCTTGACCCGGTCGGAGTTGCCGCCCGTGACCTTAAAGAATGTCTGTTGATACAGACCCGGCATCTGGGATTAGAGGGCACGTTAGTCGAGACCATCATATCTAACCATATCCATCAACTAGAGGTCAAAAACTACCAGGCCATCGCCAAGGAGACAGGAGCTTCTTTGGCCGATGTTATCAAGGCCGTGGAGGTGATAACCCGGCTGGAGCCAAAGCCGGGACGGGCTTACAATGGCGAAGAGACCCACTATATCAGCCCGGACATCTACGTCTATAAGGTGGGAGATGAGTTTGTTATCGTCTTAAATGACGAGGGACTGCCGAGGTTGCGGGTAAGTCCATTTTATCGGGGCATCTTGAACCAATCATCGGATGGTGCCGCCCCGGTCAAGGACTATATCCAGGGCAAATTGAGGTCCGCGGTCTGGCTGATCCGAAGCATTCATCAGAGACAGCGCACCATCTATAAGGTAACCGAGAGTATCGTCAAGTTTCAGCGGGAATTTTTGGAAAAGGGCATAGCTTATTTAAAACCGCTTATACTAAAGGACGTGGCTGAGGATGTGGAAATGCACGAGTCAACCGTAAGCAGGGTGACCACGAATAAATATGTTCATACCCCTCAGGGCTTGTTGGAGCTTAAATTCTTTTTCAATACCGGGATCAGTTGTGCACATGGAGAAGTTATGGCTTCAGAAGCGGTAAAAGATAAGATTCGACGTCTGGTCCAATCCGAGAATTCAAGTCATCCGTATAGCGATAAGGAAATTGCCAATATGCTAAATAAAAATGATATTAATATTGCGCGGCGAACAATAGCTAAGTATAGGGAAGTGATGGGAATACTCCCATCTAACCAGAGAAAAAAATTCGCACAATAGCAGTCAGCAAAAACCTCAAGGCTGATAGCTGAAAGCTAAAAGCGCGAAGCCGGAAATAGTTGTTTCCGGATGAGCGCAAAACTGGTTAATCTGTAAAAAGTCAAAATCTTGGACGGCACAGTAAAAAGTTCCAGTTGCAAGGCGCACAAATCCTGAGGAATGAGGCGTAGTTGTAGCTACGCCGCAGTGACGAAGGATGCCGCGCAACGCAGCAAATGGACTTTTTACGAAGCCGTCAAATTTGAATTCAGCCACATGGAGGATTGATCTATGCAAATTTCGGTGACTTTCAGGCACATGGAACCATCAGAGGTTTTACGCAATTACGCTATTGAACGGGTGAAAAAAGTTAAAAAGTTTTTAGAGGGATTTGCCGAGGCCAATGTAACTCTTTCTATCGAGAAGTTTAGACATATAGCCGAGGTAAATATCCTGGCCAATGGAGCAAAAATAGTAGGCCAGGAAGAAACCAACGATATGTACTCGGCCATTGATCTGGTCATGGATAAAATAGAAAAGCAGGTCAAAAGGCACCGGGAAAAGGTAAAAGATAAAAAATCTGTATCCAATACCAGGCCCCCCCGGACCGTGGGCATAAATATCTTAAGTTATGACCGCTCCGAAGGAAAAAACGCCCCCAGAATAATAAAAAGCGAGAGATACCTGGCCAAGCCCATGTACCTGGATGAAGCAGTGATGCAGCTCGACGTCTTAGATAACGAGTTTCTGGTCTTTACTAACGCCGAATCAGAAACCATTAATGTCATTTATAAACGCAAAGATGGTGACTATGGGCTTATTGAGCCGGAGCTAAAATAGATGAGCTCTCGTAAAAAGTCAAAGTTTGGACGGCACAGTAAAAAGCTCCAGTTGCAAGGCGCTCAAATCCTATTATCCGTTGTCCGTCAACAAACCATGCACTTACGGTGAACTGTGAACGGTGAACTATTTCCATAGCTACGCCGCAGTGACGAAGGATGCCGCGCAACGCAGCAAATGGACTTTTTACGAAGCCGTCAAAATAAGATTAATAGAGAAACCAATATGCAAATCAGTGAGTTAATATCTTCGGACCATATAATAACCAACCTTAGAGCCAATTCCAAGCAAGATGCCCTGGCAGAACTGGCGGAAGTGCTTGTACGTAAAAATAAGATACTGGATAAAGAGACCGTGGTCTCCATTTTGCTGGAAAGGGAAAAGTTGGGTAGCACCGGAATAGGAGATGGAGTAGCCATACCCCACGGCAAGTTAAAGGGCCTGGACCGGGTTATCATAGCCCTGGGGCGCAGTCTTTCCGGTGTGCCTTTTGATTCTGTCGATGGGAAACCCGTGCGGCTCCTTTTTCTACTTCTAGCCCCGGAGGAATCGGCCGGCCTGTATCTGCGGATTCTGGCAAAGCTTTCGCGTTTTTTAAAGAATCCCGTCTCTAAGGAAAAATTGCTGGGTGCAAAATCGGCAGAAGAAATGGCCGAGATCATTAAGAGCGAGGGCGAAGAAATTTAATGATTTGGTGTGTATGTTAAAACCGGTCCAGGTTGTTATCATTACAGGACTTTCCGGATCCGGCAAAAGCACTGCGCTTCGCGCCTTTGAGGATCTTGGTTATTATTGTGTTGATAACCTCCCGGTTGTCCTTCTTCCCCAGTTCTTGCACATCCAGGAACCCGCCCCCGGCCAAACTGTCCGGGCGGCGCTGGTAATGGATATGCGCGAACAGGATTTTCTGAAAGAGTATACTGCTATCTTTGCTGACCTTAAAAAAGAGGGCTTTAAATTAGAGATACTTTTCCTCGAGTCTTCAGACGATGTACTGTTAAGAAGATTCAGCCAGACCAGGCGACACCATCCTTTGATCCCTTCTCCGGTAACGACAGTTATGGATGCCATCGCCCTGGAACGGAGGCAATTAGCCCTTCTAAAAGAAGAGGCAGACCGGGTCTTAGATACGAGTTTCTATAATCTCCATCAACTCCGTGGGGCCATTGGCAGTCTGTATGGCTCCCGCGTTGATCTCAATCGTCTGCTCGTTAATCTCCTTTCCTTTGGCTTTAAATATGGCGTCCCCGGCGAGGCAGACATGGTCTTTGATGTGCGTTTTTTGCCTAACCCTTTCTTTGTGCCGAATTTAAAGGAGCTTGACGGGACAAGCCCGCAAGCCAAGGACTACGTCCTAAAAGACCAGACCACACAGACTTTTTTAAGCAAGGTCTCCGAGTTATTGTTTTTTCTTATCCCCTTTTTTAAAAGAGAAGGTAAAATGTACCTTACTATAGCCACCGGTTGTACTGGCGGCAGACACCGCTCGGTGACGGTCACAGAGGAATTAAAGAATATTCTTACGGAGAAGGGCTACGAGGTTGTAGTCCATCATCGGGATATTTTACTGGGCTGATTTTACGGGGGTAACGATGGTCGGTATAGTGTTGGCCACACATGGCAAGCTGGCAGAAGAATTAGTTAAGGTATCTGAATTCATCGTGGGACGGATGGAGCAGGTTACAGCCGTGTCCATAGACCCGACACAAGATGTAGAGATGTTGCGTAAGGAAATCCAAAAAGCTATTAAAAGGGTAGACAGTAGTAACGGCGTTCTCATTTTGACGGACATGTTTGGAGGAACCCCTTCCAATATTAGCCTTTCCTTTCTGGAAGAAGGGAAGATTGACGTCGTCACCGGTGTTAACCTGCCTATGCTGATGAGGTTGACCCATTCTCGTGAAAAATTAACCCTGGCTGAGGTAGCTGAACAGGCTAAATCTTACGGCCGCAAAGGCATCTCTCAAGCCAGCGAAGTACTCAAGAAATAACGGTCTCGTAGAAAGTAAAATTTTACCACAGAGGTCGCCGAGAACGCTGAGATAACACATTAAATGTTTTACAGTTTTTCTCTGCGGACTCTGCGTGCTCAGCGGTGAAAATGTCCGAGGTCACCTCTCACAAGACTTTCTGTAAGATCATCCGGATGACTGAAGATGAGTTACCTGAGATTATGCTCATTGAAAAAGCCTGCTTCCCTGCCCCTTGGACCAAACAAGCCTTCCGTGACGAATTAGTCTGTCCTTTTTCTTATCCTTACGTGGCAAAAGTCAGAAATATTCATCCCTCCCCTGTCCTGGGATATATCTGTTTTTGGATAGTCCTGGATGAACTCCATTTGCTTAACCTGGCCGTTCATCCGGCCCACCGCCGGCAAGGAATCGGCCGAGAACTACTTTCCTTTGCGCTTAAGATGGGAAAAACGGCGGGTACAAAGTTCGCCACCCTGGAGGTCAGACCATCCAATGTTGCAGCCATAACTCTTTATAAAGATGCAGGATTCATTCCGGTAGGCCAAAGGCCGGGATATTATTCAGATAGCCATGAAGATGCAGTTATCATGGAGTATGACTTTCTTAAAAAGGTGCCGGATACGAAAGATATGAGTTGACTTAACTAGTCAAATTTTCTAATATTTTTATATCAGTTCAGTTGGTTGAGAAGTATTTTAAAATCCCTCCCAACCTCCCTTTTCCAAAGGGAGGATAAACATCCCCCTTTGAAAAAGGGGGACTAAGGGGGATTTTTGAGGCGCCGTTTTTCGGACGACTACCTCTTTTCAAGCAGCTAACTGTCACATTTTTTTTATGTTCTCTGTGTGCTCTGTGGTTAATCTTTGACAATACTCTAAACATCGAAGGGGGGAAATATGCCTATTAAAGTAGCCATTAACGGATTTGGTAGAATAGGTCGATTCTTATTACGTATTATTGCCCAACGGCAGGAGAAAGACATAGAGGTAGTAGCCATAAACAGCCGGGCTGATTCTTCAGTCCTGGCTCATCTGCTAAGATACGACTCGGTACATGGCCCGTTTAGCGGCGTTGTGGAGGCAAAGGCCCATGCCCTGACCGTCAATGGCAAAGAAGTCGCTATTACCGGGATTACCGATGACCTGTCCCGTCTGCCATGGCGTGACCTTGGAGTGGATATCGTCCTTGAATCTACGGGTAAATTTAGAGATAAGGAATCGAACCTGAAACACTTACAGGCCGGAGCGCGGAAGGTCATAATTGGCGCGCCGGGCAAAAACGTAGATGCAACAATAGTCATGGGTGTAAATGAAGATAAATATCAGCCGGACAAACACCACATTATCTCTAACGCCTCCTGTACTACCAACTGCCTGGCGCCGGTGGCCAAGGTACTCCACGATGCCTTTGGCATTGAACATGGTCTAATGACTACGGTTCATTCTTATACCATGGATCAGCGCATTCTCGATGGCTCCCATAAAGATCTACGCCGGGCCCGTGCTGCCGGAATGTCTATAGTGCCGACTACCACAGGCGCGGCCGCAGCCGTAGCCAAAGTCATTCCAGAACTGGAAGGAAAGCTGGATGGCCTGTCCGTACGGGTACCCACTCCTGACGTCTCATTGGTTGATCTGGTCGCCGAGATGTCCAGAGAGGTTAAAAAGGAAGATATTAACAGTGCCTTTAAAGAAGTGGCACAGGGTAAGCTGAAGGGGATTTTGGCATATAGCACGGAACCCCTAGTTTCTATTGACTATGCCAGTAGTCCTTACTCAGCCATCGTGGATGCCCCCTTAACCAATGTTATTGGTGGGCGGATGGCCAAGGTTATCGCCTGGTATGATAATGAAAGCGGCTTTTCCTATCGCATAGTTGATCTGGCGCTTTACATGGGCAAGTATCTTAACTAGTTTCCATCCGGAAACTGTCGTTTCCGGATCAAGCTTTCAGCCCTCAGCGATCAGCTCTCAGTTAAAAACTAGGATAAACAGTATGTTAAGCTGAATGCTGATAGCTGAAAGCTGACTGCTTATATAAAACTAAGAAGGGGGTTTTGCGTGAAATACATAAATGAGGTCGATATCAGGGAAAAACGCCTTTTAATCCGCGTGGATTTCAATGTCCCCTTAGACGAGCATGGCAATATAACCGATGACGTTCGCATTCGAAGCGTCTTGCCGACTATCAATCACGCCCTGGATGAACATGCCAAAATCATCCTTACCTCACATATGGATCGGCCCAAGGGGCAGGTGATGGAAGAGTGTCGACTTACACCGGTTGCCAAGCGGCTTTCCAGATTATTACACAAGGATGTAACCATGGCGCCGGACTGTATAGGTGAAAAAGTGAAGGCGCTTATTGCCAAAATGCAGCCCGGAGACATAATACTTCTCGAAAATTTACGATTTCACCCGGGTGAAGAAAAAAACGATCCTGAATTCGCAAAACAATTGGCTGAACTGGCAGACATCTATGTAAACGATGCCTTTGCCGTGACCCATCGGGCCCATGCCTCGGTAGTCGGTGTTACGGATTATTTCAAGGAATGTGTGGCCGGTTTTCTTATGAAAACGGAGATGGACTATTTCCATCGTTCCATGGAGGATCCGGCCAGGCCCCTGGTAGCGGTCATTGGCGGGGCCAAGGTGTCCGGTAAACTAACCGCTCTGGAAAATTTACTCTATAAAGTAGATAAGATGATTATCGGCGGGGCCATGGCCAATACATTTCTTAAAAGTGTTAACTGGAACGTTGGGAAATCAAAGGTAGAAGATGCCCTCCTGGATACTGCCAAACATTTGCTCATGCTGGCCAAAGAGAAAGGGGTCAAGCTTTACCTTCCGGTTGACTGCGTAGTGGCTGAACGGCCTGACCCCAAGGCAGAGACAAAAATTACCACCGTTCAGGAGATACCCTCTGACTGGTATGTAATGGATATCGGACCGGCAACCGGGACTCTCTTTTCTGAGGCCTTACAGGGCGCCAAAACCATTATCTGGAACGGGCCTATGGGGGCCTTTGAGATGGATGCCTTTAGCCGCGGCACCATGTCCATGGTGCGGGCTATCGCCAATTCCTATGCCCTGACCATTGTCGGCGGCGGAGATACGGACGTAGCAGTGCACAGGGCCGGCGAGACAAATAATATTTCTTATATATCCACCGGCGGCGGGGCCTTCCTGGAACTCCTGGAAGGGAAAAAACTGCCGGGGATTGTCGCATTGGAGCGTTTCAACTGGAACATGGAGGACTGACAGATGGCCCGCAACCCCATAGTGGCCGGTAACTGGAAGATGTATAAGACCATCCCGGAGGCCGTAGCCCTGATCAATACGCTAATATCCGGGGCGTCCGGGATTTCGGATCGGGAAATAGTCGTGGCCCCACCCTTTACCGCCCTTGCGGCCGTAGCCAGGGCGCTCGATGGCAGTGGAATCTCCCTTTCCGGCCAGAATACCTGCTGGGAGAATGAGGGGGCCTACACGGGAGAAGTCTCTCCTGCAATGTTGAAGGATGTCGGCTGCCGGTATGTTATCATCGGGCATTCCGAGCGCCGCCATATTTTTGGGGAGAGGGATGAGACGATTGCCCGGAAAATAAGGGCTGCCCTGGATGCCGGTCTTCAGCCTATTTTCTGTATCGGAGAAATCTTGGAAGAGAGAGAAACGGGAAAAACCCTAACCGTTCTCAGAAGGCAGGTTAAGAAAGGTCTTAAACTGATACAAGGCGCGGATATGGACAAGGTAGTCATTGCCTATGAACCCGTGTGGGCTATCGGCACGGGAAAAACCGCGACCAATGAGCAGGCCCAGGAGGCGCATTCCTTCATTCGCACGCTGCTGGAAGGGCTGTTTGAGAAAAATATTGCGTCAGATTTGAGAATATTGTATGGTGGGAGCGTTAAAGCAGGGAATGTGGACGGTCTCATGGCCCAACCGGATATTGACGGTGTGTTGGTTGGGGGAGCTTCACTTGAGGCCGATTCTTTTTTACGCATCATTAAATTTGAGCGTTAGGGTCTAAAATGTATACGCTGGTTGTTGTTTTGCATATCCTGGTTTGTTTGTTTCTGATTGCCATCGTACTCTTACAGACGGGCAAGGGTGCGGATATCGGGGCGGTTTTCGGCGGGTCAAGCCAGACGCTTTTTGGGAGCGCCGGTCCAGGCACGTTTCTTAGCAAACTTACAGCCATAGCGGCAGTTATTTTCATGGTGACTTCCCTAGGGTTGGCCTATCTAATCAGTCATCGCGAGAGCGCCTCAGTTGTGAAGGGCGTACAGTCGGCGCCGGTGGCCCCGGCTCCGTTACAGACACAGCCGGCTTTTCCTGAGCCGCCCATGCCAGCACAGCCCAAGACTAAGTAAAGGGTCGTATAGAGCAGCGAGCTTTGCCGAAGTGGTGGAACTTGGTAGACACGCCATCTTGAGGGGGTGGTAGGCCATGCCTGTGCGGGTTCGAGTCCCGCCTTCGGCACCAAAGACCATAAAATCCCTGAGATTTTTAAGTCTCAGGGATTTTTTTACAACCGCATCATCTTGAACATGCATAGCGAGCACTAACCCCGCTGCAAGCTGCGGGGAGCTTCAATCCGGCAACGTTACCTCTTTATCACCCCAGGTTATCACATCCGGCACGTAGAAAAGTTTAATGGCCTTATGCGCTTTCTTGCGTAGATACTCAAAGAGGCCCTCGGCCAGTGTAACCCTGGTCATATCCGGGCCGCATTCCCAGGAAGCCAGACAGGACAATTCGACCAGATACCAGTCGCCCCTTGTTTCGTGGCGATAAATCCCCCAGAGGAGTTTGGACTTCTCTCCCCCTTCTTTATCCTTTTCATACTCATAAAGCCTGAGAATCGGCCCGTAATTGCGTTCAAATCCCTCGTCTTCAAGCGGAATAATGGCCGGGAAATGGAGAAAGGCCGAGCCATCCCGCCGGGTTTTAAGATAAAAGAGCGGCCAGACCCGGGCAACGCTTTCCTCTTCTTTTTTCTCCGGCCAGACCGTGGTTTCTGACTTGTTGATGATTAAAAAACGGTAGGTGGTCTTTTCTGCCTTGTCCTCCTCCATATTCTCCTTAGAGTACTCATAAACCGGCCAGAGGAGAGAAAACTCGTAGCTGTCCGGCTTTTGTTTCTCCGAGAAAATGGGCCAGAACTTTTTGACGTTATAATCTTCACTTTTTGCATACTGGATAAATGGCCAGGGCATATCCCATTGCGTGTAATCATTACGCCGGTCATGGTAGTAATTGAAAAAAGGCCAGAGGATTATCTTCTTATTTTCTATATCCGATGTTTCTGAGATATAAAGCGGGAACAGCATCCACTTCGTCTTTGGCGCGTCGGTATCCAGGTCTTCCCTGTAGTGAAAGAAAAAAGGCCAGAGGACAAAGGAGCGGTCATATTCACCCCCTTTTTTCTCATACCCGTAAAGCGGCCACAAGCGGAAGGCCTGCTCCTCGTCGCCTTTTGTCCAGGAAAGTATCGGCCAGAGGATGGTCGTCTTTTTGTTACCTTCCCATCTGGCTGTTGAGTAGAGAGGCCAGAGGACAAAGGTTATCTCATCTCTTCCAAACCGCTCTTTGAACCGGCCGTAGATAGGAAAAAGCCCGGCGTAGGGATCACCCGTTTTTGTCCTGCCCCAGAAGACCGGAAAGAAGCCAAAGTCTTTTTTTTGTCCGTCTTCCGGCGTTTCCTTGAGGTTCTTATGGCCGGAAATAATCGGTATGAACTGGGTGTACTTTTCCTCCGGGGTGAGCCTGTACTTGCCAAGGGGATAGAGAAACTGCCATTCTTTAGTCTCTTTTTCGCGATCGTGATGATAAGAGAGAAGGGGTCTTACGGCCCACCCTTCTTCCTTTGAACTTGAATAGGCGCTATAGAAAGGACCGACAGCATCCACTTCTTGTTTTGCCTCTTTCCGGTCGGACTGGTGAAAAAAAACAGGAGAAAAATTATCACGCCGGCCCTGCCCGTTGAAAGCGGCACAGCCCATGCCAAGCAAGCCGAATATGAGCGCTATGGCTAAGAGAAATCCGGACTTTTCCCATTTTAAATGGAACCCGATGTTTCTGAGCGAAACTTGCTCCACTAACGCAACACCGTTCCCACCACAGTCCCAAGGACGCTTACAGGCACCTGCTCCTGTATGCCGGTAGTGGCCTTGGTCACGCTTTTAACGGCCTTCTTAGTCTCATCATAAAGGCTGGGATCATTGACCAGTTTGCCGAGAGTGCCTTCGCCTTTATCCACCTTCTGAGCCACATTATGCAGTGTATCCACGGTATCTTTGGCCTTGTTATAGAGAGTTTCATCGTTGACTAATTTACCCAGTGTGCCCTCGCCTCTTTCTACCTTCTGGGCCACCTCGCTTAATGTCCCCATCGTCTCTTCCAAGTTGCTCATTGTTTTTTCCGCCTTGTTATACAAGGTCTCATCTTTGACCAGCTTGCCCAGCGTACCCTTGCCGGCCTCTACGTCGCCGGATATGTTTTTAAAAGAGGCCGAGGCATCGCGCAGATCCGCCATAAGGCCCTTAAAATTTGTCTGGTTTTCTTCATCACCCACAAACTTATTAAGGCCGGCAGCCACGGACTGGATATCATCCAGGGCCGGTTCCACCTTGACCAAAAGCTGGTCAAGGTCTGCAGCAGAAACGGTTTTGGCAATAGCGCCTTCAGGAGGGATATAAGCCTCTTCTCTCCCTTGCATTATTTCAATGAATTTGTCGCCCAGGACTCCCTTGGTGCGGATCATGGCCTTGGCATCTTTCCTGATCTTTACCTGGGGCGAAATCACCATATCCACCCTGGCCTGACCATCTTTCAGGGTAACGTCTTTAACCCGCCCGATCTCTATCCCGGCCATTTCCACCGGACTGTCCTTTACTAACCCGGAGACGGAATCAAAGACCGCGGATACATGGTAGCCCTTCTCTCTACCCAGATCAACCTTACCGAGGCGTATGCTCATGTAAGCCAAAATTATCAGACCTATCAGCACAAAGACGCCGACCTTAATCTCCGGACCAAAACCTTTTTTATCCATAAACAGTCCTCCTTACTCGGCTTCACGCTTTCAGCGATCAGCGATTAGCTGTCAGCAGAATCTAAGACAAACAAGACATTAAGCTGAATGCTGATTGCTGATTGCTCCATCCGGAATCCTTGGGTTCCGGATGGAAAATAGTCAGGAGCTAATAATTTTGTCCTCGGAAATCCCCTGCAGGAATCCCTGGACGATCGGGTTCTCAGAATTACGGAAACTCTCCGGGTCCCCGGTCTCTATAATCTTCCCCTTGTAGAGCATGGCTATCTTGCTTGCTATCTTAAACGTACTCTGAATATCATGGCTGATAACTACACAGGTGAGGCTAAGCCTTCTCTGTATGCCCAGAATAAGCTCGTCTATAGCCGCGGTCATTATGGGATCCAGACCGGTAGTCGGTTCATCAAACAAAATTATCTCCGGATCCATGGCAATAGCGCGGGCCAGCCCCACCCGCTTTTTCATACCCCCGGAAAGTTCTGAAGGATATTTGTCTTCAATCCCGGAGAGACCTACATCGGCCAGCTTGCCGGCAACTATTTGGGCTATTTCTTTTTTGCTCAGATCGGTATGCTCAGCCAGGGGGAAAGCTATATTTTGACCAACCGTCATAGAATCAAAAAGAGCTGCATCCTGGAACAACATACCAAAGCGGTGCCGAATCTTATAGAGTTCTTTCTCTTTTAGCTGCGTAATATCGACATCATCGATGAAGACATGCCCGGCATCCGGCCCGATAAGGCCGATGATGTGCTTTAAGAGGACGCTCTTGCCCCCGCCGCTCCGCCCGATGATGACCGTTATCTCTCCCTTGTTTATCTCCAGGTTGATCCCGTCGAGCACCTTAAGCTTATTGAATGACTTATGTAAATCCACCAGCTTGATCATCGTGGACGCCTTCTTAGAAAAGCAGTGAGGTCAGTATGTAGTCTCCAACCAGTATGCTGACAGAGGACACGACTACGGACTCAGTAGTAGCCCGCCCCACCCCTTCCGCGCCGCCTCTGGTATGGTAACCCTTGTAACAGCCGATTAACGTAAGAAGCAGCCCGAAACATACGGACTTGAAAAGGCCGTTAAAAATATCCGACAGCTCCACCAATTCTATCATCTTAGCCATGAAGATGCCGGGGTTGATCTTAAGCAGGCCCACACCAATTATATATCCCCCCACAATGCCGACAAAGTCATCAATAACCGTGAGGATGGGGACAACCAGAATACCGGCAATAATTCGCGGCACAACCAGATATTTGACCGGATTTATGGCCATAACCGCCAGGGCATCGATCTGTTCCGTAACCCTCATGGTCCCTAGCTCCGCGGCTATGGCCGACCCCGCCCGTCCGGTAACCATGAGTGCGGTTAAAACCGGACCCAATTCCCGTGTCATGGAAAGGGCGACAGTAGCCCCGAGGAGCGACTCGCCGCCGAATTTGCGGAAGGCATAATAACTCTGTAAGGCCAGAACCCCACCGGTAAAGAGGCCTGTAAGTATAACGATAAAAATTGATTTAACGCCTATGAACTCCATTTGCTTGAAGATATTACGTATGCGCAAGGGTGGTATGAATGCCCAGCTAAGGGCGCTTATAAGCATAATGGCTATGTCGCCCATCTGGCTAATGGCGGAGAGTGTTTTGTGGCCGATAGCAAAGAAAAATCTGCGCATAGTAATCAGTACATCGGAACAGAGGATTTTTTACCTAAATTGTTTTCATCCGGAAACTGCCGTTTCCGAATGAAAGCTCTCAGCGATCAGCTTTCAGCCGTCAGCAAAAAATAAGACAAACAACATGTTAAGCTGAACGCTGATAGCTGACTGCTGACCGCTTCATCCAGAAAACCGGGGTTTTCGGATGGAAACTAAATTGTTTTTCTACTATACCTCAAGAGGACAGTCCAACAATTTTTTAAGCAGGGCAGGCCGAAGATCCGCCCCTAGCGGTGCGGGCAGTGATAAGCTGATTTATCGCTTTCTGTATCCCGGCCTGGACGGCATCGATGACATCATGTCCATCAATCCGGCATATGAACCTATCGTTAAGACTCAGGAATATATCCTGCACTCGCCTCAGGTAATCTTCCTTTTCGAAATTATTAGGCTTTTCCCTGCGATTATTTCTGATACGTTCAACGGTTTCATCCGGCCGGGCTATGAGCAGGATGACCAGGTCGGGAACAGGCGCGAACTCCTCATTTCTCCGCCTGATATCCGGCACGGACAACCCCATCGCCCCCTGGTAGGCCATGGTAGAAAAATAATAACGGTCGGTGATAACAATCCAGCCCTCATGCAAGGCCGGTTTTATGACCTCTTTCACATGCTGCCTGCGGTCATTGATAAACAAATCCAGCTCTTCCTGAGGGGTAACCTTCTGTCTGCTCACGAAGAGTTCACGGATTTTCTGCCCATAAGGGCCATCTGTGGGTTCCCGGGTCAGAAGGACGTTATGACCCTGGTCTTTAAGATAGTTGTAAAGTAACCGCGCCTGAGTCGTCTTACCGGCGCCGTCAATCCCTTCAAAGGCAATAAGGCATCCGCCTGCGGAGGACATCTTCAAAAGGCCGTCCCTTTGCATTAGTGACGGAAAATCTTTAGCATTAGTCTCTTTGGACATGGATTATATATCTCCGTAGTCTGCTGAAGGCGGACAGGTTGCAGCCATTATATCCGAACCCTTGCCAACTTCTTAGCATTTTCTTGTGTCCCGTCCTATGGTTTTTTATCATAATCAGACTATTTTATTCATAACCATCTAAAATAATTAACTATTATTTGAATGGCCGGGCATCCCGCCTCTATTCCAACCCCCGGCCGTGCAGATAAAGCATTTAATTTTATGTTCGAAAAATTAGTAAATTATGATTTAGATAAATTTTTTGATTGACATACAATATATGGTACGTTTATCATCTCTCACATACTAAATAAAAGATGGGAAGAAAAATGGGCACTGTCGCAGAAATAAACAAGATGGCAACCACATCGGCCTCAATCAGCCAGGAGAGGGTGGTTATAAACGAAACCACAGATATGGCGCTTTTCGTGCGTACCTCCCAGGAAGATATCATGGGCTGGGACCGCAAGCGCATCGTAGAGGCCCTTCTCCGGGAGACGTTCATCGATAGAGATACGGCGGAAAACATCAGTTGCCAGGTAGAAGAGTTTATTCGTTCATCCAGCATAAAGATGGTGACCGGCCCTCTTATTCGTGAACTGGTAAACGCCAAACTCCTGGAGCTTAACCTGGAGGATACCCGGCGCATGCACACCCGCCTGGGGGCCCCGCTTTATGATGTTGACCAGCTTCTTGTCCACCCGAACAAGGAAAATGCCAACGTGCCGCATGGTCCGGAGGCCACCAATCTGACCCTGGCCGAGTGGATTAAGAAAGAGTACGCCCTCCTGCATGTCTTTACTCCTGAGGTAAGCGATGCCCACCTCAAGGGCGACATCCATTTACATGACCTTGGTTTTATTGACCGTCCTTATTGTTCAGGGCAGTCATTGGAATACATTAAAAAATTTGGGCTGAACCTTCCCAACTCCCTGGCTATGGCCAAGCCGGCCAAACATCCGGAGGTCCTCCTGGCCCACATGGTAAAATTCGCCGCCGCTCTCCAGAGCCACTTTGCCGGGGCTATAGGCTGGGATGCGGTTAACCTCTTCTTCGCTCCCTACCTGGTGGGCATGAGTGATAGAGAAGTCAAACAGATAGCCCAGATGCTGGTCTTTGAGTTTTCTCAGCAGGCCGTCGCCCGCGGAGGTCAGGCTATATTCTCGGACATCAACCTCTACTGGGAAGTCCCCAAGCACTTTGCGGACGTACCGGCCATCGGTCCGGAGGGGAAATATACCGGCAAGACCTATGGAGAATACGAAAAAGAGGCCCAGCGTTTTGTCTGGACGATATTTGACGTCTATAAAGAAGGTGACGGGGCCGGACGTCCGTTTTTCTTCCCCAAACCCCTGGTGCATATTACGGAGAAATTTTTCCAGACCCCGGGACACATGGAGTTTCTGCATCATATCTGTGACGTGGCCTCAAGTATGGGAAATACGTATTTTGTCTTCGATCGGGGCGATACGGCCAAAATATCCGAGTGTTGCCGCCTCAGCTTCAAACTGGAGGCCTCGGACCTTGAGGATGCCCGTGAGCCATGGCGCATGCGTTATTGCGCCCTGCAAAATGTGACCATTAACCTGCCGCGTATTGCCTACGAGGCGAACGGTGATGATACTAAATTCTTCACGCTTCTGAACGAAAGAATGAAGCTCGCAGTAAATGCCCATCGCCAGAAGAAGGGTTTTATTGAAAAGCTCCTCTCATACGGGGAAAAGGGTCCGCTGGCCCTTTTGATGATGGACCAGGACGGATCCCCCTACCTCCGCCTCCAGCGAGCCACCTATCTTCTGGGCATGGTAGGACTCAATGAGATGATCCAGTATCATAAGGGCGACGAACTCCATGGGTCACCCGCAGCCATGAAGTTTGGCCTTAAGATCATCGCCCATATGAAGCTCCTGGCAGACAAGTTATCAAAACAGCATAATATGCGGTTCGTTCTGGAGCAGACGCCGGCCGAGAGCACTTCTTACCGCTTTGCCAAACTGGATCAGCGGTATTATCCTTCGGCTGCACAGAAGGTAATCAAGGGAACCCTTGCCTACGGTGAGATTTACTATACCAACTCCACCCTGTTCAATGTCTCCCATCCTATGAATCCTATAGAACGCGTCCGGGCAGAGGGACTTTTCCATCCGCTCATCGAGGCCGGGTCGCTTACCCATATCTGGTTGGGCGAATCCCATCCTGATCCCAAGGCCCTAGCCGATTTTGTCATAAAGGTCTTCCGCTGGACACAAAATGATCAGATCACGTTTTCTCCTGAGTTTACTTCCTGCCGTGACTGCGGGAAGACCAGCCGGGGCCTCAAGGAAGCGTGTCCTTACTGTCAGTCGAGGAATGTGGATGGCATTACGCGCATCACCGGTTATTTCACCAAGGTATCCAGTTGGAATAAGGGCAAGCTGGGAGAACTTAAAGACCGTTACCGGAGTACGATGTAGGACAATTAATAATTTGAGATTTATTTAGGGAGGTATTCAGTATGACTCTCTTCACCAAGTCGGACTGTACCCGCTGTATGGAATTAAAAAATCAGTTTGATATGAGGGCCCTGGGCATTAAGGTCGAGAAATTAGACTCTGATAATGCCGAGGCCCTGTCGCACCTGGCCTGGCACGGGCTGGTAGAGGCCGCCCGGAAGCATCTGCCGATACTTGTCCTCGATGATTGTTCTTCGCTGACCGACTATAACGAGATCCGCAATCACCTTGCTCAGGAGGCCCAGAAAACCGGAATTGCCTGCGTCAACCTGTTCGTATAAGATCAAGGGGTTTATTGAGACCTCGTTTATCGATTGGCCGGGCCGGCTGACCGCCGTCCTGTTTCTACCGGGCTGTAATTTCAGGTGCCCTTATTGCCATAATGCCGACCTGGCCTTGGGCGGTCGAGGGCTTCCCACCTGGCCCATATCATCCATATTGGAGCGTCTCAAGCAGCTTCGGGGCTGGGTGGATGGCGTTTGTATAACCGGAGGGGAGCCTACCCTCCATTCCTGCCTTCCGGAGATCTTTGCCCTTCTTAAAAATCAGGGCCTTAAAACCAAGCTCGATACCAATGGCTCAAACCCTGAGATGCTGGAAGGGCTTATTGACGGAGGCCTGGTGGACTATGTGGCCATGGATGTCAAGGCTCCCCTCAACAGATTTGCCTATGCGCAGTGTACCGGTGTCGTCCCCCCACTGGATAATATCCGGGAAAGCATCCATATACTGATGAAAAAAGATATTCACCATCAGTTCCGCACGACCATTTTACCAAAACTGCACTCCATAGAAGATGTCCTGAGTTTAGCCTGTCAACTGCGCGGAGCTATGGATTACAAGCTTCAGAATTTCAATCCGGGAAATACCCTTGATCCTGCCTTTGAAAAAGAACCCCCTTATGACCATACGATCTTCCGCGAATTACAGCGAAGGTCTCAAGATATAATATCCCTCTCCGGCTTGTCACTGGCAGGCCGTGGCTTGGAGGCCAGCCTTCAGGCGTAGCGGAGGTCTTTGCATAATATCCACGCTGTCATTGCGAGGCAATCTCGTCCTCAGATTACTTCGTTCGCAATGACAATTTGGGAAAGGGTAACGCTTAGCCCTAACCTTTAGAAGCCCGGGGCCGCCAGCCCCATAACACTAACAAAAACAAGGAGGAAAAGGCATGGCTACTAAGACAACGACCAAAAAGACAACGACCAAAGCCAAAAGCACCACCAAAGCCAAAAGCGCTGCTAAGCCCAAAGCCAAGAAGAAGTAATGCCAACCCCCGGAATCCCCCCTCCCTCGCCCGCCTCTGGCGGGCCGAGGACGGAGGGGGGAGGGCCGGGATGGGGGTGTACGCACACTTAACGCCCCCCCGCCAAACCACAGCCTGCCCGTCCGCCTACGGTGGACCGCAGGCAAGGTCGGTGTTTTCATATCTGCCTCAGGCGGAGCACCTGGGCGGCTGCAGGCAGGGAAGGAGGCCTCGAAGGGAAAACTTCAGGAGAAAATCTAAACAAGATTGGAAACGGGTAAGTTATAAACTATTCACGGCTCCGGGCTTTTTTTTTGCTTACCCTGAATCCCCACAAGGATCGCCGATGTCTCGGAAGGACAGATTTCAGGGTATGGGGGGAGAAGTGTACGAATTGTCTTTTTTATAGGTCATTCTGACATACATAATGGCCGCCTTCTTAATATTGAGCATCATGGTAAAGGGGCATATCTACTTTTGACTCATTTTAATTTGCGTAGACTTAACCTAATGAAGAGAAATATTCCACAAGCATAAATCCCCAAAGCAGCAAGGCAGAAAAAGGAGACGGGTCTATGTCGTTAAACATTTTCATAGTCCTTTTCGCAGTTGTTGCTTTTGGCTCTGTAATCATTATTCCGAAATGGCAATCTCGGAAGGTCACAAACATCAAAGAGCGCATTGAGCTTGAAAACAAACTCCGTGCTACGCTCGCTCAGATGTTAGGTGCCGCTATCCTTCTATGTGGCCTTTTCTTTACATGGGAGGAATTAAAAGATACTCGGAATTTTTCTAACGAAACGCTGAGGATTTCTGAGCAAGGACAAATTACAGAACGCTTTTCTCAAGCCATTGAGCATCTGGGAAGCGACAAGCTTACTGTGCGTCTGGGTGGAATTTGCGCTCTTGAACGCATCGCAAATGACTCGTCCAAGGATCACTGGCAGGTTATGGAAGTTCTTACTGCCTATGTCCGGGAAAACGCTCCCTTCAAGGCTAAAAGAAAGCAATTCTCACAAACCAATGAAGTCAGCGGGCAGAAAATCGAAGAATCAGGCGAACCACCTGCCCTCGATATTCAAACGATTCTCACTGTGCTCGGAAGGCGCAAATGGCAAGGGCGAGAGGGAGAAGACCAACGCCTCGATTTGACCAATACAGACCTTAGAAATATTAATCTTGAGCACGCTAACCTGAGTAATGCGAATTTCAGGGGGGCTAATTTAATGAACGCGAGCCTCAGCGGATCCAATCTGAAGAAAGCAGAGCTTAGATTTGCCAATCTTAAAAAAGCAGATTTAAGCAAGGCGAACCTAGAAGGGGTGGATCTCTTTGGAGCAAACTTAAATGAAGCATATCTAACCGATGCTAATCTAAATAACGCGAACCTTGTTTCAGCTTATTTGATAGGTGCATATCTCACAGGAGCAAGCTTAAAAAAAGCAAGCCTCCTGAAGGCCAATTTGGAGAAAGCGGTTCTCGCGAGTGCCGATATGGAGTATGCTAAGCTCATGAGAGCTAACCTTAAGAAGGCAACTCTGACAGGAGCCAACTTGGAGGGGGCTAACCTATCAGGAGCCAACTTGGAGGGGGCTAACCTATCAGAAGCCAATTTGGAGGGATCCGTTCTTGGGCAGTACCTTTTGTTGCCCAAAGGTCTCAGTCAGGACTTTGTGAAGGGATTTAGAGAAGCGACGGGAGATCTTGGGGCTAACTTGGCGAAAGCAGATATGAGCAGCGCCAATCTCACAGGGGCGCATCTCAGAAGTGCTAACCTAAAAGGGGCGAACCTAGAGAAAGCCAGCTTGGCAGGGGCAGACCTTGTTAAAGCCAACCTTAAAGAAGCGAAAAATCTGTCTATCGACCAGCTCTGTCAAGCAGCGACTCTATTTGAGGCTGAATTAGACCCAGAACTTGAAAAAAGCATCCAAGAGGCTTGCCCTCTTGTTATGCGGGAGCCGAAGCCAGATGAGCTAAAGCCTCATAAAGCTTTTGAGGAAATCGATAAGGCATTTGAGGAAGTTGATGACGCAATTGAGAGAAAGTGGGAGAATCATTAGGTACCAGCACTGAAGCCATCCACCCAGTAGGGGACAGGTTGCAAGGGTATCACTTTAAATTGGAATACCTTTATTATAAGAAGCTCCAACGCCTCGTCAAAGTAACAAATTTCCCCTCCCCTTCATACCCTCCCGCCAGTGGAAGGGAGTTTACGGATGGGGACTAACTAGTAACTATGTCTATGCCTACTTTTGCGATGCCTTTTTCATTGACATATAAACGTCCTTATCCCTATACTCTCCAGCCAAAACCGAATCCTGCCACTTTAATATACAAATGAACTACCCGGCAGCAAGCTGCAGGGAATTATCCGGTTAAACCATGCCTCAAAACAGGTTTGGCAGTAAAAACAAGCCCTTGTGCTTGTTCTGAGGGAAGCAAAATGAAAGTTGGAGTGGGATACTGCAACGAAGAAGACGCCACTTTGTCGGGTAGGACAATAGCGGAAAATGCAAAAAAAAGCGCTATCCTGGGGAATGGATAGATTAGACTATATGAACACATGGAGGAACAGATGGAACTAAAAGGAAAGAAGGTCATCATCCTCGTGGAGGAGATGTTCAACGATCAGGAGTTCTGGTATCCCTATTACCGGCTTAAGGAGGCCGGAGTTGAAGTGGTGGTAGTTGGGTCTGGCAGCGCCAAAGAATACACCGGAAAATCAGGAACGCAGACCAGGGTAGATGCTGATGCGGACAAGATTTCATCTTCAGAATTTGACGGCATCGTCATCCCCGGCGGATACGCGCCGGATCATATGCGCCGTTATCCAGCCATGGTCAGGTTGGTGAAGGACGTCTATAAAGCAGGAAACGTTGTAGCAGCCATCTGCCATGCCGGCTGGATGCTCGCTTCCGCTGGCATACTTAAGGGCCGCACTGTGACCTCATTTTTTGCCATTAAGGACGATCTCATTCATGCCGGCGCCAACTGGGTAGATCAAGAGGTAGTTGTGGATGGGAAACTGATCACCAGCCGGAAGCCGGACGATCTCCCGGCCTTTATGAAGGCCATTCTCCATGCCTTAACGTAGGTCGGTCTTTGCGGCCCATAGCCATGGTAACATTTCGCTCCGTCACCACAGGAAGGGCGACCGAACATCCCCGCCTTACTCTTTTAGGAAGTTAAGCAACCAGCCCTCTTAATTTCTATCGGGCAAAATAATTAGTGCTCATCCGGAAACTACCGTTTCCGTCTTCACGCTTTCAGCGATCAGCGATTAGCTGTCAGCATGTTTGTTATCCGTTAACCGTTGTCCGGCATTTTCTTTCGGTAAACGGTCAACAGTGGACCGGCTTCATGCCGATAGCTGATTGCTCCATCCGGAATTTTTGGGCTTCCGGATGGAAACTAATTACCCAAGCAGAACTTCTTTAGCATATTTAACATATTGCCGATAGGACAATATGATAAGAACACTACTCTCAATCGAACCCGCCCAGGGATAAGGGGACTGAGATTGCGGTCTAATCTGGCTGGTAATGAAATGAAAGCTGAATATAAGGCAAAAGAACGGCTGATAGATGAGTTGTTGGAATTGCGCCGGCAAATCGCTCGACTGGAGGCAGCACAGAACGGGCACAAGGAGACGGAAGAGGCGCTGCGGAAAAGCGAGGAGAGATATCGGCGCATCACCAGGGCAGTAACGGATTACATCTTCACAGTCCGTATCGAGGATGGGCGCCCGGTAGAGACCATTCATAGTCCTGCCTCTGTCGCTGTGACCGGCTATACCCCTGAGGAGTATGCTTCCAACCCCTACTTATGGTTTCGCATGGTACATGAAGAAGATCGCTCCGCCGTTCAGGATCAGGCCACGCAAGTCCTTTTAGGGCAAGATACTCAGCCCATTGAGCACCGCATCTGGCGAAAGGATGGCATCCTCCGTTGGGTAAAAAACACGCTCGTTCCCCATTACGACGCACAGGGCAGGCCCCTATCCTACGATGGCCTGGTTAGCGACATCACTGAGCGTAAGCAGGCCGAGGAAGCTCTCCGCAAATCAGAAGCGCTCTTGCGTAATACCTTTGAGGCCATCCCCGACCTCCTGACCGTTCATGACAGAGATCTCCGCATTGTCTTAAGTAATTGGCATGGACATGAATTCGTGCCCATGGAACAGCGCGATAAACGGCCGCATTGCTATTGGGCTTACATGCACCGCGACACCCCCTGCGAGCCTTGCCACGCACTCGAAGTGTTTAAAACCGGCAAACCCAAGACGGTAGAATTCTTTAACCCGGAACCCGGGGTTGGATTTCTGGAAATCAACGTTTATCCTGTATTTGATGACCGTGGGAATGTCGTTATGGTAACAGAGTATGTCCGCAATATCACTGAGCACAAGCGGGCGGAGGAGGAAAAGAAGAAACTGGAAGCCCAGCTCCAGCGTGCCCAAAAGATGGAGGCCATCGGCACCCTGGCCGGAGGAATCGCCCATGATTTTAACAACCTGCTCATGAGCATCCAGGGCAATGTTTCTTTGATGCTTTTAGATATGGATCCCGAGCAGCCCCATTATGAAAGGCTGAAAAGGACTGAAGAGCAGGTGCAAAGTGGGGCGAGGCTGGCCAAACAGCTTCTCGGCTACGCCAGAAAGGGACGATATGAAGTCAGGCCAACCAGTTTAAACCAACTGATAGAAGAGACTGCGGAGACCTTTGCTATGACAAGAAAGGGAATCACTGTTTATAAAGAGCTTGCCGAGGGCTTATTTGATATAGAGATAGACCAGGGACAAATAGAGCAGGTCCTGTTGAATCTGTTTATCAATGCTGCTGATGCCATGCCTAAAGGTGGAAAGCTTATGTTAAGAACCAGAAATACGACCCACGAGGGTATAAAGAACATGGTATATGATGCCCGGCCAGGGAATTATGTCCTGTTAACAGTGACTGATACCGGCACGGGCATGGACAAAGAGACACAGGCACGCATCTTTGAGCCATTCTTTACCACCAAGGAAATGGGCCGGGGCACTGGTCTTGGCTTGGCCTCAGTCTATGGTATCATAAAAGCCCATGCAGGATATATCAACGTTGAGTCTGAAAAGGGGCATGGAACTATTTTCAGTATTTATCTGCCTGCATCAGAAAAAAAGGCCCAGAGGACGGTAAAAACGGTCGAACAATGCGTCAAAGGAACCGGAACCATCCTTATGGTGGACGATGAAGACGCGCTCCGGGAAGTAGGCCAGGAATTGTTAACGGCCATGGGCTATAGGGTACTGGTAGCCAGGGATGGAAAAGAGGCTGTCGAGGTGTATAGAAAAAATTGGCATAACATAGACCTGGTTCTTTTAGACATGATTATGCCCAACATGGGCGGTGGTGAGGCCTATGACTGCATGCAGGAGATCAATCCGGATATAAAAGTCTTGCTTTCCAGTGGTTATAGTGTTGCTGGCGAAGCCGGTGAGATATTAAAACGAGGATGCCACGGTTTTATTCAAAAGCCCTTCAAGGCCTCGGAACTCTCCAGAAAAATAGAGGAAATCCTCCAGATGTAGTCTGCCGGCTCACCCACGGGCCATGTTATTTAAACAGCCTGTCGCCTTAACTAATTCTTCAAAAGAGCTACAAAAGCTCTAAATAAACATTGACACTCGGCGGCTAATTTATGTTATAAGCTGGGCAATCACCATTTCGTTGGGTAATTTATCATCTATAACCAAAAGATCGAGAAAGGCTCCTTATGGGTGCGGAAGAACTCTTAGAGATAGTCGACAGACATGGCAATACCATAGACATTGCCCCCCGCTCTGTAATTCACGGGAATCCCTCATTGATACACAAGGTGGTCCACGTGCTGGTCTTTAACGAACGCGGCGAACTCCTCCTGCAAAAACGCTCCGCCAATAAAGACGTGGCCCCCGGGAAATGGGATACCTCCGTCGGCGGCCACGTAGCGCCGGCCGAGAGTTTGCTCGTAGCGGCCCGGCGGGAGATGCAGGAAGAAATCGGTATTATTACCGATAAAATAAGCCCCCTTTATTCCTACGTCCTTTCAAATTCCTATGAGACAGAGTTGGTCTATTCCTATGTGTGTATCCATAATGGGCCGTTTTCGTTTGACAGGGAAGAGATAGACGAAATCCGGTTCTGGGATATCCCGGAGATAAAAAAGGTAATCGGACAAAAAATCCTGAGTGATAACTTCGAGTTCGAAATAAACAGATGCCTCTCATTTTACCCTCAGATGGCCGCCGCTCCGGCCGGCGGGCCGATGCCGGACATCTTCAGGGGCACGCCTTTCCCGCAATCCAGATAGAAGACTGATCAGCTATCAGCATTCAGCTGTCAGCGCTCAGCTTTCAGATTTGAGCCTTCAGCCCCGAGCTTTGATCCCTCCCGATTTCTGCCATGAAAGACACAAAAATTAGAATCAGGTGACCGGCGGGACACCCATCCTGCCTTGCCGATGCGCGTGCTTGACAACGAATGGATAATAACATAGAGTCAGCAGCTAAAAGTCTTTAAAAGGGGTTATTTCAGGTGGCTGGCGAGGGGAGGCTCAAAAAAATACGCGATATCGGCATCATTGCCCATATTGATGCCGGCAAGACTACGGTTACCGAGCGCATCCTCTTTTACACGGGCCGCATCCATAAGATGGGCGAGGTACACAATGGTCAGGCCGTGATGGACTGGATGCCCGAAGAACAAGAACGGGGTATCACCATCACCTCGGCCGTGACTACCTGTCATTGGCTGGGGCACGAGATACATATTATCGACACACCCGGACATGTCGATTTCACTATCGAGGTAGAACGTTCCTTGCGCGTATTGGACGGGGCCATCGGTGTTTTTTGTGCCGTCAGCGGCGTCGAGCCCCAGTCTGAGACGGTATGGCATCAGGCAGATAAGTATAAAGTCCCCAAGATTGCCTTCATCAATAAGATGGACCGCATTGGCGCTAATTTCTCCGGCGCCGTGGAGATGATGCGGGAGCGGCTGGGAGTGAGGCCCGCATTACTCCAGTTACCGATAGGAGCGGAAGACAGTTTTCGCGGGATAATAGATATTATCGACCAGAAATCCCTCTACTGGGATGAGGGCACACAAGGCGCCGTCATCCGCCATGAAGAAATCCCCCCTGATTATCGGGAAGAGGCATTAAAACAGCGCAACCAGCTCTTAGAAACCTTGTCCGAAATAGACGACGTCATCCTGGAAAAGTACCTGGATGATTCAGAAATAACCAGAGATGATATCCTTCGCGCGGTGCGTCAGGGGACCGTCTCCCTCAAAATCGTGCCCGTTTTGTGCGGCTCTGCCCTGAGAAATAAAGGGATACAATCTCTGCTGGATGCCATCGTGCAGTTTCTCCCCAGTCCTCTGGACATAAAGGCCATCACCGGGGTTAATCCGAAAACCGGAGAGACAGAGGAGCGACCCGGCCGCGACGACGCCCCCCTGGCGGCGCTGGCCTTCAAAATTATGATGGAGCAGGGACGAAAAAGGACCTACGTGCGCGTCTATTCCGGTGTATTACGCGAAGGCACCGAGGTTTATAATGCTACCAAACAGATAAAACAAAGGGTAGCCCGCATACTGAACATCCATGCCAATAAGACAGAACGCCTGGATGAGGCGCGGGCGGGTAGTATTGTCGGAGTTATGGGCCTTAAGGATGCCTCTACAGGCGATACCTTATGCGATCCGGATCATCCCATTCTCCTCGAAAACATAGATACCTATGAGCCGGTCATCTCTGTGGCCGTGGAGCCCAGGACGAGGGTCGATCAAGAAAAGGTGTCGGAGGCCTTGAATAAATTGGCGGATGAAGACCCCACATTTCGGGTGCGGGTTGACGATGACACCGGCCAGACCATTATAGCGGGCATGGGAGAGCTGCACTTAGAGGTATTGGTACACCGCATCCTGCGGGAATTTGGTGTGCCGGTAAACGTGGGCAAACCCCAGGTAGTCTATCGGGAGACCATCGAACATGAAGCCACGGTAACAGAGAAGTTTGACCGGGAGATAGGCGGAAGCCGCCAGACAGCAGACATAACCATAAAAGTCTCGCCGCGTCCCCGCGGCGCCGGCAACCTCGTAGAAAATGGGCTTCCTGCGGATAAGATACCGCCGCAATTTGTACCGGCCATTGTGTCCAGTTTGAATGAATCCCTGGAAGGCGGCGTTATACAGGGTTATCCTCTATTGGATGTCGGTGTGATCTTGCTTGATTCCTCTTATATCGAAAACAGTTCCACCGAACTGGCCTACCGGGCCGCGGCCTCCGTCGCCCTAAAAAGGGCTTGTAGCGCTGCCTCGCCGGTCCTGCTGGAGCCTATCATGCGGGTGGAGGTAACCACCCCGGAAGAGTTTATGGGAGAAGTCATCGGCGACCTGAATTCCCGCGGCGGCAAAATAGAGGCCATCACGCCCAAGGGGCGGGTACAGGTGATAAAGGTGGTTGTGCCCCTTTCCAGCATGTTCGGGTACTCGACTGCATTACGCTCCGTTACGCAGGGACGGGCTACCTTTAGTATGCACTTCTCCCGTTATGACCGCGCGGGTAAGGAAAAAAGGACGCCCTGATACCGTCTATTGCCCGGCGGGAAACGCCTCTGTTGATATTTATCCCTTGCCTTAAAGCCTGCATTATGATAAGTTCATAATGACATTACCATAAAGGGCCCGCCGAATGTCAAATCCGTTTTGTTTATACACTCTTCCACCCAACGCCCCTTTCTGTAACAGAGAGCGGGAAATCAAGGAACTCCTGTCTTTTGCCAAGTCCGGAACTAATGTCGTTCTCTATTCTCCCCGGCGTTACGGAAAGACGTCGTTGGTAAACAAAATACAGTACAATTTAAAAAGGCAGGGCGCAATTACGCTGTTTGCAGACTTTTTTGGGGTTACCTCGATTGATGACGTTGCCGCCCGCCTTGCCAAGGCAACGTTTTCCGTAACTCACAAAAACCGCTCCCTTTGGAAAACGGCACTGCAAACCATAAAGTCATTTCGCCCCGTGCTCAAACCTGATCCGCAAAGCGGGGTATCTCTTAGTGTGGAGCCGGCATCCGCCGGCACGCGGGGGATAGAACTCCTCAGCGAAACCATGGAGTCGTTGGGGCGGTTTATTGAGGCCGGTGGTAAGCTGGTTCATATCGCTCTTGACGAGTTTCAGGAAATTGTCGAGCTGAAAGAGGCTTTGCAGATAGAAGCCACCATGCGAACCCATATTCAGCATCACAAGGGTTCCTATTTCTTCATCGGAAGCCGACGCCGCGTTCTACTCGGGATATTCAACGAACGGCAGCGTCCCTTTTTCCAAAGCGCCATCAATTACGAACTCGAGCTTCTTCCTGTCGATGAGATCACTTCCTTTGTAAAAGAGCAGTTTGAATCCGGCGGTCTGAAAAAATGCACGGTTGAAACGGCACGCAAAATTGCCGTAAGCGTTTCCTGTCACCCCTATTATGTGCAAAAGCTTGGTCATTTTGTCTTTGAACTGTCGGGGGAAACAGTGACCTCAGACGACATTACAGCGGCAATGGCCGGAGTCCTTCTATCAGAAAAGCCGGTTTTTGAGGCCATCCTCCAGGGCCTGTCCCTGCAACAAAAACTCGTTTTACGTACAATTGCTGTAGAACCCACCGCCACACCGCTTGCACATGCCTATATTGGGAGGCATCGATTGGGATCGACCGGAGGGGTGCAACACTCGCTAAAACAACTGACGTTATTGGATTTAATTGAAAAGGAAAAAGAGTGGCGGGTTGTAGATCCGCTTTTTGCTGCGTTCCTAAAGAAGCAGGGTGAAGATTATTTGCAGTAGTTTAGACCCCTTGGGAACACCCGTCTTAGTGAAACAAAACATACTATTTTGTTTCACATCAGAAGGAAAAAGGTAGGAAATTACCTCTTCAATTGTCCTTCCCCCCGGAAAGCCCCAAAATGAAACACTTCTCAAAATCTGTTTCACGATTACAAAAATGGCTCCAAAGAGAATCAGCTTTAATCGCTTGCAAAATTGCCTTCTGCTGAACATAACAACCCATAAAGTATAGAAGCTCCTGTGACGTTGGGATGGCGGGTGTGACCACGGATCATCCGTTTCTGGATGAAGTCCAGGAGCGTCAGATTTTTCTCGATATGTATCTGCGTTAAAAACTCGATAGCTTCGGGCCGTTTTGCGTTTATACCTTTCCTGAGGGCCATAATTTCGGTTCTGTCCCGGACGAACAGGTTAATCATGTCCTCTACTTGCTGGTGCCAGAGGAGAATTCCCCTGGTGTCTTTCAGCATCAACTCTATAACCCCGGCAGTAGCTGACCGGCCCGCACGGAAATCGCCGATTATTTCTTCCGGCTTATGGGGATAAAGATCCAAATAAAAGAGCGTCTTCTTAAAACTCCGGGGATGGTACTTTTCAATATACCGCGCAAAGGCATTTCTTTCCCGAGTCCACTCAGCCACGAAGGATGGGTTTATTAGGGTCCCGTATATGAGTTTTATCTCGCTGGTTCTTTCCGTGTAAATGCAGTAAGCATAAAATCCGTTTCCTACAGCCCAGTCCAAGGCTTCTTTAGAGAAAAACCGCCGGAGCCAGGGTCTGCTGTTCGCGGGAAATATCTCTTCTTTAAGGAAGCTCAAGGTCTCCCTGGAGACCGGGTGTTTTCCTTCGTGGATATCCCCTGCAACATCGAAATTCAAAATAGAGGCAAGGCCGCTACCTACGACAGTTCTCAAAAAGTCCCTTCTGCCCAGCATCATAAAACCCTCCCCACAGCTTTGTCAGCAGATTTACCAGCCAAAGCAAATATAATACGGGACATAGGACAGATAGCGTCCGAGGAGGAAATTGACTTAAGAAGGAGCCTCTTGCAAAACTCCATTTTTTGTCATTCCCGCAACGCTTTTGAGCGGGAATCTGGTTTTATTCAAGTAAAAACCATATCCCCGATAGAATCATTCGGGGATGACAGACAATTTTGCAAGAGCCTCGAAGGATAGGTTATTAATCCGGCACGTAAACACATAACAAATGTCATGCCGGATCAAGTTTATCCGCCGCAGGCGGGCGGGAATGACGGCATTCGGGTATTTTGTTGCCGGAGTAATAAGATCAAGACACTGAGGGGAGTGGGCCTTTTATCTTGCTAGGAAAACGCGGAAGGTATGGACAGGGCCGTTGTTCTTGTGTTGACCTGATAATTGAAAAATAAAAACGTTCTCGTGCGCTAAGGACAGCGCAGGGTATTTGCACAGAGCAGCGCTGTGCTTTCAGGCGTCATAGCCAAGTACGTACCCATGACCGTCCTACAGTTTGTGTGTCTTGGTGAAATTACTGTAAAAGAAACTGGATTACGATCCAGGTCAGGTTTGTATTTCTAAAACTCGATACCAAGTTTTATACTGCCCAGAACCGGCTTCATAATCCTTTGACGTTATTCTATTTTTGCCCCACTTTAAATAATACCACTTTACGCCAGTGTCGAAAGGAGATCGGTCTGTGTAAAAACTAATCACAGCTAGACCTTTTGTTCTCAATGTGTTCTGAGACTCGGCCAATTGTCCCAGGCCTGCTGTGATTTGTCCCGCATTAAATACGCCCCACTCTTTTTTTCCGTATTCCTTTGATCCATGAAAATGGGCGTTATCAATTACAACATTATAGAGATCACGTTCCCATTTCATCGAATCAGGATAGGTGCCCCCGCGAAAAGCACAGCCGTCCATGCAGCACAGGGGAAAAACCTTTTGACCACCAAAATGATAGGCCCTGGGGTCGTCACGATTACCAGGATTGTCCTCCGTCCTGAACTTCTTAACAAATTGCCACTCGTAGTTAGCGAGATCCATAAGATAGCTGTACTGTGATTTGTCTGGACAGTCCGCTCCCGCGCTTATCAATATTTTATGGCCCCTAAAGGTCCTCATTGCATTAGCGACTCGCTTTTTTAGTGTTTTCAAATCACTCGTATGGAATCCGGCGGGCAGAACTATAATTTCTTCAGAATCGCGCCGTTTTGTATTGATTACTTCTTGAACATAAGATACCGCCATTCGAACTCGCAAATCATCGTCAAAGCAGTTACGAATGTCTGAATGGGGGAAGACTAGATGAACCCTAAGCCGTTTTTCTGCTTTATCGAGGTGGGGTGGCTGGTAGTTAAAAACGGCCCTTTTTCTTTTTGGGGTTTGCGGTCGTGTTATTGATGTTGTTTGAACCATTGTTTACTCCTCCTGCTCTGTAGTTTTTGCCGAAAAATCTTTATGTGTAGTAGTGGGGGCACCCCTCTAGTCCTCTAGTAATTTTAATAAGATATTCGGTCTCTTATCATGGATAAAACTGTGCCGCTGTCTTCTTCACACCAAATCTTTTCATTCGACAAGAGTCTGATTGTGGGATTCAATCCAAACGAAGCGGGTAAGAGGTCTCGAAGGGTATCATACCAGGCTCTTGTTTCATCTCTATGAGCGGGATCGTTATCGTGTCTATTCAACGCTAGGCATTTCTCATGCCATGTCTTTCGCCTGTATCCAATTTTCACACCCGCCGGATACATCGATAAGGTTAACGCCCTTGGAGCCGTGAAGTGTTGCGGTTCGTCCAACTCAATCAGGCAATTTAAGGCCGGTACATAGTGATCGCACGGGGGTAGCCTGGATTTGCCGACAAAGGTATGGTATCCACGATGGCCTTGAAGCGCCATATATATTTTTTCTAATGCCTGCGCTGTTTTTCTTTTTATTGAGGAGTGACGGAGAATATCCTCAATCCGGCACGGCCAACCTGATTTCCATGGGTTTTCAACTCCACCAAATTCTTCTTCAAGGCTTTTCAGAAACGCCGACTTACACTTCGTGCAATGTGCATAATGGCCCATCGTCTGCTCCTTGTTTTTAAAAACTCATGCTATCTTATCGGGTTAAAATGGGATATGGTAAATCTTTGTGGTTAACTCATCTCCCTCAATCTCTCCAAAATCCTCACCATCCCCAGGGTATCCAGCTTGCAATAGTCGAGGAGGGCCTTGCGGATGGCTTGAATCTCCGATTGATCCTGGGACTCGCATGTCCTGAAATATGCCTGCACCGCCATGCCCCCATTGCTTATCTCCATCTCATCATAGCTCAACTGCGGCACCAGGGCCGGAAGGACGTATTTTTGCGAAGAACTTCCTTTCATCTTCCAGTGGTACACGTCCTTCTTTTTGAAAGGGACTTCCAGATCCCTTACATTTTCAACAATCCTTTGCAGCTTTTTACGGTATCGGGGCAACCAGGCCGCAAGGTCTTTCAAGACACCGATTTCAAAACTGGCGTGGTAGGCCAGCACACACGCATTATCCGGGATTTCGCTGGCGAGATTTCCTGCCAGTTCCTCTCGTGGGTCAATATTCGGCTCGGCCAGGAACGCGTGGTGCCCCAGCCGGGCCCCTTTCCGCTTCAGATAATGAAGCGAATACTGATGCGGAACATTTTGATAGGGCCTTGTGCCGCTAAAGGCGGGTATGGCACAGGAAAACGTCTCAAAATCGAGGAAGTACAGCGGATACCAGAGTGAGTCCAGAAATTGTTTCAGTCCCCCCTTGTTGACATACTTTTTCTTCTGCAGGAAGGACTCCAACTGGATATTTTGTTTTTTGGACAATATCTCCTTTGGGGCATCCCTGAGGTCCACTATTCCTTGCCGATATAGGTCGAAGGGCTTTACCCGGCCGCGGCCATCCAGGTTAAAGACAGAGTATTCCGGTATATGCTGCCAGCAATGTCCACAGAAGTCGCAATAGTAAGGGTCTTTACAATACTCACCGATGTCGATGGCCGGAACCCCTTTCCTGAGCGCCTTTCTCATTTTGGTGATCTCATCCGCCACAAAGCGTTGCTTGTCCCGGACCGCCTTGGTGACATCATCGATAACGAAGAGCGCGGATGGGTCTATGTCGCCATTTCTTACATATTGGTTGTTAATATAAACGACCGAGGCCTTGCTGATGCGGATTCCGGCCCCCTTCAACACATAGTATTGCACGGCAACATCGTTTAGGTATCTCGGTTCCAACTTGGTTGATCCCTTCACCTCATATAGTTCCCAACCCTGTCGTGCCTTGCGTAGAATATCCGTTTTTACGAATACATTGTCGTAGCTGAAAGCCGGCTCATAAAGGATTCGTGCGCCGCCCTTGATCTCTTCTTTCGTCAGATTGAGCTGTTTTTCCAGGGATAGGTCCTGGTATGGAACTTCAAACCCTCCCGGAAAGATCTGCCGGGCGTAGGTCCCGACCTCGCGACCGCTCTGGAACAGCGCTTCCTGTGATTCGGAGACCTCATCTCTGAGTTCCGGATGAAATTTATGCAGATAAAGAGCCTTGTGGCACTGAAGCCCCTTCATGACCAGCGACTTGCTGAGATACACCTTATGGATGTTTTTCAGATACATGATTTACTCTCCTTTCCCACGGTCATTAAATGGCAGTTTCCAGCCCATAGCTATTTATCGGTACAAAGCGCCGATTACTTGGCAACTGGTTTCTTACGCCAAACCGGTCTGAGACAGGCGGGCGATCACGACCAGCAAGGTTTTTAGGCATTTCTTTGCAACCTCAAATCTGTTTTCGATTGACTATCCGCCCGCCAGTTGATGAGATCTGAACAAATGATCAATCTCTAGCACTAAAGCCCTATGGCTCTTTGAAAAACCCCTCTCTTTTTCCAGAAAATCCCGGCACCTTTGAAGCAGCCGAATAAGGTCATCCGGGTTAGGTCCTGGTTTATCGTCGAAGCTGTGGGCATTCCAGCCCTCCTCCACCGTCTTCTCGCAGCCGAAGTGCTCGAAGACTGTTTCCAGGTGAAATCTGGCTTTGGAGTTACAGCAGAGTCCCCAGTCCTCATTAAACTTGCCATAGTAGGAGCAACCGCCGCACTGTTTCTCGATCCACCCGGGCTTACGGCACAGCTCGTTGTACAGATGTGCCGTAAACTGGTTTGAAAAACCGCGTGTTATGATATGGTTTCTGTTAATGTTTATCATTGACCTTGTCCTGCCCGACATTATAAAGAGGTAGGCTTCCAAACATACGCGCCTGTCTTGTCGATATAGCCAAGCCTGTCCTCAAGCCTTACCGCCGCCAGTCCGTTATCGAAGGACCAGGCACAATCAAACTTAAGGTCTATTACTGCCTCCCCGCTTTTGTTTATAAAGCCGTGCCTCCCGCCGACGGCTACGCTTGCCAGACCTTCGTGAAAAGGCCAATAAAAATCAAACTGAGGAGTTATTACAATTTCCCCGCTGGCGTCGATGAAACCTTCCTTGCCGTCAATGGACATGTCCGCCAGTCCTTCAGAGAAAGAACCTACATAAAACGGCAAAGGGGGGATGCTCACTCTGCCTGTACGGTCAATGAACCCATATCCACCCTTAAGAGATACGCGCGCCAGGCCGTCAGAAAAGGATTGCGCGTCCCGATAGTCTGCGGGTATGATTATTTTTCCCGTCTTGTCAATAAACCCCTTCAATGCTCCGATCCTAACGCAGGCCAGACCTTCAGAAAAGTTTCTGGCACGGGTGAACTGCGGATCAATCGCCACCTTGCCGAATCTGTCCAGATATCCCCAGCGACCGTCAATCATCGCAGCGACAAGCCCTTCTGCAAACCATCCCTCAATCCCTCTGTATGTTTCGTATAAAAGCTCAATAACAAATGTGCCTGTTTGATCAATGTAACCATGCTTGCCGCCGATCTCTACGCACGCACGACCTTCATTGAACTCATAAGCGTCATCAAATTGTGGTTCAATAACCATTTGTCCCATCCGGTCTATGTATCCCCATTTATTGTTAACCTGGACTCCAGCTAACCCTTCGCTGAAATCCCATGCGCGGTCAAATTGAGGTTCAATCACCAGGTTGCCGTTCCGGTCTATGAAACCGGTCTGGCCATCGACCCCGACCGCGAATAAAGGGTCTGCTCTCTCGCCATTTGTGTATAACCTGTTAGAATCTTCGGCAATGGCGCCGAATACCGTTGTGTGGGCCAAGGCCATACCCGTTCCTATCAAGCCTTTTAAGAAGTCTCTCCTGTCCAGCATAATGTAACCTCCTTTGACACCAGCGTTCTGCGAATCTCTGCACAGCATACCTGTTATTATAATACACAGGGTGGGACAGATAGCGTCCGACCTCTCTGCTACCACAGCCCGGCCTTGTGAAATTCTTCGCCGTCTTTCGGAATAGGCCGGTCTTCAGGCCAGCCCTCCATTTCCAGGTCCTGGCGGATGTGTATTTCTGCCGCAAGAGCGGCCCGATCGCCCCATAAACGCCTGACTTCTTCTATTCCCTGGCGATGGTGACGCAAATGCCGGTGCCGGGTGCCCCAGGGCGGCTTCAGGAAAAACTCATCCAGCCAGAGATGTACCTTGGGAAAGGGTTCCCCCAGAATTTCTTTGCACCGTTGACAATGTTCCTCGAAAGAAGCCATACCGGTCAGTTCCTCAAATGTAGTTACTTTTATGGCTGTTTTGGTCACAGGCAAAGGGTCTCATCGGCGAGCCTTTTAATCTGGTTGTAGTGCGGGTATTTCCCGGCCTGGGTCATGGCGACTATAGTGATGTTCATATTTCTAGCCAAAGTCTTGAGGTATCCGACTGTCTGCATAACTTCCTCAGACCCGGCCATAGGCCCCAGCGCTTGAAGATAATCAACCAATACCAGCCCAATATCCAGACCATCGAGCCTTTTGATCTCGCAGATTACATGCCGGATTTGAGCAACCTCGATCAAGGCGGCATCGTGTACATAGAGAGGACTCTCTGCCAGACCCCCCGCACTTGTCGCTATCCGGCCCCAATCAGACCCGGTCGAACTGTGATGCCCTGTCCCCTGGACTCCTGACATATAAGCCAGAAGTTCAAGGCTGAGATCTTCTTTTGCGATAGACGGGCTTAAATATGCCGTCGGGATTTTCTTCTCTATAGTAAGCTCTCTCATGGCGCTGTACGCAAATCTACTTTGCTCCACCTCGGAGCGACTACCGACCAGGACAACATAGCCTTTCTTGAACCACGTTGCAGTTCCTGTCTTATACGGCAGCGACTGACGTTCATCTCCTGCAAATACCCTGCTTATCGCTCCCAGCCCATCACCGATTAGGGTCACGAAAACACTAGCTCCCATAGTAACCTTAATGAAGTCTCTTCTGGTCAACATCTGAACCTCCGGTTCTGCATGAAGTAGGCAAATAAGAGCACGGCCCAATATAGACCCGGTCAATATCTCCGATGGACGCCGGCTAGAGCCGATCACACAAATGTAGCTAACGGTCGGTGGCCATTCACCGAACTGACTTCCCAACACGAAGGTGAATTTTGGGGTAATATAACGTGGCGGGTAGGACAAATAGCGTCCGCCTGGGGAAAACGTGGAGGTTATAACCTCAGGTTTGCAGGTTCATTTAAATGCGAGGCTGTTTATCTGAAAATTCCGGTCGCCATATACGCAAAGTAGTTTCTCTGATCACAAATGCAGACTCGGCACATAGGACAAAAATGTCTAAAGAAACAATGGACGAAGGAACCATCCGTAAGATGAGAGCTTGCTTTATCGTATTACGATGCTCGGATTTCTTTTGTTTTGTTTCACTGCATCCGATAAGAGTGTTATATCGTATGCATACATAAGTCATGGGAAGGGGGAGGATGATAAAAATGCCTTGGTTAGCGATTAGAAACTGTGGCCATGCTTTGATACTGAGCGACTGCGGTGAGGACATAAATGCAGATTTCTTAACTGATATGGTACTGGAATTTGCAAAAATTGCTACTCGATTTTATAATGCCGTTTCTGAGTTTCCTTTTGTGTACAAGGAAAAACAAATACGTTCTGTTGTTACTCCTGCATTAATGAATTCAGCAAAGGTTGTATTCGAGGAACAACCGGCATTAAGAAAGGCGAAAGGTATGAAAGGTATATCAAGGCGTAACGGCTGGATTGATTATTGGGTACTAGTCGAAAGGATGACCTATCTCGTGGAACTGAAGTATGCTGGATTTTCATCAGACAGAAACCAGCTGACCGATAAGGCCCAAAACGAATGGAGTACTGCTATAAACCAGCTGAGTATCAGTAAAAAAGAGGCTAATCAACTTGCTTTCGACGGGCAGTTAGCCACTGTGGCACTCCAAATTATGCCTATATGGCAATGCAGGGATGCTGCGGACTCGATAACGATTCCACCAAAGGAAAAAGTTCAGGAATTCTTGACCATGGCCAGAGAACAGCTTACTCCACAACCAAATTGGTCTGCAGTTTGGTACTTGCACGGGAGACTGCAAAACAGTCCACAGCAGTATGATAGAAAGTTTTTTAACTATCCAGGGGTCATGTTCTTCGCCCGACTGGAAAAGAGGGCCTAGTCCGACGGATTAAGGGGGACGTATTTGTCCAAGAAAAGCCTGCGCGCGGAATTAGATGCCTTGGTGTTTGCTAAATTACAATATACTGGTGTGATCAATGGTTGTGAGTCCTGAAATAACCATCTGTTTCCAGTAATAACGCCAAGCGAGTTTTGAAAACCTTTCTTTCCAGAAGAACTCTGCATTTTTCCAATAAGGCAAGAAACTCATGAACATCAAGTGTCAGCTGAAAACTGTGGGGACCTCATCTTCTGTACGATCTTTCCATGGCCAAAATGTCCAAACACTGTTTCCGGACGAAATTTTGCTTTCCGGGTGCAGCACAGGCCATAATTGGCGTTGGATTCGGTATTAAAGGCGCGGACGCCTCACTGCTTTTCGATCCTCCACGCTATCGGCCAGTTTACCGTACAGACCTTGAGTCATTACATCCGCTGATCGAAGTCGCTCTGTTTCATGAAGAAACAACCATGGATACCCCGTGCGGAAGCACGGGGTTCTTTACGATAGTTTCTTAATGGTGTCCAGGACTTTCGTGGAATCTATCTTCATATACCAGTAATCAATAAGCAAACTCTTATTAAGGGCTATCCACTTTTTAACTGCCTCAAGATAAGAAGGTTTTAATGGTCGTTCGGGCTTTGTGCCATCTATGGTAACATTGACTGCTCGTAGTTCATCAACTAAATCAGGATCAGTTGCGACCTTAATACGTGGTTCGGTATTCTTAAAACCAATCTGGTCTAGCCAGACCCTAGTAGGTAAGCCAGTTTGGGCAACCCTTAATCCTAAGAGGAATGTGTTTTGAAAGTCCTCCGTTTCCTCCCGACCCCACTTTTCCATACCCTCAGAATATGGACGCGCTCTAGCCTTAAGCTCTGTTAGATCGATTTTCTTGTTCCAAAAATCTAAAAGAGGCTGCTTGTTGGCTACAATCCAAGCTCGAACCGCATTGAAGATATCTGAGCTGACATTAACACTTACCTTTACATTTTGCTCCCTTTTCAGTTGTGGTTCATCACTAATTGTTATAGATACAAAGTCTTTTTGAGAGAAGTGTTTTTCCTTTAGCGTAATTTTGACCCTGGGTCCGTCTTGCCGATTTTTAACCCCCTTCTGATCTATCCAAACAACTACTGGTAACTTAGTATCCCGTCTTGGAAGATCAGCCATAGCCACTACAGTTTCAACTATACGCATAGCCTGTTCCTTTCTTACCTTAACGAGTCGCTTATTAACCGCCAGTGCCTTATGTGATCCGTGGATTTCCGCATTTTGCATTGGTCCGCAAACTGGTTTCCGAAACTCACAGGTATTATCCGCTGTTCCCGGCCCGCTGTGCGCGTCGGGAACAGCGGAGATAGCGGAAGGCAAAAAACAGTGAAACTCCCCCGGCAGGAGCCGGGGGCATCTTGGCTTACAATGTTAGTTGCAGTTGCCCTTTGTCTTCTTTTTCTTGGTGTTCCACATAGGCGAGAATTTCCTTTTCATCCAAGCCTATGCACGATACACAGTAACCACGGGACCAGATGCCTTCTTTGGCAAAATATATCTTTTGCAGAAAAGGAAATTTCGCCTTAAGCGCTTTTGCTGACCGCGTCTTGAGGTATTGAACTACACGGGCAACTGCATATTTCGGGGGAATCACGACTACCATATGAACGTGATCCTCCTGCACATTGAGCTTAACAACCTCGATATCGGGATCAAGTTCTGGGATGTGAGAGAGCAGCTTCTCCGTGTATTCCTTCACACCCTTAACGAACACTTTCCGCCGATATCGAGGGATCCAGACGAGATGGTATTCCGTCTTATAGATAGCGTGGGCACTCTTTCGAAATTTCATGCCCCATCTTATCAGAAACCCGCTCGTCTGGATAGCCGCTACATCTCCAGACAGGAGTCTGGAGTTTTATGCGGCCGAATAAACCTCCGAGCACTTGTGCGTCACCGCCCGAACCCTATCTTGGGTTTAGGGCTCTCACCCCTGTATTCGACTTCTTTCTCAATGGCCCCGATAATATCGTCGTGACTTACGTCTTTCTCCGACGAAAATCTATATCGCTGCCACACGGCCTTTATGTCTCCCGGGCGTAAGGTTGTTTAGGCCTGTGATAAGGTTTTTTTCTGCTTAGCGGTGGAGGACGTTGAAGAGAATTTATGTAAAGGCATTACTGTTACACCGCTATTACGATGGCATTTAATACATAAGCTTGCCAAATCCCCCCCATCCCCTTTTTCTAAAGGGGGGGTGAGGGGGGATTTAAGCCTTTTCATTATAAAAAAATTCGATAGTCGGTATTCAGCGCTTCTGCGAAAATTTTGGCGTTCTTTTTGCCGATCGGCCTTTTCCCGTTTTCCATTTCACTGATGTGACGCTGTGGAATGTCCGTCATCTCGGCAAGTTTTACCTGCGACATTCCTTCCTTGCCCCGTGCTCCGGCCAGAATACGACCCGGTAATTGTTCATCAGCATATTCCGGGAATGCCGCACGCCAGGGAATGGCATCACCGGGAAAAGACAACTCTGTGAAGCCCAAAGACTTCAATGCATTAACGGCCTTCTTTTTGTGTTTCACTGGCCCGCTAAAACGCAATTCAACGTTTCTGATATGGCGCTTTTTCATGAGTTCCGGCATAAACCACCTCGACTTCATGGAAATATATACCACTATTTAGTATAGGTCAAGAATTTAAATTAACTTTGACAGGGATAAAAGATGATCCACTTATCGGTTGAAGGGTGGCCTTATTAAACCCCTCGTCTTCCGGAATCGGCCAGCCTCCAGCCCCGCCCTTTACATTCTACCGCCCGAACCCTATCTTGGGTTTAGGGCTTTCCCCCCTGTATTCGACTTCTTTCTCAATGGCCCCGAGAATATCGTCGTGACTTACGTCTTTTTCGGACGAAAATCTATACCGCTGCCACACGGCCTTTATGTCTCCCGGAGTGAGGCTGTTTATGCCTATAATACGGTCTTTCTGCTTAGGCATAAGCCTCCCTCGCACTGTCCCGAAATACTTCTGATACAGACTTATCTTGCCTTCTCTGGCTAAGGGCTTGAACTCCACCTTCCACTGAAAGCGCCGCATGGCGGCCTTATCCAGGTTGTAAAGCAGATTGGTGCAGCATATCAGAATGCCCCGGTAATTCTCCATCTGGGTCAAAAGTTCATTTGTCTGGCTCACTTCCCAGGAGCGGTGGGCGCTCTCCCGGTTGATGAAAAAGGAGTCCGCCTCATCCAGAAAGAGCACGGCCTTCTCGCGTTCGGCCTCATCAAAGGCATCGCGTATGTTTTTCTCTGTCTCTCCCACCCACATACTGACGAGTTCAGAGGCCCGCTTTATAATCAGACGCATACCGAGTTCAGCCGCCAGATATTTGACAAACTCGGTCTTTCCCGTGCCGGGCCTGCCCCAGAAAAGGAGATTCAGCGAACCCCTTTCTTCCTGAGCTTTCTCACTATCCCGTCCGGCAAAGGCACGCGCGGCCTGTAACAGCAGATTGATCTCCACATCCACATTAAGAGCGCTTATGTCGTAACGATCCGTCAGTGGATTAAGCGGCCGCTTGAATCCCTGACCTATGAGTTCCTCATGCCTGGTGAGCAACTCTTCCAGCATCCCCCGGACGGCCTTTTCATTTGCGTTTTTCGGCGGCAGGATGGATTTTGCGGCATCCAGGGCAGAGGCGATACCGGCGGCATTGACCTCGTACTTTGCCGCCAGTTTGCGGATAACATCTCCGGTGAGAAACCGCCTTAAGGGATGCTTTGCTGTGAGATTGATCCAGACATTCTCCCTCTCACGGCCGGTAAACTTTTTAAAGTGGAGGCTATACGAGAAACGTCTTAGAAGGGACGTCTCCATAAAACGCCTCTCGTTCGTAATCCAGATAACCCTTGCCCTGACGTGATCAAAGAAATCATTCAGCCAGCCCTTTTCCACGGTATCACGGGTCGTTAGGAACATATACCGGGTATTGAGGAGTGTATCCGCCTCATCCACGATCAGCACGCCCCGGTCCGGCAGCACTGTCGCCGTAGCCGCATGCAGGGCCAGCCGTCTGTCAGAAACATCGCCGTCTTCTCCATACTGGACAAAAAAGGCCTGTTTTCTGCAGCCAGCAACCACTGCCCTGGCAAATTCCGTTTTTCCGGTTCCTGCCTCTCCATAAAGCAGGATATGGCACGGCTTGGTAGAAGAGAGAAGCGAACGTATGATATTTATCCTGGGTTCGGATATATTAAAGCTCCCGATAGGATACGTGGTCCCCGTATCCTTCCGGCAGTATTTTTCGGCCAGAGGCACGTCCGTCATGCCGGACAGATATTCGACAATCTCATTAGATAATGAATAGTACGGGGCATGTTTTACGCTGGTATCCTCAATCACCCCGGCCTGGATGAGTCTGCCTTTCCTTCCCAGCGCCTTAGTCACCCTCGTGAGCGGGATGCCTGTGACGGCAGAGATAAACTTAAGGTACTCAGGCAGTTTGTAGCCATCGCAAAGATTGTCAAAGGCCTCATACTGTGTATAGCAATAAAGAAGAAAAAGTATCTCGGTCTCATCTTCGTTGAGTTGGAACAGGCTCTTGAGATTCGAGACCTCCCTTGCAAAGAGATCGCCGGCAAGGTCCCCGGCGGTTCCATGTTCGTCGTCCCACAACCGGCCAAGAAATTTCTCCAAATTCCCTTCCTTGATTTTTATCTTATGGCTATCTACGTCCCTGATAATATAGGGTGCCAGGCTGCCCGCCTCGGACAAATCTTCGATACGTTCCTCGTACAAATCTGAGTGGCCTCTTGTGCACTTTTCTATATACAGGTATTCCACGAGACTGCGCCTTGCCTCTATGCTGAGCAGAGAGAGCACAAACTCCAGGAATCTCGCTGTAAGGTTATGCCTCCCCAGCAACCTGCCGGCGTATCCAATCAACTTGGCCCGGACGGGGAACCCCGATTCTATCCCGTTTTCTATTTTGATCATTGCGTCTTCTCCTGACGCCCTTCTTCTCCTGCGTCGCATAAAACGCACCTCCCCAAGTTTATTTTTTGGGCTAATATAACCGATGAGGTAGGACAGATAGTGTCTTATCAAAAAATTTTTGGGGAGGAGTGCAATCAATGACCAAATTTAAACCTCAGCACCAGAGATTACTCTTTATTGACGCGGAGGTCCGCAAAGGGGCGTATCCGAATTGCAGCACCCTGGCGGAGAGATGGGAGACGAGCACCAAGACCATTCAGAGGGACATAGACTATCTCAAATGGCAGATGGAAGCGCCTATAGCCTACGAACCGGCCAGGCGCGGTTATTACTACACGGAGAAGACTTACCGGCTGCCCGCCATAGACATAAATGAGAGCGACCTCTTTGCCATATACATCGCGGAAAAGGCGCTCAAGCAATACGAAAATACCCCGATATACCGGAAGCTCGTCTCGGTATTCGAGAAGATAGAAAATCTGCTGCCGGGAAAGGTCTCTATCCGTCCCGCCTGGGTTGACAACCGGTTCTCGGTCTTCTGCGACCAGATGACGAGGATCGATCCGGCCATCTGGGACACCGTGTTTACCGCACTCCGGGAACAAAGGGGCCTTAAGATACATCACCGCGCTCCGGGGTATGAGAAACCCCTGCCGCGGGAAATCGATCCTTATCATGTGGTAAGCTATCAGGGCGAATGGTATGTGGTTGGCTTCTGCCATTACAAGGAGGAGGTGCGCACCTTCGGTATGTCGCGTATCAAAAAGGCGGACATACTTGAGCGGCAGTTTGAAATCCCTACGGGCTTTGATTTTGAAAAACTCGCCGGAAGCCACTTCGGCATAATCTGGGGAGATACAGAGTATAAGGTCAGGATTTGGTTCTCGGCCGACCATGCGCCTTACGTCAAGGAAAGGGACTGGCATCCCACGCAGACCATCAGGGAAAATAAAGACGGCAGCATTGTCCTCTCTTTTAAAACCAACCACCTCTTTGAGGTGAAACGCTGGGCGCTCTCCTGGGGCGCCGGGGCCAGGGTGCTGGGGCCGAAGGAGTTGGTAGAGGAGATGAAGGGGGAGATTGGGTCTGCTGCGAGATATTACAAGTAAGCGCAGGACCTTTTTTGTGGGGGTCTCGGTAGAGACGTTTAGGGCACTGTATGCAGGAAAAATCCCGGCCTTAGTTATTGAGGCACGTCCTTCATGTCCTCCAGGATTTCCTGAATCACTTTTCTCTTTCCCGGTGATAGGGCCTTGTCCTGCAGGGCCTGTTTCAGGTGGGTTACAGCGCTCTGGTGTTCGCCTGTCAATTTATAGTACATCCCCAGATTATACTGGGCCAGGCCGTTTTCCTTTCGCCCTCCATAGATGAGGCCGAGATGATAATAAGACTCCGCATAATCCGGGAAGTCCTGCCCGATCCTTTCCAGGCTGCGCACGGCCTCTTCGACCTGCCCCAGCTCTTTATATGTCCTGGCCAGATATAGCCGGAATCGGGCCACGGCCGGATCATCTTCCACGGACTGTTTAAGGAGGACCAGTGCCTCCGATAGCCTGCCCTCAGCAAAGGCGTTGATGCCTCTTTCGCCTTGCAGGACGGATCCGGAGACTCCCAGAGAAGCGGCCCGGTCGAGGTAGCGGTTGGCCTGTCCGTATTGCTTTTCAGCCTGGTAAGTAAGGGCTATGCCGTAGTAGCAATAGGAATCTTCAGGATTTTTCTTGAGTTCAGCCTCCCATTTTTCCCGAAGTTGGGCCGGGCTTTTCATAGCCAGGGAGAGGTACACCTGACAGCGGCGGAGTTCTGCCGTATCTTCTTTTACCATAGGAGTCGGTCGGGCCAGGATAAGGTCTTCCAGATAGCCGATGCGTTCTTCCAGGGCCGGATGGGTAGTCATATACGATGGAATAGCGGGGGAACCCAGAAAGCGATAACGCCGGATCTTTTTAAAGGTGCTTATCATACCCCGCACGTCGTAACCCGCACTCTGAACCCACTTGAAGCCCATGCGGTCCGCCTCTTCCTCATCTTCGCGGCTGTATTTCAGGGAAAGGGCGCTCGTCGTAGCCAATGCCCCGCTGGCCACGGCCTCTGCCGCCTTGCCGCCCCCCCCTAAAAAGACACCGGCCAGGACTCCGACCATGGTGATAATGCTTAATTTCTGCGTGCGCTCTATCCGGCGGGCGATGTGCCGGGCCACTACGTGAGCGATTTCATGGGCCAGAATACCGGCCAACTCACTCTCGTCATCCATGGCCTCCAGCATGCCGCTGTGGACAAAGACCAGGCCCGAAGGCGCGGCAAAGGCATTTAATGCCTCATCGCGAATGACATAAAACTTATAATCAAAGAACTGCGGCCCGGCCTGCGCCAATATCTTTCGCCCCACTCTTTCTACGTAAGATACCACGTCCGGGTCGGAGATTAATGGCAGCTGCGATTCTACCATCAGCAGAAATTTTTTTCCCAGGGCCCTCTCTTCGTCAGGAGAGAAACCGGCTGCATTAAAAACCCCGGCATTGGCTGCGGCCGGCCACATAAGCGATTCCAGGATTAATGCTAAGACTGTGAGTATGGTAATAATGCGCAAAATGCGGCTCTTCTTTAAGGGTCTTCGCGTAATCGAGTGGGTAATTTTTTACTCTTCTCTATTCCCCTCTTTGGAAAAGAGGGGTTAGGGGAGATTTTATAAATCATAACTGTTTTAGGCTGTTATTATACGAAAGCATAGTTACTATCAAGCGTTTTCAAATCCCCCCTCGTCCCCCCTTTACTAAAGGGGGGGATAATAAGGAGCATGCCTTATTTTAAGAGGAATTTACCCACACTCTTTCACGATGAGCCTTCTTTTAGACAAGACCTTCAGCTATCAGCGGTCAGTGATCAGCCTTCCAGTTACGGGTTTCGGGTCAAAAACTCGCAACCCGAACCCCTCGTTCTTATTCACCACTCATCGCTTCTTGTAATGTTTCTTGATCGCCAAACACCGGCTATCCGGAGGCGAACAATGGCGTCCCGGTCATTTCCTCAGGAACAGGCAGCCCCTGAATGCTGAGAATAGTCGGTGCAATATCGGCCAGGATACCCCGGCGAAGGTTTTGCCCTGTCTTCTGCCCGTCGATAAGTATGAACGGCACCAGATTGGCGGTGTGGGCGGTATGCGGGCTTCCGTTTCCAGGATCGATCATCTCTTCGGCATTGCCATGATCCGCCGTGATAATCACCGCCCCGCCGCTTTCCTCCAAAAATGTGTTGACTACTTTTCCGAGGCAGAGATCAACCGCTTCACAGGCCCGGATGGCGGCCTTCAGTATGCCGGTATGTCCTACCATGTCCGGGTTGGCATAATTGAGTACAATTAAATCGTATTCTCCGGTCTTGATGCGCCTTATGACCTCTTCTGTTACCTGATGGGCGCTCATCTCCGGTTTAAAATCGTATGTAGGCACCTCTTTGGGAGAGGGAACAAGGCACCGGTCTTCGTTCTTAAACGGAGTCTCTTCCCCGCCGTTAAAAAAGTAGGTGACATGGGCATATTTTTCCGTCTCGGCTATGCGAAGCTGTCTAAGGCCATGCCGGCTTATTTCTTCGCCGAGAATGTGGAACAGGTGTTGTGGCGGGAAGGCCACGGGAAGATGAAAATGGGCATCGTATTCGGTCATGGTCACATAGCCGGCCAGTTTGGGCCTGGCTTGCACATCAAAGGCCGAAAATCCCTCCTGGGTGAAGGCGCGGGTGATTTCCCTGGCCCGGTCGGCCCGAAAGTTGAAGAATATCACCCCGTCTCCCTCGCTGATGCGCGGGAGGGGATTCCCAGCATCGGCTATCACAATAGGGAGGATAAACTCATCTGTCTCGCCCCGCTCATACGCCTCCGATACCGCCTGTACGGGATCATAGGACATGGCGCCTTCGCCCCTGACCAGGGCCCGATAGGCCTTCTCCACGCGCTCCCAGCGATTGTCCCGGTCCATGGCATAGTACCGGCCGCAGATAGTGGCTATCTTACCTACTCCTGTGCGGGAAAGAAAGTCTGTTACCCGGCCTATGTAGTCCTTACCGCTTTGGGGCGGGGTATCGCGGCCGTCCATGAAGGCATGTATATAAACGTCCTTCAGCCCGTGTCTTTTGGCCATTTCTATCAGGGCAAAAAGATGCGGCAGATCGCTGTGCACCCCCCCGTCAGAGACCAGGCCCAACAGATGCAAGGCCCCGGCATTTTTGCCCACTTTATCCATAAGGGTAATAAAAGTCTCAACCTTAAAGAAATCACCGGACCTTATGGCCCGGTTGATGCGTGTCAGCTCTTGATAAACGATGCGGCCTGCGCCGATATTCAGGTGTCCTACCTCCGAGTTTCCCATCTGGCCTTCCGGCAATCCCACGGCCTCGCCGGAAGCCTCAAGGAATGTAAGGGGGTGCCTCCTTGACCAGTCATCCATGTTTGGCGTCCTGGCCAGATAGATGGCGTTGCCTTCTGTATGTTTGCTGTAGCCCCACCCGTCCAGGATTATCAGCAAGACCGGCCGCGGCCTCATTTTGACTCCTTTAGTCCTACGATTTTGGCCTCACTCCAGAGGCTTTCCAGGTCATAAAACTCCCTGATGGGGGCATAAAACACATGTATGACCACGTCATTATAGTCCATGAGCACCCACTGGCCCGTGCCCAGGCCTTCAATGCCCTTGGGATAAATCTTCTGAGGACGGAGAGATTCTTCAATGGCCTGCACAATGCCCTGGACATGACGCGTGGAATGGCCGCTGCAGATTATAAAATAATCGGAAAAAGAGGATACGGCGCGGACGTCCAGAATCTGTAAATCCTCCGCCTTCTTGTCCAGGGCCGCCCGGGCACAGATCAGGGCCTTTTCTTTTGAGGCCATAGGGAGTTTTTTTTGCTTCTTACTTAGCATAAAGCCTTTCCTGATAAATGTATTTTTCTACTGCCGGGGGCGCCAGGAAACGAATGGAGTGTCCTTCTGCAACTGCCCGGCGGACAGCCGTAGATGAGATGCCAAAGAGTGTTGTTTTCCTATAAAAGACAGAATATTGTCCGGTGAGGAGATATTCTTTCCTGTTATCATCATAAGTATAACCGGGGAAATACTGATCCAGAACCGCTTCTAGTTCTGCCTTGCTGTAACCCGGCCTGTCCACCACTACAAAATTAGCATAGGATGGGAGTTGCCTGTATTCCTTCCACGTGGGCAGTTCAACAAAGGCGTCCAGGCCGATGATAAAGTAAAATCCTGTACCTGGCTCAAATGCGGCATGAAGACGGCGTAAGGTCTCTATCGAATAGGAATGACCCGGTATCTCCTTTTCGATATCCGAGACCAAAAAATGATCAACACCATCTATGGCCAATTGAACCATCTTGATCCGGTGGGCAAACGAGGTTATCCTCCCGGCGGTCTTATGCGGAGGCGTGGCAGTAGGAAGAAAAAAAACCCTCTCTAAGTCCAGAGATTCATAGACCTCTTCTGCCACCCGCAGGTGGCCATAATGAATGGGGTCAAAGGCCCCTCCGAATATCCCGATCCGCATCTAAGTCCGAACCTGGCCATCTCCAAAGACAATGAATTTTGTGCCGGTCAACTCTTCCAGGCCCATCGGCCCAAAGGCATGCAGTTTAGAGGTGCTGATGCCTATTTCCGCCCCGAGCCCCAGCTGTCCGCCGTCGTTAAAGCGGGTCGAGGCATTGACCAGGACTACGGATGAATCTACATCGTTTAAAAACTTCCTGGCCCGGCCATAGTCCGAGGTTATTATGGCCTCGGTATGATTGGAGCCGTAACGGGCGATGTGCCGTATGGCCTCATCCATGTCCTTTACTACCCGGACGGCCAGTATCAAATCCAGATACTCGGCCGGCCAATCCTCTTCCGTAGCAGGGACGGCCTGGGGCAATATCTTGCGGGTCTTTGGACAGCCGCGCAGCTCAACCCCGGCCTTAGCAAAGTCCCCGGCCATGGCCGGGAGAAAGTCCCGGGTTATTTTTTCATGGACCAGCATGGTCTCCATGGCGTTACAAACCCCGGGCCTCTGCACCTTGGCATTGTAGCATACTCGTCTGGCTATTTCGATGTCCGCACTCTCATCCACGAATATGTGACAGACGCCCTTGTAGTGTTTAAGCACCGGGATGCGGGAATTTTCAGCCACAAACCGAATAAGACTTTCACCGCCGCGTGGAATTATCAGATCAATATGTTCTTCCAGCAGCAGCATCTCTTTTACGGCCTCCCGGTCGGTGACCGGTATTACCTGAATAGCCTCCCCGGGGACTTTAAAATTCCCCAGCGACTTCTGTGACACCCCGGCCAGGACCAGATTGGAATGAATAGCCTCCGAACCACCCCGCAGCAGGATGGCATTTCCTGCCTTCAGGCAAAGCGCCGCCGCATCTACAGTAACGTTCGGTCTGGATTCATAGATCATACCTATCACGCCCAGGGGTATGCGCATCCGTCCCACCTGAAGCCCGTTGGGGCGCCTCCACATCCTGAGCACCTCCCCGACCGGGTCCGGCAAGGCGGCCACTTCCGCCAAGCCGTCGGCCATGGCCTTTATGACCTTGTTTGTTAAGTTCAGACGGTCGACAAAGGCGGCGGAAAGCCCTTTTTTCTTTGCCGCCCGGAGGTCCTTTTCGTTGGCTTTTTGTATCTCTTTGGTTTGTTTTACCAACTCCTCAGCCATAGAGAGAAGGATATTATTTTTGGTATCTGTGGGCAGCTTGGCCACCACCCGGCCGGCATCTCTGGCCGCTTTGGCCATATCCAGCATCAGTTTTTTGATATCCAACGCAGCCTCTCCTTTTTATATAGCTTTCAGCTATCAGCCATCATCTGTCAGAAAAAATCTAAAATAAACGTATCAGTTTAGCCTTTTGAAAAACCGGCTAAACTTCAATTCAAAATGCAAGATTCAAAGTGCAAAATTCAAAATGTTGATGGTTTTTGTCCGAAATTTTACATTTTCCATTTTGCAATGAGATTTAGCGCATTTTTAAAAGCGCTAACTTGTTACAAATAAACAACACATTAAGCTGAGTGCTGACAGCTGATCTATATCAGCTCTGCGGCAAAATAACCAGGTTATCCCGGTGTATAACCTCATCGTAGTCCTTGTGCCCTAAGATAGCGGCAATCTCCTGGGTCTTATGCCCTTTAATCTTCTCAATCTCCGCAGAGGCATAATTTACCAGGCCGGCCGCAAAGGCCGTTCCGGTTTGATCCACACAGTGGATCGGGGCCCCCACGTCAAAATTACCCTTAATCTCTGTAATTCCCGAGGGCAGCAGACTTTTACCGTTTACCGTGATAGCCTTTTTGGCCCCGTCATCGACTACTAGAATCCCCTTGGGGTTAAGGGTAAAGGCTATCCAGTACTTGCGGCTGGTCATCCTCTGCCCGTGCGGTTGGAAGAGGGTGCCATAGTCCTCACCGGCGAAGATCTTTTCCAGGATGTAGGGGACCTTGCCATTGGCGATAATAGTTGGAATACCCTGGGACGATACCATCTTTGCAGCCTTAACTTTGCTGAGCATTCCCCCGCGTCCCATAGACCCGGGGATACCGCTGGCCATTTTTTCAATCTGGCCGGTAATATTTTCTACCAGAGACAACCTTCGAGCGCCGGGATTAACGCGTGGGTCTGAGTCATACAGGGCGTCTATGTCTGTAAGACAGATCAAAAGGTCTGCCTCTACTAAACTGGCGATCAGGGCAGCCAGCATATCGTTATCGCCAAATTTTATCTCCTCCACAGCCACCGTGTCATTCTCATTTATAATAGGAATTATACCCCAGTTTAGCAAAGTAAATATAGTATTTCTGGCGTTCAGGTATCTTCTCCGGCTGGATAAATCCTCTCGTGTCAACAGTATCTGCGCCACCTTTTCTCCATAGCGATCAAAGGCCTCTTCATAGGCCAGGATCAGACTACTCTGGCCGACTGCCGCTACGGCCTGCTTCTCAGGTATTGATCGGGGCGGCAGGAGAAGGCCAATTTTTTTCAGGCCGGAGGCGATAGCCCCGGAAGAGACCAGGACAATGTCGAATTGTTCCCGTTTAAAGCGGGAAAGTTCGGCGCTCAGATTTTCGATGATCTCCCGGTTCAATCCCTCTTCAGCGGTGAGGACGGCGCTGCCGACCTTAACTACTATGCGCCGGGCCTCCCTTAGAACAGCAAGCCTGATCTGGCGAATATCCGTATCAATCTTTTCTTTCATATTCGTCTTGCTGTAGTCTTCTCGCCAGCGCCTCTTTCAATTCTTCTACTCCCTTACCAATTGCAGCAGAGATAAAATAAACAGGGCATCCCTTCTCCAGAAAGGCCGCCTTGACGGCCTTAAGTTTATCATCTTCCATTATAAGGTCAATCTTATTTAAGGTTACCACCTGTGTTTTTTCGGCCAGGGCGGGCCCATATGCGCTTAACTCGGTGTTTATCTTCTGCCAGTTTTTAATGGTCTCCTCCGGACCAAGAGAGGCATCGATAACATGCACCAACAGCTTGGTGCGTTCTATGTGGCGCAGGAAGCGCATACCAAGCCCCAGCCCGGCATGGGCTCCCTCGATTAACCCAGGGATGTCGGCGACCACAAACGGATGATAGTCTTCAGATTCGACCACACCCAAATTCGGTATCAGGGTAGTAAATGGATAATCCGCTATCTTGGGTTTAGCTGAGGTTAGTTTTGATAGAAGTGTGGATTTACCGGCGTTCGGCGCACCAATAAGCCCTACATCGGCTAAGAGTTTCAGGTCGAGGAGAATCTGCTTTTCTTCACCCGGTTGGCCGGGTTGTGCATATCTGGGAGCTTGTCGGGTCGACGAGGCAAACCGGGCATTTCCTAACCCCCCGATACCGCCACGGGCAACAACAAACCGTTCGCCGTCTGTTGTCAGGTCTGCTAGAATCTCTCGCGTTTGCAGTTCTTTGAGGATTGTCCCCACGGGGACATAAACCAGGCAATCCGCACCGTTTTTGCCGTGCTTATCACTGCCCTTGCCATGTTCCCCTTTTTTTGCCTTGAAATGTTGGTGGAATTTAAAATCGAGAAGGCTGTGCAGCCTGTTTGTGGCTATAAAGATGACGTCGCCGCCCTTGCCGCCGTCACCGCCGTTTGGACCGCCTCTAGGGATGTACTTCTCACGCCGAAAACTTACGCAACCGCGGCCTCCATCCCCTGCTTTGATGAAGATTTTAGCCTCATCGACAAATTTCATTTAGTGGGTGGTTTCTGGCAATGGATAGACGCTGACCTTTCTTTTAGTCTTGCCCAACCGTTCAAAGGTCACCAGACCATCGATCAGGGCAAAAAGTGTATAGTCCTTGCCTGTGCCTACATTTTGTCCCGGATGGATCCTGGTGCCCAACTGGCGGACAATAATGTTGCCTGCCTTCACGACCTGGCCGGCAAACCTTTTTACGCCACGCCTCTGACCGGCGCTATCACGTCCATTCCTGGAGCTTCCCCCTGCCTTTTTATGTGCCATTGTCCCTACTCCTGATTAAAATTGAATATCTTCGATCTTCAGGGCCGTATAAGGCTGACGATGCCCCTGTTTTTTGCTGTAACCCTTGCGGCGCTTCTTCTTAAAAACCATTATCTTGTCGGCCCTGGCCTGATCGACGATCTTACCCGTGACCTGTGCCCCGGCTACGGTTGGCTGTCCGATCTTTATATCACCTTCCTTAGCGACGAGAAGCACGTCCGAAAGGGTCACCGCATCTCCTACATTCCCGGCCAACTTTTCTACACGCACGGTATCGCCGGAACTGACTTTGTATTGCTTACCGCCCGTTTTTATTACTGCGTACATTAGCAGACCTCCAGTTACCTCGCAAAAGGTAAAATATGCCTCATACTTATACGAAGAGCGTTGAAATTTAACACATTTTTATGTCGTGTCAAGAGAAAATCGGCTTGTGCGCCAGATAGAGATAGACAAGCCAGCGGTACTATTGATGGAGAAAGTTCAAAGTTTAAAGTTTAAAGTTCAAATGAATGCCAAATACCAAGGCTCAAATAGAATCCGCCGTAGGCGGATCCAGGTTAGGCGTATAGGCTAAAGGGATAGCATACGGGATTACCCATAGGGGTTATCAATTTGACATATAGATTATATCTATTACAGTTGCTGTAAAAAGCCTGTCAGGTTTCGGGGGCAATGGCGCCGGGCGCCCCACGGGCTGCAAACCCGTTGGCCTCATCTAAGAAATGAGGGGTGGGTTCGACCCCCACTTGCCCCCTCCAGATTTATTGCGCTTTGGAGCCCCAAATCCACCGTCTAATTTGGCTATCAAGATTAACATCAGCAGGTTATGGGTATTCCTGAACACCGGCAAAATATTAGATGCAATACGCCGCAAGGAGGAGCGATCGAAGGCAACGCCGCAGATGATGCCTTGATGGTGGATCAGGGGAGCTAGGCCTCGCGCAGATACCGTGCGGCGTCCTCAGGAGGGATAATATTGATGTAAATACTCGTGCCTATCTCAAATCCGGCCGGGGTGGTGAGCCGCGGCGTTATCTCCAGGTACCAGTGAAAAGTATCCAGGGTGTCCGTATCATTCGGCGAGGTAATAATCATGTAGTTGTAAGGTGGATTATTGAGGCAGCGGTGAAGGCGACCCAGGACATCTTTTAATATCGCAGAAAATTGTTCTACCTCGAAACGGCTCATCCTGGCAAAACAGGACCGATGGTTTTTGGGAAGTATCCAGGTTTCAAAGGGAGAGCGGGAAGCAAAAGGGGCAATAGCAGTAAAACTTCCGTTTTCGCAGATCACGCGCTCCTGCAAATTCGTTTCCGTGGCGATGATATCGCAATAGACACATTTATCTCTGTACTCCCGGTATTGTGTCACGCCACGTACTTTACCCCATACTTTTTGTGGGATTATCGGGGTCGCCACTATCTGTGAATGGGGATGTGCCAATGAGCAGCCCGCTGTCACTCCGTGATTCCTGAAGACAAGAAAGTACTTAAGGCGGGTATCTTCGCGTAGCGCATTATAACGGTCAATATAAGACCACACTATGCGCTCGACCTGTTTATCATCCATTGTGGCCAGGGATAGATTATGCTCCGGACATTCTATGACTACTTCATGTGCCCCCACACCGTTCATATGATCATAAATATGATAGTTCTCTCTGTTTAAGTCTCCTTCGCTGATCAATGCCTGGTATTTATTGGGTGTCACTCTGAGCAGCCAGCCAGGGGAGTTCGGTCCAGAATTAACAGGACGATACGCCAGGACCTCCGTGGGTGTCTTGTCTTCATTTGCAGTGCAAAACGGGCAGCTCTTATCGTGTTCCGGTAATTCTTCCAGGGCCTTCTTGGTATGAGCAAAGTCATGCGGCCTCTTGGCCCGTTCCTTGGATATGATAACCCATTCACGGGTTACTATGTCCTTGCGTAGCTCCGGCATCTCAGCGCTCCCTTATAACCAAAATGTTATCAACATCTGATTTTTATTTTCGGCATAATGAAAATTTTTCATAAATCAGCGGGTAACAATCAGCTATTGGCCTTGGCGCTGACCGCTGAGCGCTGATAGCCGGCCCTTACTTTTTAATTGAAGATTTGCCGCCTTCATGTTAGTTTTGTACCTAAAAAGCGGGAAAGATAGATAAAATATGACTGGATTTGAATCGGTCATGGGCCTGGAAGTGCATGCCCAACTCCTGACTGATAGCAAGATTTTTTGTAATTGCTCCACGGCGTTCGGGGCCCCGCCCAATACCCACACCTGTCCGGTGTGCCTGGGGATGCCCGGCGTTTTGCCGGTCCTGAATAAAAAAGTGGTTGACTACGCCATGAAAATGGCCCTGGCCACCCACTGCCGCGTGTCGCCCTTCAGCCGCTTTGCCCGCAAGAATTATTTTTACCCGGATCTCCCCAAGGGATATCAGATCTCACAGTATGAGTTGCCCATTGCCGAACATGGCTATGCAGAGATTGGCCTGAACGAACAAACCAAACGCATCGGCATCACCCGTATCCACATGGAAGAGGATGCCGGCAAGCTGATTCATGACGCTACCGCACCAATAAGTTACGTGGACTTTAACCGAACCGGTGTGCCGCTTATTGAAATTGTCAGCGAGCCGGATATTCGCACCCCGGAGGAGGCGGTCGAATACCTGAAAATCTTACGCAACATCCTGCGTTATCTAGGTATATGTGACGGCAATATGGAAGAGGGCAGTTTCCGCTGTGATGCCAATGTGTCTATGCGACCGGAAGGCACGGAGACCTTCGGCACCAGGACGGAGATTAAGAATATGAATTCGTTCCGGCATGTACAAAAGGCGCTGGAATACGAGATTCGCCGCCAGACCGCCTTGCTCCTGGACGGGAAGGAAGTGATACAGGAAACACGTCTCTGGGATACAACAAAAGGTATTACCGTTTCTATGCGCGGCAAAGAAGAGGCCCATGATTACCGCTACTTCCCGGACCCGGATCTGGTGCCTCTGGTCATCGACGAAAAGTGGATCGAAGAGGTGCGTGCACGCCTGCCGGAGCTTCCCGACGCCAAACAGCGCCGCTTCGTGGAAGAATATGGGCTGCCGGAATATGACGCCGCAGTTCTCACGGTATCCAAATCCCTGGCCGACTATTTTGAAGACTGCGTGCGCCTCTACCAAAAACCAAAGGCCATAAGCAACTGGATGATGTCTGAGTTGCTGCGAGAGTTAAAACGTGACGAACGGGAGATAGAAGAGTGTCCGGTACCACCCGGACATCTGGCCGGAATGCTAAAGATGATGGATAACGGCGTCATCAGCGGCAAGATTGCAAAGACGGTCTTTGAAGAGATGTATGCGACGGGTAGGGACCCGGAGGCTATTGTCAAAGAAAAGGGCCTGGTCCAGGTTACAGATGCGGCTGAGATTGAGAAGGTGGTTGAAACCATACTGGCGGCTCATCCGGAAGCGGTAGAGGATTATAAAAAAGGCAAGTCAAAACTCCTCGGATTTTTCGTCGGGGAGGTAATGAAGAAGACCAAAGGCAAGGCCAATCCCGGGTTGGTAAATGAGATACTAACCGGGATGCTGCGAAAGTAAAAGAGGGGATATGCCGGCGGAGATTAAGACCATAGCCTGGGAAGACGGCCGGGTGGTGATGATCGATCAGCGCAAACTTCCCCGGAGAGAAGCCTATGTAGTTTGCCGGGATTACAGGCAGGTCATAGCGGCCATTAAGAAGATGGTTATCCGTGGGGCTCCGGCTATAGGTATTGCCGCCGCCATGGGGCTGGCTTTAGGCGCCGGGAATTTGAGGGGGAAAGGCCGTAAGGATTTTGACCAGAAATGGGCCATCATGTGCCGGGAGATGGCCGCTGCCAGGCCCACCGCCGTCAATCTCTTTTGGGCCATCGAACGTATGAACGGCGTGGTTAAACAGTCGTCTTCTGCCGGACCGGACGAGCTGGCCGGGCTGCTCCAAAAGGAGGCAGAAACCATATTAGCTGGGGACGTGGCCGCCAACCGGCGCATGGGGGCATTCGGGCAGAAGTTACTGGCAGATGGGGATGTAGTCCTTACGCATTGCAATGCAGGCGCCCTGGCCACGGGCGGCTATGGGACGGCCTTAGGGGTGATCCGGGCCGCCCATGAAGCCGGAAAAAAGGTCTCTGTCTTTGCCGACGAGACGCGCCCTTTTCTCCAGGGCGCCAGGCTTACGGCCTGGGAATTACAGAAATGTGATATCCCCGTGACGTTGATCAGTGATAATGCTGCCGGTCATCTCCTAAAAATGGGAAAGATTAATGCGGTTATTGTGGGCGCGGATCGCATTGCTGCTAACGGTGACGTGGCCAACAAAATCGGCACTTATTCTCTCTCCGTCCTGGCCAGGGAAAACGGCGTTCCTTTTTATGTAGCAGCCCCGGAGTCAACCATCGACCGCACTTTATCCGAAGGCTATAAGATACCCATAGAGGAACGTTCGCCGGATGAGGTTACCCATTGCAACGGCCGGAGGATAGCCCCGGAAGGGGTCTCTGCCCTTAATGTGGCCTTTGATGTCACACCCAACGCCTACGTTACGGCTATTATCACGGAAAAGGGGATTTATCGGGGACCCTATGAGCTATGAACCACGAACTATGAACAATGTGCCAAATAACAAATAACTGATAACGCATAACGGATTCACAAGGAGCAACCAATGGTTCAGAAGGCGGAAAAAATATGGTTAGACGGAAAATTTGTCAACTGGGACGAGGCCAATGTCCATATTCTTACCCACACCCTGCACTACGGTGTGGGAGTATTTGAGGGTATCCGCTGCTACCAATGCCACGATGGCTCATCGGCTGTATTCTGTCTGGATGAACATGTGGAACGGCTCTTTGACTCGGCGCATATTCTCCAGCTTAAGATACCGTTTTCGCAGAGTGAAATTGCCCGGGCGATCAAAGATACGCTGAAGGTTAACGGCCAGAAAGAATCTTATGTCCGGCCCATTGTTTTTATCGGGGACGGCGTGATGGGCGTCCACCCGCAGAACAATCCCATACGGGTGGCCATTATTACCTGGCCTTGGGGAGCCTATCTGGGTGAAGAAGGCCTTGCCAAAGGTATCCGGGTCAAGATATCCTCTTTTACGCGTCACCACGTCAATATCATGATGACCAAGGCCAAGGCCGTCGGCAATTATGTCAATTCCGTACTGGCCAAAAGAGAGGCAGTCCAGGATGGTTACGATGAGGCTATTCTTTTAGACCCGGAGGGCTACGTCTGCGAGGCCAGCGGTGAAAATATCTTCATCGTCAAACGGGGCATACTTAAAACACCGCCTCTTACTTCCATATTGCCGGGCGTTACGCGGCGTTGTGTGCTCACTATCGCGCGTGACCTTAATATCCCGGTGGTGGAAGAACGTTTCTCCCGGGATGAGCTTTATATTGCCGACGAGTCATTTTTCTCCGGCACTGCGGCTGAACTGACGCCTGTCCGCGAGGTGGACAACCGGGTTATCGGCCAGGGTTCTCCCGGACCAATAACTCAGGCGATCCGCTCGGTCTTTTTCGATGCCATCCGCGGTAAAAGCAAAAAATATAAACCATGGTTGTCCTATGTGGGTAAAAAAACGGCAAGCTGAAAGCTCAAGGCTGTAAGCTGATTACTGCATCAAATATCGCCTCTGCATCCCGCACCGCTGCCGATTCGGATGGCAGATCCAGGAAGGACAGCTTCTTTAATTCGTAGGTGGCGAGAAGGGTATCCTGCCTGATGGTCCCGCCCAGAACCAATCCGGATTTATTGATCTCCTCCCGTAACACCGGATCCAATCCGTCCGGGGTGCGATTCACGATGAGGACCTTCTTGCCGACGTGCACGTCCAAGTGCGTAGTGAGATCCGCAATGCGTTTGGCCGTCATTATGCCGCGCGGCCCCGGATCGGATACAGAAATCAATACGTCAATCTCGCGCAGATTGAGGCGGCTTAGATGCTCCATACCGGCCTCGTTATCTACTATAACTATCCTGTAATTCCTGGTTAATATCTCAAGATACTTGGCCAGGAGATTGTTGGCCGCGCAATAACAGCCGGGTCCCTCAGGCTGTCCCATGATCAGAAGATCAAAGCCTTTTGACTCGATTAAAGCCTCTTGCATCTTGTATTCGATATAGGTCTCCTTCGTCATACCGATAGGAACAGCCGTCTTCATCTCATCTCTTACCTGTCCCAAAGTGCGTTCTACTTTCAGGCCGAGCAGTTCATTAAGATTGGCATTGGCGTCGGCGTCCACCACCAATACAGGCAGCAGATTTTTATTCAACAAATACCTTATCAGAAGGGCAGATATGGTGGTTTTACCCGTGCCGCCCTTACCCGCCATAGCTATGACGAAAGTCCGCAAGTTATCCATTTTGCGCACCCCAACAATTTATTCGTTTCCATACCAAGGGAAAGAGCTGACGATCGGTATGGGGCAAAAAGAGGGATGATATATAATGCTCCATAAAGCGGGGATTTTCGCTTAGTTCAAAGTTGGTCATCGTATTGGCTACTTTTTCACGCTCTTCCATGACGCCCACAGAACAAATAGCGGCCTTTACCCCGAGAAGAGAGCCATTGCCCACAAAATAGAAACAATCCCTGGGCAGATCCGGGAGAAGGCCGATGGTGATCGCCTGTTCGATATCCAGAAAACTGCCAAAGGCGCCGGCGATCAAAACGCGTTCTATGTCTGAAATAGACAGACCTACCGCCTCGGCGAGGGTAAGATAACCGGCAAACATGGCCCCCTTGGCCCGGATGAGATTTTCTATATCCACCTCGGTAAGGACTATATCTTCCCCGGTAGCCGTGTTTTCACCATACACGATCACGTATTCATAGCCATCTTGGCCCTCGCGTATGCGTCCTGTACAGAGGCCACGGTTAAACTTACCTTGTTGGTCAATTATACATCCTTCCATAAGGCTGGACACCAAGCTGATTAATCCTGTACCACAAATCCCTTTGGGCTTCGCCATACCGATAGCGACTATCATGGGCTCACAGGTTTCCGGATGTACATGCACGGCCTCGATAGCGCCGGGCATGGCCCGGAGGCCGTGCCTGATGCCGCCTCCTTCGAAGGCCGGGCCGGCGGAGCAGGAGGCGCATACGAGCCATTCCCGGTTTCCCAGGACGATTTCCCCGTTCGTGCCGATATCAATATAGAGAGTGAGTTCCGGCCGTTCAAAGATCCTGGAAGCGATCACCCCGGCTACAATATCCCCGCCTACATAACTGGCGATAGAAGGAAATATATCCAGGGTAACGCAGGAAGGCACATCCAGACCGATTTCCCTGGCCCGGAGGCGGGGATAGGTCCTGGCCACCGGCGTATAAGGGGCTTCCCGCAGGTGTTTAGGATCCAGGCCCAGTAATAGATGGCTCATGGTCGTGTTACCGGCAGCGGAGATGTAGTATATGTTTTCCTTAGACACCCCGGCTTTATCCACTAATTCCTGGATAAGGGCGTTTAGTTTTTCTACCACCCTGGCTTGGAGGACCTTAAGGCCGCCTCCCTTTTGCGAGAAGACAATACGGGATATGACATCTTCGCCAAAACCGATCTGCGGATTGTAATCTGACACCTCTGCGGCAACCTCCCCACTATTTAAGTCCACCAGATAGGTGCAAAGGGTGGTCGTGCCGACATCTATGGCTACCGCGTAATCTCTGGCCCTGGTATCTCCCGGTTCTATCTCTATAATGAGCGCCGGTCTCGGCGGATCATAACGCAGAGTAGCCGTGACCGCCCAATCCTGCGCCCTTAATACATGGGGCAATCTGAGGATAAGCGAGGGGTCAATTTCTATCTCCTGCAGACCAAAACCGACCTTGAGTCCACGCTTAAGGCGGGACAAATCACTTATATTATCGCGAGATGTAGGAGGGGATAGCTGCAGGATTTTTTTTTGCGTTACCGGGGAAAAAGGCCTGGAGATGAGCAGCCCTTCACGGCCGGCATCTCTGGCCAGAGAGATACCTGTCGAAGGGATCTTCCGTGCTAACGCACCGCGATCGAGATGCGAAACGACAGGTATGGTTACCTCTACATCACCATGCACAAAGGTCTTACAGGCCTGCCAGTAACCGGCTTCGTCCTGTTCACCCGTGACATTACCGTTTTCTATCTTGACCTTACACCGTCCGCAGACTCCGGCCCCGCCACAAGAGGCATTGATGTGCACGCCCGCCATCATGGCTGCCTTTAACAGATTTTCTCCCGCGTCAACAAATACCTCTTTATTATCCGGTAAAAAACGAATGCGACTTTTTGCCATATCCCTTTTCCGCTGGTATTTATAGATGGGATATTATAACTGGAAATGCCTTGGGGTCAATGGAATAGATTTATAAGGAGCAAACGGGCGGCTTCAGACCTGCTTCATATTGAGGGAAAAAATCCGTTTAGCGCCTGGAAAAACTCCAGGCGCTAAAACTAAACCGCTTTTTACCAGCCGTAAAACGCCTTAAATCAAAACGCTTATTTCTTTTTCTTGCTCGTTTTGGCCGCTGCTTTTTTGGTAGCAGTTTTACTTGCAGAACCCTTCCTGGCTGCGGGCTTAGCCTTGGCCGCGGCCTTTTTTGCCGTTGCTTTCTTGGCAGCAGGCTTGGCCGGCTTATTCTTTTGTGCAGCTAATTTGCGGGCCTTATTGGCAACCAGCTTACCTTTGCCCATGGGCTTCTTGCAGCAAAGGATGCTCACATCGGCACAGCCACAGGGTTCGGCTACGGTCAGAATCAACCCGCAAACTTCACAACTCAAAAGATCACCCTTTTTCAATTTCGGCATGTCTAATTCCTCCTGGAACGAGATTTTAGGCGCCACGCAGTCTTGCGTTTATTGACGCCACCTACAACCGCAATAACCATCAAAATCTTTGTATATAAATTAGCTGCAAATTTCAATACATTATTTGCGGCTACGGACAGTTATTATTGTGTCTCTGTTCTTATCGGGCGTTTATGAAATCACTTAAATAGTCATTAGTTGTCAGCGATAAGTTGTAATATAAGGCTGATTAGCTATGAGACTGTAGGATTTTAAAAAGAGGATGGTTGATAAGGTGAAGTTTGCAGGTGGCGGGTTAGGTATGCGATCTCATTTTGTTTTAAAGAAAATCCATTGATCGCCGCGGGTGTGGATGAGGGCATAACGGCCGGTAAGCCTTTGGCCGCGCAGGTGAAAAACGATCTTTCCTTCTTCCCGCGATTCCAGATCAAATTGGCCTTTATCCCACAGAATGACCGTACCGGCCCCGTATAAGTCTTCCGGAATAGTGCCCTCAAAATATATGTAATCCAGCGGGTGATCTTCGGTCTGGACGGCCAGGCGTTTAACGCCCGCATCGGTCGGCGGCTCCTTGGGGATAGCCCAGCTCTTAAGTACACCATCCAGTTCCAGGCGAAGGTCATAGTGCAGGTGCGTAGCCTGATGTTCCTGGATAGAAAAGCGCCTTAGCCCCGTTTTCTGGATGCCTCCTTTTGGCTCAATGGTCCTGGAAAAGTCCCGCTTTCTCCGGTACTCTTTGAGTTTTTGGTCAGTCATTATCCGCAGATTGCGCAGCCTCTAGATAATTAATCCACAGATTACACAGATCTCGCGAATTAACTTTCAAAAATATTTGAAACAATACCTAACCAACTGACCGCGATTCCTCCTGATCCGCAAGGGGTATCCCCATTCTTTAACAGGAAACTCATTCTTTCTGTGTAATCTGCGTAATCTGCGGATTCGTTTAGATCTCCTGCGGTGTGTATTCCGGAACGATTTCCCTTAGCTTCTGTTTAATGCCTGCCGCATCCCTGGCATCGGCCAGTTTCACGAGTTCCTGGATATTTTTTTCTAAATCATTTTTTGTAAGAAGGCCGGATCCGTTCTGTTTCAGGACAAGAATTTTATCATGGCCGGTGGGAGCAACTTCCTCACCAACAACTACCAGCTCTTCATGTAGTTTTTCCCCCGGTCTAAGCCCTATGAACTCGATATCAATATCTTTTTCAGGCTCAAGTCCGGAAAGTTTGATTAAATCCCTGGCCATATCCACAATCTTAACCGGTGTCCCCATGTCCAGGATGAACACTTCGGCGCCCTTTCCCATAGTCCCGGCCTGCAATATAAGTTGCACGGCCTCCGGTATGGTCATGAAATAGCGGGTCACTTCAGGGTGAGTTACAGTAACCGGCCCGCCCTGCTCAATCTGCCTTTTAAATAACGGAATAACACTGCCGGAGCTTCCCACCACATTCCCGAACCGTACCGCCATAAACCTGGTAAGACCAGGATTAGCGTGGGTCTGGACAAGCAGTTCGGTTACCCTCTTTGAGGCCCCCATAACATTAGTTGGATTAACGGCCTTGTCAGTTGAGACCAGAACAAACCGTTCTATGCCGGAATCACAGGCTACCTCTATAACATTCTTTGATCCCAGGATGTTGTTATATATAGCTTCCCAGGGATTAATTTCTAACATGGGCACGTGCTTATATGCAGCGGCGTGGAACACTACTTCCGGGCGATATTTTTCAAAGATAGCCTTAATCTCGCCTTTATGGCGAATATCCCCCAGGACCGGAATGTATTTTATATACGAAAAGTTTCGCCACATATCCATTTCAATGTCGTAGAGATTCTTCTCCGTCCTATCGCACATTATTAGCGCTTCCGGGTTATACCGTGCAATTTGCCGGCACAATTCAGAACCAATGGAGCCCCCGGCGCCTGTAATCAAGACCCTTTTCCCTTGCAAGTATCGGCCAATCTTCTCTTTTTCCAGGCGCACGGGCTCCCGCCCCAAAAGGTCTTCATAGGATACATCTCGAATGGATTTTACGCTCACCCGGCCATCGATCAATTCACCAATTCCGGGGATTGTCTTGTATTTAACTTTCGTCTGCTTACAAAGTTCAACTATCCTCTTCATCTGATTGCCAGTAGCAGAAGGGATGGCTATCAGGATTTCTTCTATCCTTTTTTTAATTACAAATTCTTTTAGTTCGTCTATGACGCCAAGAACAGGTACTCCATGTATAGACCTACCAACCTTATTTGAGTCATTATCCAAAAAACCGATAACGTCATATTCCAAATGGGCGTTGTCCCTGATCTCACGCAACATCTTTTCTCCGGCGCCACCAGCTCCGATTATTAATAGCTTTCGACCGTTGTGGTACCCATTTTTTTTCATAAAGGGTAACGGATTGCCGTCAGCTGCTAAAACAAGGCGGACTGCCAAACGGAAACCCGAAATGAAGATAAGGGTCAGAATCGCATCAATCACAAAAACAGAACGCGGATACCCTTCAAAACGTTGGAACATAAGAATAGCGACCATTGCAACCATTGTACTGGTAAAGACCGCCTTTATAATATTCAATAGGTCAGCTATGCTCGTATAACGCCACATGCCCCTATAAAGCTTAAACCAGAAAAAGAATAAGAGCTTACTTATTACAACCGGGATGATACTCTTTTTCAAAAGACTTATGTAATCATGTGGGACATGGAATTCAAACCGGAGGGCATAGGCGAGGACGTAGGAGATTCCGAGTAAAGCAATATCCCCTGCCAACATCACCCAGAAATTTTTATTGCGTAGAAGGACTTTCATTGATTTCGCTAATATTTTAATAGCTCACCGCAGAGCACACAGAAAACGCAGAGTTTTAAAGATCATTATCTTTTAGGTCGTTTTTTGCGCCTTCGCGGTGAGACGAGCGGTTCCGCTTCGCAGACGAATGGTCAATAATACGAATCCCGCAAAATAAATCATTAAAAGCGGCAAAGCCATGATACTACCAAACGGCCTTACCAGCAAGACACTTGTACCTATTATCAGTTGGGACAAGCCATATGCAACCGAAACCTTCCAATGAGGCATTCCATATTCGTTTGCCAAAATCTGGTAGAGATGTCTGCGATGGGGACGGGTCAGGGGTTCTCTATCTTTTAGCCGCACGATCATGGTCGTCAACTCATCTGCATAAAAAGGAAAAAGGAAGGCAGAGAGGCAGATAAAATCGATAAGGCTTTTGGACAAATATACGACCATCGCTGCGAACACAAAGCCGAGCAAGATGCTACCCACATCGCCCATAAAAACTCTGGCCTTTGGCATATTGAAAGGGAGAAAGCCGAGGCACGCAAGCGACAGACAGATAGCCAGGGTTACGAAAGAAGAGGCAGATCCTGAAAGGAAAGCAGAAAGGGCGAGGAGCCCAAACGCAACTGCACCTGTGACCCCGGCGATGCCATTGATCCCATCCATAAAATTATAAAAATTTGCAGTACCCACGACGAAGACAGCCAGGAAGAAAAGCGAGAAAGCTGAAAGCTGAAGGCTAAAGGCTGAAAGCTGGACAAAGAAGAGGGCTGCTATAACCTGTATCGGCAAGCGAAACCTTGGAGAAATCGGGAACTTGTCCCCGTAAAAACTTATTAAAGCAAGGATAGTTGCCGGAAGCCAGAAACCCGCGGGGATATTGAGAGTCACAGAAGACAGAACAAAGGCTGCAAGAATACCAATTCCTCCGCCTTTTGGCGTTGGTACCGCATGGGAACTCCGTTCATTTGGATGATCAACCAGGCCCAGCTTTAAGGCAGAACGAGAAATGATCCAGGCCCCGGCTCCACCCAGAATCAGACAAGTGGTATATAAAATAAAACTTTCCACAGAAGTTATTGTCTCACGCAAAGACGCAGAAGCGCCAAGTTATTCTTTTAGGTCGTTTACGACCCTTGATATGCCGCGTCAACAATTTCCTTGGCTATTTCATTCTCAGCCATAATTTTCTATCTTTGCGTCTTAGCGCCTTTGCGTGAAATATTTAATCTGCGTTAATCTGTGGATTGAAAGATTGTCTGCAGAGAATGGCGCGGCCTGAAACCGGTTTTCAGCATTCTTTCATTATCAAAGACCAAACTTGAAGCCAGCTTGTCATAACAGGAATACAGCCATCTCTTTTTGTCAGGTAAAAGGCACCCTGCTATCCTGGTTGCAAACCGGACAACAGATAATGGCACCGAAATAACCGGCCGGTTGGGCCGGATAGCCGAGTTTTGAAATACCTGGATAAGCGTGTTAAATTCATAGGCCTCTGCATCACAAACATTAAAGATATCGATCTGCGAAAATCTGCGTAATCTACGGATTATAAAATCAATAAAGTCTACCAAATTAGGCCTGGCCAATGCAGACATCCTTTGCAGCCCTGAACCGAAACGGATATAGGTTATGGTCAGAGGTGCTAATACCCGGCGATTAAGGTTAAAACTCCATTCACGATCATACACAGGTGCCAGACGTAGGATGATTAGATCATTGAGTATGCCCTCATCAGCTAAAGCAATAAGACGCCTCTCGGCATCAAGCTTACTGCAGGCATAATCGCTGGAAGGCTGACATTCGCCATTCTCACCAATCCCATTACAATCCTCTCTTTTTTGTGCCTTTGCGCCTTTGCGTGAGGTAATCCCCGGCCCTTCACCATACACGGACACGGAAGACAAAAAAATAAAACGCACATCAGGATTAACTTGAGAAGCGGCCTTTGCCAGCTTTTCTGTGGACTCACTGTTCACGCGCATGTATGTGGAGGAATCTACCGCCCCTACCTTCTGGTGTGCAATGCCTGCACAGTGAATGACAACATCCGGAGAATATTTTTCGCAAATCGCAGTCACTGCGCTTACATCGGTCAGGTCGGTTTGTTCCCAGACAATATTCGCAAGGCTTGTAGGCTTCTTTCTATTATAAATACCAATCACTTTATTATCGGATGCCAATCGACTGCATAAGGCTTTCCCGATAAAGCCATTGGCTCCGGTTATTAAAATATTCTTCAATCCCTCATTCTCTATTCATGTCAATTGGGCCAGTTTTTCAACGATCCTTTCAGCAGCATGACCATCCCACAAATAAGGTATTTTACCTTTCTTAAAACTTCCATTCATGATTTTTTCATACTCTTCGAGTATAATATCTGGATCTGAACCCGTCAGAACGTTTGTTCCTATGTCTATGGTTACCGGCCTTTCCGTATTTTCTCTTATTGTTAGACAGGGAATACCCAGATATGTGGTTTCTTCCTGGAGTCCGCCGCTATCAGTTAAAACGAGTTTTGCTGTTTTGTTGAGTCTTAAGAATTCAAGATAACCTATAGGTCCTGTAATTATCAGGTTACGCATTCCTGAAACTTTTTCTGATAATCCAAACTGATCAATATTTTTCCTTGTTCTGGGATGCATTGGGAAGATAATAGGGATATCTCTCTGGATTTTTTCAAACGCAAATAAAATCCCTTCCAAGGCCGATAGATTATCCACATTTGAAGGTCTGTGAATGGTAAGTGTGGCGTAGTTGCTTTCAGTAATCCCATTTACAGGGAGTGGCATATCCTTTATTTTGTCAAGATAATAGGATAGCGTATCAATCATGACGTTCCCTACAAAGAAGATTTTGTCTTCCTTTACGCCCTCATTTCTGAGATTTTCGTTGGCACTTTCCTCTGTCGTAAAGAGATAGTCACATATAGAATCTGTAACCTTTCGATTGATTTCTTCGGGCATGGTCATATCAAAAGACCGCAGGCCGGCTTCTACATGAGCTGTCTTAATGCCAAGTTTAGCTGCTGTAATTGTACAGGCCATCGTGGAATTCACATCACCAACCACCAGTACAATGTCCGGCTTTTCATCCTTTATCAATTTTTCAAAGCTTATCATAATGTTAGCGGTTTGCTCTGCATGACTGCCGGACCCAACTCCAAGATTAACATTAGGCTTTGCGATATTAAGCTGTTCAAAAAAAGTTTTTGACATGGTTTCGTCATAGTGCTGGCCTGTATGGACAAGCACGGGATTGATTGAATCATTATACTGCTTATAAGCACGCATCAATGGCGCAATCTTCATGAAATTTGGCCTGGCACCCACTACGTTTATTATTTTTATCACTTTTCTACCGCTATCTTAAAAACATTGATTACTTCGCGAGACTGCCTTTCTCTTGTATGCTTTGGCGCTGCCTTATAACTTGCCTCGGCCAGCCTTTTCCGCAAAACATGATTGTTTTTTAATTCCAGAACAGTCCGCACAAAAATCTCAGGGGCTTCAGAAGGAATACACAACCCTGCTCCTTCTCCTTCAACTATTTTACTCGCCTCGCCACCTTTAGGTCCTGCCAGCAAAATGGGAAGCCCCATCCCCATGGCTTCAAAAATTTTTGATGGGATCACTGTTGCAAAAACAGGGTTATTCTTTAAATGAATCAGCGCAACATCCAATACACTCCAGAATTTCGGCATTTCCTCCTTGGGCTGAGCGGGGTAAAAAATCACATTTTTCAATCCACGTTTTTGGGATTTTGCAATCATGTTTTCTTTTGATGAACCGCTGCCAACAAAAAGAAACCTGATTTTATCATCGTTTATCAGTAATTCCGCTGCATCCAGAACTTTTTCCAGAGCATGAGCCATGCCGTGTGTACCAATATAACCAATGACAAATTTATCTGTTAATTTAAGTTCCTTTAACAGCTTGCTGTCTTTTGGCCTGGGAGAGTAGCGAGGCAGGTCAACCCCGTTGATCACAACATAAATTTTGTCTTTATCAATTCCACGGCAAACCAAATCTTTCTTGAATGCGTTGGTCAAAGCAACAATAACGGCCGATTTTCGATACAATAAAAGTTCCAGTTTTTCCACGGCTTTTAAAAGAAAATTATCCTGCATGATCCCGACAGCAGCGATAGATGCCGGCCACAAATCTCCCAATTCAAAAATAAAAGGTTTTCTTTTAAGAAGCGAAATTACCCACCCGCCGACAGCCGCAAAAAACTGAGGGGAGGTTGCCATGATTATATCTGGTTTTTTTTGAAAAAACCCCGCAGCTACGGAGGAAAACATAAAGGACACAAAATCGACTGTCCTGAGTAAAAACCCTTCATTTGCCGAAATATATGTTTTCACCCTTACAACCCGGATCCCGTCCATCTGTTCAACAAGATACCACCTGTTTTTATAACCAGGATAAACTTTACCTTCCGGAAAATTTGGCGCACAGGTAATAACCGTCACCTCATGTCCCCATTTTATCCAATAACAGGCCCTCTCATATACCCTGGTAGCTGAAGCGTTACGTTCCGGAGGAAAGTTCTCAGTGACAAACAATATATACATTTTAGTTCCGCCAAAATCTTATAAGGTATGCTTCCGTTGCCGGCCTAATAAGGCAGTTATTGGGAGCGGCCCCTCTGTGCCGATGTAAGTGAGACACTTCCCGCCTTATCTTTAATTGAAGCTCCCCGCAGCTTGCTGCGGGGAATATCCGTATGCAAGGTAAAATGCATCGTATTCGCTCGCTAACCCCGCTGCCCGCCAGTGTCGGACCTGGATGGCAAGCAGCGGGGAATGCGCTCGCTATGCATGTTCAACAGAAAAAAGCTTTTATGCGTGAGTTAACCAGTCTTATAGCCATCTTGAATCTGCGCCTTAGACCCTTGGCATTAAAAACCCATTCCCTATAAAAGCGCGGATTTAAAAAAAAATAGCGGCCAAACCTCCGTTGGAATTTTCTTCGAGCAAAAAAAGAATGTATATAATAGAAGGAATCAACTATTTCATCCTCACTAATATATTCTGTTCGCATTACCGGTCTATAGTTAGGCGTATAAGTTGGCGATGTTACATAGCGAGTCCAGTCTTCCGTATTTATCAGCCCTTTTTCTTTTGCAACACGATATAGTTCTGTACCTGGAAACGGACAAGCTATCGCAACCATAACATCATCACCTATGTCTTTAAGAAGCTCAACTGTCTTTTTTGCGGAATTCTTAGTCTCGCCTAAATTGCCCACCATTGTGAAACTGCCGGTTGATATGCCAATATCGTGAGCAATCTGATGGGCATTGCGAATCTGTACATCCGTTATGTTTTTCCTCATCAGTTTTCTAACATATTGATCGCCGGTTTCGACACCAAAATCAACTCGAATGCATCCTGCATCCTTCATAGCTTGCAACATTTCTCTATCAACGGTATTTACGCGGGCATTGGCCATCCATCTAAATGGAATATCTGATTTACCGATCAACTCACAAAGCTCTAAAATCCGCTTTTTTTGTATCGTAACCAGGTCATCGACAAAATCAAATTCGACCATACCATAGGTTTTATTTAAGTATATGATTTCATCGAATATGTTTTGAGCACTTCTTGGCCTGAATTTTCTGCCAAATATGGTATGGGAATCACAAAATGTACAAAAATTTGGACATCCCCTGCTCGACAAGAGGGCAAACACCGGCGCGTCACCCTTTCCACTAATATTGAAAACATTATATTTATTCAAATCAAGATATTTCCAGGCCGGGAAGGGAAGCCTGTCCAGGTCCCGGATGAAGGCACGATCAGGGGTCCGGATCACCCCCTCCTGTGCGCGAAAACAGAGCCCGGGGATATGCCCGAAGGCCCTTCCTTCGCTCATGGCCTCTGCGAGCTCCTTTAAAGTTTCTTCACCTTCTCCCCGGACGATGATATCCAGGGCCGGAAGTTCCTGGAGGGTCCTTTCGGGGATTGAAGACGGGTGGGGACCTCCCGCGACGAGCGGGATATCTGGCATGACTTGCTTGATTAAGGGGGCCAGTCGGGAAACCTCTCCGAACTGGTTAGTCATGAAAGAGATGCCCACTATGAGCCATTTCCTGGATCCGAGGAGGTTCATGAAGGCATCATCGGTCAGTGGGTGGGTGTTGAAATCGTGGATATACGGTCTGAAACCGGCCTCTCTTAGGTAGGCAGCGAGGTAGGCCAACCCCAGAGGCGGGCTTTTGCGGGGATAGGTGTACGCTGGGTAAATCAGTAAGATATGGGGCTCACTCATCAAAACCACCTTAGCTTGAAATAGACCTTCCATGCCTGCGACAAAATCCGGTACAGGGAATTGGATAACTGGTTTCCCCATTTCCGGGCATAGGAATCGAAGATGTCGTCACCCGTGAGTTTGTACATGGCCTGCATCTGGATCACGTGCAAGTTTTGATAGTAGAGGCTGCTCGGCATAACCGGCTGATGGCCGGCAACGGCCAGATCGTAACTCGTCCAGAAGCCCAGGTCATAACGGTGCATATTTTTTTTGAGTGTTTGGAGACAACTCCGCCAGAGATCCCAGGCGCAGGAATCCTCAAAAAAAACTGCATAATCCCGAACCCCCCAGAGCGCCCAGATGAAACCGTTAAGTACGTGATTGGGTGGTGTTACAATATATTCCTCCAGCCACAGGTAACCCCTGTCGTCATCCAGAACTCCGCCCGCATGCTCCCGTGCGAGACGACGAAAAGCGTTAAAAGCTTTATGCGTGACATGCAAATACGTCTCGTCACCCGTAAGTCTAAATGCGCGGAGGCATACGGAGATGCCCTGTCCCTGCGCGAGTGCGGACCGCCAGGGGGCATGAAGATCGTTTCGCATCTCAAAGGGAAACTCGTATTCCCAAAGCAATATATCATCCGGAACAAGTCGCATGTGATTTAGAAAGTAGGCTGCCTGGGCCAGGAATTCCCTCCGGCAATCCTCACCCTTCAAGATTCGGTCGTAGTACCCGAGTGCCAACTGGGCTATTGCGTTTGGGTTGTACTGCAGTCCAAGTTCCCCCCGATAATCGAGCATGATGACGCCGTCGGCATCCGCGGTTCCGATACGGCCGATCTTGTCCTCGTAATTCTGGGGATAGGCCCGAAGGGTGGTAAGGTCCTCCTTGGTCAGGTCATTCACCATCAGGCGCGTATGCCAGAAGGTAAGGTTCGATCCGCCTCGATGCCAGATATAGGAAGAAAGTATCCGGCGCAAGTAATGAATTTTTTTATACATTAATGGGCCGGATATCCCTCGCCGTCGAGAAAAAGGCGTGCCCATTCCTCAAGCATGTAAACAGATAGAAGCAGGTAATGAAGGTCCTGGCGATTCTCCCGGAGTTCCTGGAAGAGGCATTCGATCGCCGGAAAAGAAAACCATCCGCGGCGCTGGATGGCTTCCCTGCTGAGGACGGATCGTATCTGATCATGCAGGGGGCCGAGCATCCATTCGCGGACCGGTGCTACAAAACCGGTTTTGGGCCGGTAAATTACCTCTTTTGGCAGAAAGGGCTCCATGGCGCGCTTGAAGATGTACTTTCCCGTAAACCCTCTCTGTTTAAGCCTTCCCGGGATAGCAAATGCCAATCTCACCAAATCAATATCAATAAGGGGAACCCGGATCTCAACACCTCGTGCCATACCCATTTTATCCGTGTAGTTAAGGTTATGATCCGTCAAAAAGAAGCGTGTATCTAAAAAAAGCATCTTATTAAGGTTGTCCATCTGACAGGTGTGCTTCCCTAACGCCTCCCGCATGACCTGGAGTGGGTCGTGGTCAGCAAGGCGCTGGCTCAAGTCCCCCTGTAAGAGCTGGAGGACATATGATTTCGAGGCCCAGGTGAAGTAATGGACAAGCCGCTCCTCACGTGACCGGTCGGCATATTGAAACATACGCTTGAAGCGACGGAGAGAGGGATTCGAAGAATGGACTCTTTCGCTTAAGAGTCGCACGCTTGTGCGCAGAGTGGAGGGCATCCAGTCCCACCATCTCTCGGTCATTAAGGCGAGGTGCCTCCGGTATCCGGAGAAAATGTCGTCACCGCCTGCGCCGGAAAGGAGAACATAATCCCCCTGCTGACGAGCTGCCTCGGCGATAAGCAGAACATTCAAGGGGGCCAGATCGGCCTGAGGTTCGTCGAGATGCCAGATCATCTCACGGACACGTTCCAGGATAGTACTTTCCAGTGGTATTTCAAGGCAGGGTACGCCGAGCTGTCGGGCTACTCTACGGGCATAGTCGAGGTCATTGACCATCCCCTCCCAGTTACGGCCATCGGCATAGTTGATCGTGTAGCAGTGAGAGATTCGGCGTCCCTCGCGCTCTGCTATGGCTACAACTGCGCTGGAGTCGAGCCCACCGGAAAGGAAGGCGCCCACGGGAACATCGCTCACCAGTTGGGACTGCACGGAACGGTGGAGTTGCGACCGCACGAGTTCGAGTATCTCTGTTTCATCGGTCCCGGCGATATCTTTCCGGGGCTTGATGTCTACCTCTTCGGTTATTGACGGTGCTTCGCCGGCACGAACCGTCAACATCTGCCCTGGAAGAAGCTTTCGCACGCGGTGCAGGATAGTCCGGGGACCTGGCGTCCAGAGATAGATGAGCGTCTCCAGGAGGGCTTGCTCATCTACTTCCCGGGAGAGACCCTTCCAACACAGAAGGCTCTTGATCTCGGAAGAGAAAAGAAATTTGTTGTCCTGAAAGACAAAATAAAGTGGCTTGACGCCCAGGGGGTCCCGTGACAGATATAGAATCTCCTCTCTTGTGTCCCAGAATGCAAAGGCCCAAATGCCTTGCAGTTCTCTCAGACAGGCAGGACCCCAATCACGGAAGAGATAGAGCAACACTTCCGTATCGGTGTCTGAACGAAATCGGTATCCCCTTGACTCCAGAAACCTTCGCAGTTCCCGATAGTTGTAGATTTCCCCGTTATAAGTAATGCAATGCCGCCCTGTGTCATCCCACATGGGCTGCTTTCCTCTCTCGCTCAGGTCCAGGATTGAAAGCCGGTTGTGTCCGAGGGAGATGGGGATGGATGAGTCGCTCCAAGCCCCGGACGCGTCGGGGCCGCGATGGCGAGTGGCCCGGAGCATTTTCTCTATTAGTCCCTCTTCGTGGATTCCAATGAACCCAGCAATTCCGCACATATCACTATTGGCTCTCTCGATTTCTGAAAAGAAGCAGCATTCGCATGCGCCCTCACTTCACCGCCCGAATCAGCATAAAAAGTCCATGCTTCGGAAAGAACGTCCGGATAACCCATCGAGGCCAGACTGTGCGTGCAATTGACAGAAGAACTCCTTGATGACGCTGCCCCGCAGCGGAAGTTAGAAGGTCTCCGTGTCCCAAGACTATCTGAATATCCGTGGAGCGGAACTGCCTAAAAAGATGCTGCGCCTCCTCCTCAGAGTACGCCTTTGTGCCGGGGCTTTCCAAATACCGCCCGTATATCTCCTCCAACGTTAGCCACGGCTTTAGCGCGAGGAAGGCGTAACGACACCAAAGCATATAGCCTACAAAACTATGTTTATGGTAGATCATAATTTTTGCCTCCCCCCCAGGCTTTAGTACCCGGTACACTTCAGCCACTGCCCGGGCCGTATCGGGCGTGTGATGGAGCACCCCCCACGAGTACACAAGATCAAAGGAACTGTCCGCAAAGGATAGCTGTTCTGCATCCCCCATCATGAGGTGGGAGCGGAGACCAAACAACTCCATACGTGTGAGGGTATGGCGCAAAGCACGGGGCGTGAGGTCGATCCCGTATAAGTCTGCACCAGCCTCAGCGAAATTCAGATGGTCGGCTCCCAAACCCACACCAATCTCAAGGACTCTTTCCCCCTTGTACAGATGGAACTCAGCAAAGCCTGGAATGAACGGTTCAAGAGTGTACCGAACTTTTGCTTGAGTGAGGTAGGCCTCTCTGTCACGTCCATCCTTCAAATATAGTTCCTCCCCACAAGAAGCCCTCTCCCAAAAGTCATGGACAGCCAGTTTTTCCTTGTCCACCCAGTATCCTCTTTCCACGCTTAACTTCGTGAGGAGGCGGCGCTTTCCCCTGTCGCCAGCAATCTGTGGTATACAGACGTTAATCGCCGTGCTACCGCCGAGTATGCGTAGTGTTTACGACTCCGCTCCCTGTTAAAGCTCCCCATAGCTGCTCGCAATCTCGCATCGTCAGATAGAGTGCGTAAAGCGTAGATCATGCCGTCGATGTCTCCGGGCTCCACCAGAAAACCGCCCTCCCTATCCTCGATCATCTCCGGGATTGCACCCACCTTAGTCGAAACAACCGGCAATCCTACGGCCATAGCTTCGAGAACAACATTAGGAAATCCTTCGGCATGAGAAGGGAAAAAAAACAGGTCACTAGAGCACATTTCTTTAATTACGGATGAGTTATCCATTATGCCAAGCAATCTGATATTGTGAGGCAATGAACCCATAATTTTATTCGTATCATCTGTCTTCTCACCTATCAAATCGAAACGCATAAATGGCAACTGTTTTGCAGTTTCCACGATTTCAGCAAGACCTTTGGCAAAAGCAAGTCCTCCGACAAATAAGGCTCTCGTGTGGCCACGTGAAGCGCCTTCATAATGCACCTGATATTTGAAAATATCATCTGGGACGAAATTTGGTATCTGTTCACACCGTTGGGCCTTGACTATTTTGCTTAGGTATTCATAGGATATCCCATTAACCGCAATATTCACATGTGACAGCCTAATTAAAAGGTTCAAGGCCTTCAAACTGATATCTCCAAGGCTTTTGCCTGACAACTCTGGGATATTACCCCTAAAATGGCTTGCAAGCGGAATTCCCCACAATCTTACGATAAGCCCACAAAATACATCACGGAAAATACCTATTTTGGAAAGACTGCAATTCAAGTGCACGATATCGGGGCGATTATTTATTAGGTGGGATATCAGCGCTGTCACTATACTAAAAAATCTTTTCTGCTCACTTAGAGAGAATGTAACGCTGTCAAAAAATCCGCGCTTGCCGCGAATTCTTGTATCTACCACGCAAAGTTCATACTCAGAAGACAGTCCACTTTCCATTACCCGTTTTGTCCAGGATGCTATGCCTCCATGCGGCGGAGGAAGAGGTGAAATAAACAATATCCTTTTCACTCCCGCTTCTCCTCCTGTAAATCATGCCCCTTAACAGCTTTTTTCCATTATCAGAGATTTTAGCTCAGACCCGCCATTACATTCATGTATGAGTCTTAAAGAGCCACGCTCTTTTCTATAAAAGCTTACTGTGCTAACACCATTCGGCAAGGTCCGGCCTATCTGAAGGAAGCCGTATTCTTTTAAGGAGAGATTGACATTATCAATAGCTATTCTAATTTTACTTTTAGGGAAATATGCCAAATTCAGCAAATTCATACATCTTACAATATCAAAGCTTGCATTAAGCCTTGTCTCGAATATGTCACAATTAATGCATTCTATCTCTCCATTTGCAATCAATTGCTGCACCGGCCCAAACAACAGGTTTATCTCCTTTAATTCTTTTTCAGCCACGGCAATGCTTTCGTGAGTTAAGAAGCTTTGGAGTAATTTCCCTAACAAATTAGAAATAAAATATTTGAGGCTTATGGAAGGCATACACGCGATGCCAAATAAATCGCCACAAACGAGTTGATGATCGTTAGCTAAACACAGACTAACAGGCCCCTTCCTAAATGACCAAACCCTATTGTATTTATCTGAAATATACAATCTGAAATCGATATTGGATGTTTTCAAATATCGGTAAAGCTCAAAGGATGTAATCCCGTTTGAAACACCCATATCATGTATCTTATATTGCTTATCAGCCCTTAGAAAGCCTCTCAGCTCTTTATCTATATCATGAAATCGAGATGGACTTGTTTGCTTCGTCGGAGACTCAGGAGTCTGCAGTTCACTTACAGCTAAAGAATGAAGAACTGGATCGGTCAATTCTTCTATTTTCTGCACACTTAGTGCAAAAATCTTCGAAGAAATTTTATGCTTTTTAAAAAACTTATATAGATTTATATCGTCGATAATTATTTTTAACAACCCTCGGCACTCCTTTTCATAATTTGGACGGAGTAAGAGGTGAGGAAAGGTGGTCGCCTTCCTTGGACGGCAGGCAGTGATTGACAAGTGATAAACCTTCCAATCACTTCTGCGGTAACATAGTCCGGCATACCTTGCCCGGAGTCCTATTGCCGCGGCTCTGATATGGGGTCCGTGGTTGTAAACTCAAGATGTGCGCTGAGCTGTAGTTGCAGCAGTCCCTTCATTTATGTCGCTGCCCAGTTCTTGCAGGTCAGTCCCGCCAATGCTGCTGCCATTAAAATACCTCTCAATAAAATAGTCTTTGTAAGAGTCCCAAAGAAAATGACGGGCTGCGATTTCCTGCGCACGTTCTGCAAACAGAGCTCTCTCATGCTTGAACTGCTCAACCAAGCCTAGGATCTTCTTGACACCGCCTGCCAAATCGCCTATTTCTACGAGGCACCCTATTTTACATTCTTCTACAAGCCTTGAAATATCCCCGATCCCGGGGGTTGTAATAACCCCTAATCCTGCAGACAGGTATTCAGGAAACTTGGTAGGTGAGGCCACACGGTTTAAAACTATGTCCTGCCTGAGGAGAAAACCGAAATCCGCAGCGCTCACGAATTCAGGTATTTTCTCATACGGTATGCTCCTTATAGTGAGGCGATCCTTTGGAAGACTATCAAGAAGAGGCTTATTTTTCGGCTCGTTGCTTGTATATAGCAAAAAAAATGGACTATCAATCCGCTTAGAGATTTCTATCCATAGCAGCAGCATATAGTCCAGTTCCTGGTAGGAATCCAGCCCGCCCAGATATAGAAATACAATATCTTCCGGTTTAATTCCAAAAGATGTTCGAATGCTCTCTCGGCTGTTCCGGCAGCCTTGAAATCTATTTTTTTCGACACATGAGTTTACAACCATGGCATCATCCCTTTGAAAGCGATCGTGACTGTATTCTTTCAGAGGGTATGATACACATTGAAGATAATTCGCTCTTTGAACGGCTTTGCGCTCGAAATATCTGTAAATCCCGGCCTTAATTTTCCTTAGAGGACCCCTTCTTCTTATCGATCTAAATTCCGTTTCTTCAAGATTTGCTCCTCGCAGGTCAAAAACCACTTTAATTTTCCGGCTGGGTACAGTTAGTATATTCCAGAAGTTGCGGATGTAAATAAAATCAATCGGGTCTCTTTTATCGAGCATACGCAGTTGCCTTCTGAATGTAGCTATGGTCTGTAAATTTGCATAACCCTTCTTTGCAATAGGTATCACCTGGAATCCTTCCCGCTCAAGTTCCACGCCAAAAGAATTCCTAAATTCCTCAGGCGAGGGATCAGAACACATAATGGTTACATGGGCGCCGAGTGACAGCAGATATCTCATCTGCCCCAATGCCTGGCTCTTTAAAATAGCGCTGTCCCGTAAATAACAGATGATATCCCAAAGAACACATACTATATGTGGTTTTTTCATGGTCTATTACAGTTAAACAAACGGTGTGTGGTCAACTATGAGACTTTCATGAAATAACCCTCAGTGGATTTACACTGCCTGTGCTGATTTCAGTGATAATTGCCTTGCAAATTTCTTTTCTATTCGATCTCTTTCTAACACTCCCCATAACACTCCATAAAGACAAAAAAGTTGAACTGTCAGCATAAAACTATTAGTCAAACCCGGAAAGAAAAATGGAACTATTAATAAAGGATGCGTCTTCCAGGCTTTGCGGAGGATAAGTAAGAAAAATATACCTCCCATAATTCCACCTGCGACGAATATATAAGCCCAATCGTTGTGATACCTTATTTTAGTCTGTTCGCTGAAAATCCCGATCTCAGCACGATCAAACCCTGAACCCCAAATTGGGGAATAAGAAAAAGCTTCTAAAGCGCGCGTGAACTTGACCCTTCGGTCGCCTGGGACATCATAATCAATCTCTGGTACAATGTATTGTTCAATTATTACCGTATGTATATTTGTAAAAAGCCATAACCCATGTTTAAATACTTCAGTTCTATCCATATGTTTTATAAAAAAACTGAAAATGATCAGGCAACCAACGGTAACAAATAATATATACCTTTTGAAAAAGGCTAAATTGAAATCTTTAAGCAAAAAAATTGAGAGTACTATAAAAGTAAGCAACTCACTTTTGCTTCCCAGGGTTATTAAGGCTATAAACGCCATACACCAAAGCATTGACATATAAAAAATCATATTTCTTGAAAACAATCCCCGCCTACTGGCCAAAACAATAAATAAAAGTAATATATTAATTCCTAAGGCAGAGACATTAGGGTTTAAGAAAATGCCGGTATTTCTGTCTTTTATCCAACCCTCTTCTACTGCTCTATTTAGGTCATAAAAATCTATCAGAAAGGGCAGCTTATCCCACAATCCTCCCACAATAAGATTCATTGTTACTACCGCGAAAGCTACTAATAATATCTTATTGAGGCTTTTGGGGGTATTGAAATAGCCAAAGGTGTAACCTAAAAAACACAGTAAAATAGATGCCGTGCAGTACATTGTGAAGTCGTATGATGATGCAGGATAGAAAAGGGATTGATATACAGCACCAATCCAGCAGGCGATGATTAATCCGCAGAAGGAAAATAACAAAAACCTGGCGTGTTGCTTGTGCCACGTGAAAAGCCCGACAATGCCGACAGTGAGCAAACCAATCTTGTACGGGAATCCAAAAATATGAAACATCGGCAGCAGTGAGAGGTCTAACACTACTCCATAAAATATAAATGATCGCAAATCAATCATTATTTATCTGGAGAGAGAATAAGTTGCTTGCCTCTATGGAAGACCGTGAACTTATCGATAAGGGCAAGAAAAGCAACCGCAACCAGAGGCCAGATGATACCATGTAACGGCAGCCGATACCTGAAAGACCCGGCTACAAGGGCAGTCAAAGATAACAAGTATAAAACTGTTAAAAGAAAGAACAGGAGAATGCTTCTATTGTGATTGCTGCGCCAGGCAACAATGAATCCTGACACAGGAGCAAGTAAAAACAAAATAAAAGATGCTATTTTCTCAGACCAGACAACATATGGAGAGAATCTTGCGCCAACACCAATGGTAGATTCTGTATTAAACAACGTGGTGATTGTTTTCATAAAATTCTTAATATAAATCATGAAATACTTGACGGGATTCTCCATAATGTTTTCAATGGCCAGTTTTTTCATCAAGTCATTGACTTCATACGGAGAAAGCTCAAATTGTTTTCTAAGGGGCGTTATAAGCTTTATAGGATTTTTACCTGAAACAATCATGTCCCGAAGCCATGCCATCTGTGGCTCTCTTTTCTGCTCTTCGTATGTAGATTGTCTTGTGAGTTCGTAATTAGACCAGAGGAGCGACAACCCCTCGGCGGATTGCAATCCCCAAAAGCCGGCAACAGTATGATTCCTGTATAACCAGATACCCGTGAAAATCAGTATTCCGACAGAACATATAAAGAGGTAGCTGAGGCCCCGTTTTACCTTGTATTCGAGCAAAAATAAAGGCAGAAGGACAATCCAGAAATAATTCAGTATCGGCCGGATCATAGATGCTAAGCCGACAATCGCTCCAAACAGGAAAACCCTACACGCCATGAAATTCCTCTTGTTTTTTAAGAAATACACGGCCACAAATAAGCTAAAGTTTAAGAGAAGGCAAAACAGACTGTCCGGAAGTATCATGACGGCAATAAACTTGGACCAGGGATCAAATGCAGCAAGCAAACCGGCCACGATCCCCACACGAATATCAAAAAGATAGTAGGCAATAAGAAATGTCAGGAACACCGACATTGTTAAAAACAAGATATGAAGGCCGGCAATAACCCAGATTGTATGAGCTCCATCTCCGCATGCCTTATATATCACCGCCAAAAAGAGCGGATAGCCGGGCATTCTTTCGGTAAAAGGGATTAATTTGCCCCGTTCGTAGTCATTCTCCAGAAGCGCCCCGTGCGCCATGAAATTCTTTGCAACTCTTATATAGCCGATCGAATCAGGCTCAAGTTTTGGGCCTATCCGGTATAAAAAGACTGCATTTGTAAGGATCGAAAGAAACAAAACTACCAGACTGGCAAGCAATAAACCTTTCTTTCGTGTTAATTCCACGGATTCGAGACCATCCCGGAAGTAAGCCAAAGTTGAACCGTGATATTAGTTATCAGCGGGTATTCAGCATTACATGATTACCATGATTTGTTAAGAATACTCTTTGTAAAGTAACTAACATCAGAAAGGAGATCTCCCTTCTTAATATCACGAATAAACCTTTTCCACAGAAACCTCGGTCGAAGAAAAAACTTCCTGAAGGCTATATTGTAATAGTAATCCAATTGTTCCCATGTGAGGTTAGGGTGCTCAAACAAAGGGACCCTGGTTTGATGACAAATGTATTTTGACCAATCCTTGGTCAAAATCCTGTTTTCGGCATCCAGTTCTTTATAAAAAGGCGTACCGGGATAAGGAATGCAAATATCAAATTTGGCCAAACTTAAAGGTAATTTGGCGGCAAAATTGATCGTATCCATGATGGTTTTTTCCGTATCACCGGATAACCCGATTATGAAAAAACCCATAGTTTCCATCCCGGACTTAACAGCCATGCTAACCGAGTCTTCAATCTGCTGCAACTTCGTCTTCTTATTGATTCTATCAAGGATTTTCTGATTTCCTGATTCTATGCCAAAAGCAACCTGCCATGCTCCAGCTCTTTTGGCAAGATGAAAAAACTCCTGATCCACAAGATCAACCCTGACGCCGGAAAACATGGACCACGGGATATCATATCCAATCCTTATTAATTCCTCACATATGGACTTGGCCCTAGCCAAATCCTGAGTAAAGGAATCATCGATGATATGTACCTCTTTAAAGCCTTCTGCCTTAAGACACTTGAACTCTTCGACTACTCTTCCTACAGACTTTGCCCTGTAAAATCTTCCGAATGTATTTTTATTGCAAAAATTACATTGAAATGCGCATCCTCTTGAAGTTTCGATCAGCCCAACAGGATTGGCCCTTGCCGTAAGATGCGAATTGCGATATTTTTGAATGTTAAAGAGATCCCACCTTGGAAAAGCAACCTTCTCTATATCAACATACCTGTCGTTTTTTTTCAGAGCAAAAAAATCGTTGGCTTTTTTAACATTATGGTCAACAGAATCTGACTGACTTAAAATATTTGGCATATCAGTATTGCTATTTAAGATATGGTTTAAAGAAAAGTCCCCTTCACCTATTACCATAGAATCATAAAGATCAGTTTTACAAAGCTCTGCTGCAAATGTTGTAATATGAACGCCGCCTGCAATAATACGAATTTTGGGATAATTTTTACGTATAAAATGGGAAACTCTTTCCGAGGCATTGAAGGTTACAGTTTTAACCTCCATCGCAATAAAGTCTGGTTTAAAGGAATCAATCCTCTCCTTTAAGACGGCTATGTAGTCATTATAGAAATCCAAATCTATCAAATCGACAGTTACATCTGTCGAAAGGTTGCCGGCAATGGTAGCAAGTGACAGATTAGGATAACTAGGGGCTGCTAGTTTAACATTGGTTTTCTTATAAACTTCCAATGCAGAAGGAAGCGATACGAATAAGAGTTTTATCATTTTTTACCTCACCTTTTTCTCTTAAAGTATATCTTTTTACCTATGAGAACTACTAACCTAAAAAACATTCCGAGCGTTCTATTAGGCAAATTAATATGATGTTCGTCCGTCGTATTGCAATAACTGACCGGAATTTCTATAATACGCATCCTTCTTTCCAATAATTCTATCAGCATTTCAGTAATAAGCTCCGGCCCTTTGCTTTCTATACTGTCACGAATTTCATAAAATGTATTTTTCCATAACGCCCTGTATATGCATCCCACATCCGTTATTCTCACCTTGCGATCATACCATAATAATTCTATTGTCCTGGCCAGCAAATAGCTCACTATCCGGACAAATGTATTCATGTTGGTTCCTTGTTCAATCATTTCACGAGTCGTTCGAGTGCCGACTACCATATCTGCTTCACAGATGTAGGTAAGTAACTTCCTCAAGTCTTTCGGAGAAAAAGAGTCGTCGCTGGGCGTTATAATAAAGATGTCCCCGGTCGCATTTTCCATGCCGTATTTTATCTTTTCGCCGTATTGCGTTATAGAGGGTGGCGATGGCAAAACCACGACCTTCCCGAATTTCTCAGTAAATTCTTTTGCTGCTCCAAGGGGATTCCTTGATACCAGTACAATTTCGTCTATAATATTCTCACTGTAATAGTCCGATATAAGATGTGCCAGATTATTTTCATTCTCAACTATCATAATCAGGCTTATCTTTGAGCTATTGAAAAGATGCGTTCTTGTAATGTTATTCGCTTTATTAATTTCGTCACGCGAATTTATGTTAATATACTCACCTTTTAATTTAAAACTTTTGATTAATTTTCTCTTGCACAATTTGTCCATAATAGCGACAAGGTTCCCGTCACAGTCAACATTATCTTCAAATTCCTTTTTTAGATCATACATAAAATCCCTATGTAGAATCCAGGTTCCGCAACCTAAGATATCAGTTGCTGCATGTTCCGGTTTTTCAATCAATGCGGTCACCTTATCACCGTCCACGACAACGTTATAATTCCTTCGAATCTCCTTGATACGGCTGTTTTCCTTGACAAGACACGTTATATAGGAATTATGAAAATCTGATGCTGCCAGTTCATCGTGATTTGAGTTCAAATAGTATTCATCGGAAAGCATAACACAGCAATAGTCCTTTACGAAATCCTTGGCCAGTAAGACAGAGTACGCCAGGCCCTTTTCAAGATTATTGTTTTTTACATAGGTAAGGCGTACGTTCATATCGCTTCCATCGCCAAAATAATCCCTTATGATAGACTCCGACATCTGAGAGACTATTATGTAAATGTCGCTTATTTTTAATTTATCCCGCATAATCGAAATTGTATTGTGTAGTAACGGCTTGCCATTTATTTTCAGCATTCCTTTGGGCATGTTTTTTGTGTAAGGATAAGCTCGTGTACCTTTTCCGGCTGCAGGGATTACGCCGATCATTTATTTTTTGCCTTTTTATTCTTGGAGATTAATGTTTAGACGGTAAGAACATCTTGTAGGTTATGATAAGAAAGAAATATTTAATTGCTTCTGGGATATGTTTCATTTTCGATTGGCCCCTATTTCTCGGGCAATATTCAATAGCTATCTCATCTATTTTTATCTTATCTTTAGCTAATTTTGCAGCCAATTCCAAAACAAAATCAAACCCGCTCCTTTTAAACTCAATATGTGATATTACAGAACGCCTTATTCCCCGCATCCCTGTGTAAAGGTCGGTAAGTTCATAGCCGAAGAGAATATTGAAAATCCTTGTAATTATCTTATTGCCCCAGGAACGGAAATTTGACATCCTTTTCTCCGAAGAGTTTAAAAATCTTGAACCAAAAACCACGTCGGATTTCTCTAAATGCTTAACCATAGCAGGAATGGCTTCAGGAGGGTATTCAAGATCTGCGTCTATAATTATGATGATTTCTCCTGTAGAGTTTTTAATGCCATCATATAACGAGTTGCCATACCCCTTATTGCGCTCATGTTTTAGCAATTTAACAAACGGGAAACCTTCAATAACTTTTACGGAATTATCAGTTGATGCGTTATCAACAAATACGAGAGTTCCATCGGGACAGACGTTCCTTATCCTCCTGATTAATTCGACTATATTCTTCTCTTCATTATAAACAGGGACAATTATATCCACACCTGGCATATCACTTTCTCCAAACTCCACAATAGAATAATGATGCCGATGGGATGTTGGCAAATGGATAAAAAAGGTCCCGCTCATTTATAAGGTGTTTACTCAAAGCAGAAAGAATTTGTTTATGATTGGACAGATGGTGTACTTTTCTGTCAAATCCGATAAAAAGCTTTACAATGTCCAATATTAAATTGGAAATACCATTCTCTATTGGAAAGCCTGCTATCAAAACACCGTCTTTTTTTAAAACGCGGGCAATCTCCCTTACCGCCTTGTCAATATCTTTTATATGTTCCAATACGCTTAAAGAAACAACACAATCAAACATATCATCAGGATAGGGACATTCGCATAAGTCACCATATCCAATTCGTATTCTTGGATCGCCTTTTCTTACTACCTCATCTACAATTTTTTGTTGATTATGAATGTCTATGCCATAATAGATATTGCACCGTTGCAAGAACTCAGGGATTAATACACCGCTTCCATACCCTACTTCCAAAAGCTTGTCATAAACCTTACCTTCGGGAAACATACTATTAAGCAGTTTCAATCTCTTGATAAAAATGTGCTTTAGAGGATTCCACCGGCTCATGGCATAAAGTGGCAATCCATCAGCCTCACTGGTGGAGTGCAGCTTATCAATATCAGCCATCTTCATATTCTTGAGTTCTCTTTCTCTTGTTTCGCTTTCTTTACAACAATCTTATCTTTCTCTTTGGATGCATTGTCCTGAAAACCTGTGCTGAAATCGCACTGTGCGCAAAATTCTAATTTTTCAGGATACTTAATCCAGGCCTCTCGTATCTGCTTAATTACAGTGCCATTCCAAATTTCACCCAGTGAACTATGGTTAATATTTCCCAAAACCGGTATTCCATAATAATCATAACAACAAGGGACTACATCACCACTTGACTTCATCACAAGTGTGCACCAGAGCCAGAAACATCCTCTACGCTTCTTCCGTTTTTGTTTTTCTGCTGCATCTGACAGGTTATCTGCTAACACTAATTCTCCATCGACATTCCTGATTTCATGAGTATCGACTCTTAATCCCTTCACAAATTCCTTTATATTCCCCCTATCGTTCTTATTCTTCGGGGTGGCTATATATCTAAATATTGTCCGTGGTCGTTGTCCGCTCTTATAGGCTGTTACCTCTCTGATATTCCTACAAACCTTCTGCAAGTCTCCGCCAACATGCAAATTTCCATAATAGTCTTGGCTGGTCCCGGACACGGAAAATATTAAGACGTCCAACCCTGAATAAACAATGCGCTTACCAAAGTCTTGGATATGGTTAAAACTTCCATTTGTGGCAATTACAACAGAGATTCCTCTATCAGATGCATATTTAATTAAATCAAAAATATTCTTATGCAGAAACGGCTCGCCCCCAAGGTAAAGGAAGAGAAAGATTAAAGAATCTTTTACTTCATCTATGATCTTTTTATATGTCGCCACATCCAAATACTGTTTCTTTTTCTCTGCAGAATGCCCGCCGGGCATCTGCAACGCACAAAAGGTACATCTCAGGTTACAAATATTGGTCGGTTCTATCATCATGACACTCGGCAATGCCACACGACTTTTTACTCTGAACACGTACCCTTTTATAAAATTCACCAATAGAATATATAACTTATGAAAGGTCAGCCTTTTTCTTGAAATCAGTATATATACTATCGGCAGTAATCGTCGGAGCACTTTTAGGGCCTTTCCCTATTTATAGTAAAAAAGAAATATTCGATACCTTTCCTGTACGTCGGGCAACCAATCGGCAGCTATCCATCTTAACACCATACCGCGGACTATATAAGGCTGGTTCCACGACTACTTCACTAACACCATTGCACTGTAATTGGACGGAAATATCATCACGCAATAACATCCCACCTTTATAGGTAACCTCAGGATGAAGATTCAGCATGATCAGGCCGCCTGGCTTTTCACTTGCATCATTTATTTGCACTTCCCGCTCTTTCACTAGGAATTCTCTCTGGCATACAAAGTTGAAGCCGCTGTGTTTACCTGCAAAACGGTCATTGTCGAAATGAATAATTGCAGCCCTGGCTCTATCAGACAGTCTGAAAAGGCTGTTTGCAGGAATATCATTTTGTTCCATATCCGGAAAACCCACAGTATTGTGAGCCGCTGTGGAGCGAAAGTAATTTCTTTCATTCGGATGTGAGGTGTAGAGATATGTGCCCGGGTCTACAATAAAATCCTTGCCGCATATGGCCAGCTCAAAGGAAAGTTTATCGTTGTGTGCGTGGCCACCTTCGCCGTTTCCACCATTTCTCCCGCAGCTTATTATTAAATATATAGGCCCCTTACGGTAAACGGCAATACCGAAGTCGGGATATAAAACAGCATCCTTCCAAATCTGTTTATCCTTTCTGCAGCCGTCATAAGACCCGGCGCCGAGGCCTTTTTTATTTTTTTCAGTTCCCTTGACCAATATCCTGTCGGCAACCTTAATCAACTCTTCATGGGCATTCAGCTTCCAGTTTGCGACTCCGTTAATCAGTTCAAAAGGTACGGGCAGCCAGAACACCCTCCCGCTGTCATTGTCTCCAATCTGAGGCAGTTCATCGTCCGGCCTTGAAATATCTCTGATAAAACCAATCATCAAACGCAGGCGTTCAACAAACCAATCAGGGAAGACTTCGAAATGGTCAAAAGAAAATTCATATTCAGGTTTTGACTTGAAAGTTCTTCCGGGCAAACCATGAAACAATAAACGCTCGTTCAGCCTTTTCCTCCTCTTCTCAGGAAGGGAAACAATTATCATATAAGAGGCAAGGAACATTTCAGTGACAAGCCGGTGATAGCTGGTGGAGGCCTCAAAGTGTGTTCCGTCGGAATATACCTGTCGGCGCATCTCTTGTATCAGTTCTTGAATGCCAAAAAGGGTCCAGTCATCGCTGTCTGAAATCCATGGGGCGCTTGCACCGATAGCTATTAACCCGACCAGATTGCCAAGATAGTGATTGTTGGCCCCAAAGGAGTTCTTTTCAATGTTATGCAGTATAAAACTTGCGTGTTCGTACAGACTTTTTTGAAGCATCCAGATAAACTCCGGGGTCAGATCCCCTTTACCTCTAAAGAACCCCACGCCTAAAAGCCAGTTTGCCGCCCTAAGCCCGGCTTCCATGGCGTTCCTCCAGTTGACGCCGTAATATAACGGGTTTCCAACTATCCAGTCTATGATCTGAAGCTGAAACTCTTCAGCAAGGCCGGGTTTTCGGGTGTGCTGCCAGTAAAGTCCCATTGGGCCGGAATGATAACATCTCGAAAGCTCCCATGTCACCTTCACGTCGGCACCCGAAACGGCCCCCGGCTTGATATCTCGATACCAAATGTCCTCAGGCCATCGGTAACCCGACTTGAAATCCTTGTGCCATTCAATTGGATTGTACTCGGCCAGGTGCTCAAGCAAAGCGGCGCCGGGATTAATGCCAGATATTGACTTATGAATCATATCTTTCCTGCGTCTTCCATAGGATACCTGTATGCCGCTTACTGGATCATTATTTACACTTTCCATTGAAAGGTTGGCATTAAACCATCCCGTGCCGAGAATATCAAAGCAATGTTCCATCGCCTTTTCTACCAGGAAGTTAAGGGAGGTAGAGCATACAGCATCTTTGCCGTCCTGAAAAGCGACAGGAAACACAGCCATTTGATCTGAATAGAACTTGTCAGCGATATTTAAAGCATAATCCCGTGAGTCTCTCAGGCCGAACAACCTTACCCACTCGTCCCTCGATCTTTTTCTGTTTCTGTAGCTGTAATAGCGAGTTAGTCTATTGTGGAAGATGCCGGATGCACGGATATGCAAAATTTTAACGATATCCTCGATTGATCTGCCACGCACTCTTTCTATCAAGCCAAGAAATCCATTCCTGTCATCATATTGAAGCTCCCCGCAGCAAGCAGCGGGGAATGCGCTCGCTATGCATGTTCAATGTCCTTAAGAGGAAGGCTATTAAGAATCCAATCAGGCCAAAGCCTGATTTATCAATTGCAGCCATCTCTTTGCCTCTAATGCCTTATCAAACAGTTCTATTGCCCGCTGTCTCGCATTTTTGCCCATCTCTTCCATCAGTTGGGGATTATCCATAAGAGTACAGATCGCCTGTTCGATCTCAGCCGGCTCGATTCTATCGCGTCCATTCAGCGGTATAACAAGCCCTGTCTCTTTGTCCGATACCGCTTCCTTAATGCCCCCGGAGTCAGAAACGATCGCCGGCTTCCCCCATGCCATGGAATCCTTTATCGAGATTCCCATGCATGCCCGCAGCGCCTTGGTGGGGGCAAGCAAAATGCTGCACCTCCGGTAATACAACGGCAAAATATCATGAGGCACATCGTGGTGAATAAATACCCTGTCAGGATACTTCAATTGTAACGCCTTAGCCTGTTCGTCCAGTTCTCCTCTGGCTCCTGCCAAAAGGAAACAGACGTCTTTGTTTTTTTCCAGTACTGAAGGTATGCTCTCAAGAACAACATCCAATCCCATGTCTTTCAGAAAGCGTCCGAAAAAAAGGACAACCCTGTATTCAGACGGAATAACAACCGCATCCGGATGTTGTTTTTCAGCACCCTCCCTCGCATATTCATCAATATCTACTCCTACATAAATAACCTCAATCTGCCTGGGATCAAAACCTGTTTTCTCATACAGTCCCGCACAGTATTTACTTGAACTTATTACCCTGTCGGATGCCGATAAAACGGATTTTAAAAAATCCCGATATCTGCTGCCTGTTCCCATACCTTGGAGGATCTCCCCGAAGACCATGGTAAACAGGGCTAGTTTTGGGTCAAACTTCTTTTTTAAATAAAATCCGTAAAGGCTGTCATATAAATTATATGTAACCGCCAGTTTAATATTATGCTCTTTAACGATTTTACAGACTATATGAAACCTTATAATTGTCGATGCAATATCTCTGATACAGACTCTCTGAACTAAGAGCGATAAAAAAACAGGAATGTTTCCTAAACTGGAAAAAAGAAACCTCCAGTTTTTTTTCTTGTTTATCCTGATCACCCGAAGTCCCTCTCTTGGAAATTCGGTCTTGTCTTCGCTCTCAAATGAGAGCACGGTTATCTTAAAATCTTCTTTTAATAAAAAAGCGGTTAGATTGTATATCTGGGTTGAATATCCCCCGTAAACTGGCGGATAGGGCCCCACAAAGAGGATCTGCGGCTTCGTGTTGTCCAGATTCTCCACAAGATTTATCGTTTGGCCTTCAGGTGAATAATGTAGTAAGGATAGTCATATGTATAATACCGGTGATACTTCATAATCGGAAATTGCTTCTTGAAACAATTATGTATACATTTTAAGTTTCTGGTAATGTGTTGACCCTTATTTCTGTCGCGAAGCAGATGTCTTTTTATTATGCTGGCGAAAGTCTTTAAATGCATCATGCAAAAAACAGAAGGGGAAGCGATCAAAATATCCACTATACCTATCGACCTAATATCCTCAGAAAAGTTCTTAAGTTCATTATCACTAAAACAGGACTCCATTTGAAAAAAAAACAGCGAGTCATGCTTACCTTTCAGTTCTTCGTAATTCCCAGTTACAAGGTCAAATTTGCCTATTTTAAGATTTGGTCTCAGCAGCGATTTCTGTGCGGTTTCTATAGCTCGATTATTATTGTCAAAAACTTCTATCTTCTTATCTGGAAATCTTTCAAGAATCATATAATCCTTAATGGCATCTACCCCAAATTCCAAAATGTTAGTAAAGCCTTGCTGTCTTGATAGGTAATCACTTATATATCTGCTTATAATAAAAGTATGTGGTTTTCTTATTGCAACCTCTTTAAAAATCTTTTCTTTTTGTCCGCTTAATAATGTAGCTTTCAGTATATTTTTTTGGTTCTCATCTTTTTCAATAACATTAAAATGAAATTTCAGAGGTATAGGAAAAAACATTTTCCCTCTTAATTACCGGTTGAATATTTCACGACAGAAATCTATGCGTGTTTACCACAGATAAAAAAAGCGGTCTATAGAATCTATAATTTTTACATCCAGGGGATACTTAAAATAGCGGTGTTTCCAGCGATACCAGGCGATATGGCCCAGCATATCTCGAACAACACCCGGAATATTCAGCCTCTTAAGCCGCTGCCGGGCAGTTTTCCAACTAAACGGCACACCCCTATGGGAGCACACGGATACTGCCCAGAGATAATCAACCAGGGGGTGCCACTCCGTATGGGAACGATGCCCGATCCTGAATTGTCCCCAATCGTATAAGGTTTTCGGGGGATCGAATCCCGCCTCCACAACCTTCTTATGGAGAGGGGTTCCCGGACAAGGGGCATACAAAAATATCTTGCCCAGTTGTACTGTTTCGGGATAGCCGTTGCGTAATTTATCTATGATATCCATGCTGAGTTCTACATCTCTTTTTTCTTCCCCGGGAAAACCGCACATCAGGTTCGTCATGAACGTCAAACCGGCTTCGTTTATTTGCTCAACGCCGCTTTTTATATCCCCAATGGTGCAATCCTTTTTAATATAATCCAATATCTTCTGCGACCCGGACTCAACACCCACATAAACCTCTACAAGCCCTGATTCCTTTGCTCTTTTCCAAAAATCTACAGTGGTTCTTCTAAAATATTGAGCACGGCAGGAGGCATGCCATTTCATATCAAGCTTCATCCCTATAAGGCCTTCTATCACCGCAGTTGCACGTTTAAAGTCGGCAAAAAAACAATCATCTACCAGGATCAGCTTATCGGGCTTGTATTTATCATAAATGCCTTTCATATCCTTTAAAACCATTTCAGCGCTTTTCTTTCTGAATGTCCTTCTATGGACCACCAAGACATCGCAAAACTGACACCGGTGAGGGCATCCTCGTTCTGACTGGTACAAAAAGCGGCTGAGGTCGTAATTGTCCATATTGAGCAAACTGTAATCGAACTCTAATTGATCATTGAAAGAGAAAAAGGGTCTGTCCTGGTTATGAATTATTTCCCCATCCTTTTTATATGAAACACCATCAACTTTGGACAGGTCTCCGCCGTCTGTCAGACACTTGGCGAGTTCAGCTGCTGTATGCTCGCCCTCTCCCCGAACTACTATGTCTACAAATTCCGATGTTCTTAATGACTGCTCCGGAGTCAATGTGACGTGCACGCCTCCAAAAACTATGGGTATTTTTGGATTCACCTTCCTGACGTGCTGCGCACACTGGAGGCCAAAAAAAACACTGCTGCCGGTAAGGCAAGAAATGCCGACAAAAACCACTTTGTCGTCAAGCTCTTCATTAAGTCTCTTGATTGAATCTTCAACCCTTCCATCTATTATTACAGGTTCAAATCCGGCCTTTTGCAAATAAGGAGCAAGCGCTAGAACTGATAATGGCAGGGTCACTTTTTTCTGTAAAAGCCGGGAAAAAATATCTCTTGTTGCCTTGTAAATTAAAGGAGGCAGCTTGTCCTTAAGGTAAAGACCTATCTCTCCAGGCATTATCAATATAATCTTTTGGGCTTTATTGGAACTCATTCTCTTATTGTCTCTTTCGTATTTTTCCTGATTTGACGGCACCTTTTTTGGGCAAGTTCATCCATTCCCCTTAAGGTTTCCTTAAATTTTTTGTTGCCGCTCAGGTTATCTAACTCACCCGGATCGCTCTCTAAATCATATAACTCACTTGCGCCAGGATTATTGCCCTCGCTCCATATATATTTATATCTTTCCGTCCTGATCGCAATATTAATTTTTTTTCTTTTGAGGTCACATGGTCCTCTCCCATTGTTTTCGCTTATTATGAATTCCCTGTCTTTAGCCGTTGAGCTATATACCGGAACACCTTTGAACTGGGTTACCGGTCCGATTCCCATCAGATCCAGTATGGTAGGAGCAAGATCCAGCTGACTGCACATATTGGTTATTTTCTCCGGTTTTAGCCTGGCATTATAGAATATCATTGGCACCCTTATAAACTCGTCATAAAAAAGTGTTGCTTTGTGGCCTGACCGCTTAATACTGTTATCCTCCATTCCGTGGTCCGATGTAATTACTAATAATGTCTTATCCAACAAATCTTTTTCTTTTAAAAACCGAATCACTTTGCCCAGTTGATCATCAACGTATTTTATAGCTCTTCTTGTCGCATATTCATTATAATGTCCCTTAATCTCGTCCCTTTTTAACGTGACTCGTTTTTTCAGAAAGCTTCCGGAAATTGGAGGAAGCTGAATTTTGCCTGATGTATAATTCCCCTCGTGAATATCCAGAAAATGAGCCCATAAAAAAAAGGGGCTCTCACCCCTTTTATCAATCCAATCTATTATGCACTCTCTAAGATATTTAGCACTAACAAAATGATCGTATTTTTTCAAGATATAAGAGTAACCGAATCCAAGCTTATTTTGAAGTCTTACCATTATATCTTCGATCGTTGCATTAATGTATGCCTCCATTACTCCAAATGGGCTCTCCCCATACCTAGCAATATTAATAATCCGGTCGTATTTCAACTGCATATCAAATTGCTTTGACAGATATTCCTGCGGATTATTTTCGTATAGATCCAGCTCTCTTAATATCAGTTTTCTAAGCCTTGAATAATCATACGCATGGATAATAGGATTGTATCCAAAAGTATTTTCCTTTATCTCGCGATTTTTTTCTTCACAAAACAAAACCAGATATTTGTATGATGCCTTTACTGCTTTGCCTGTAACTTCGCAGAATTCCTCGAAATTGATTAATCCCTCTTTCATTAACTGGACGTAATAAGAAAAAAAATTCTTACTCAAGGATTTCCAGAACCTTTTTATGTTGTATATCTCGTGAAATTCGTCAAATCCCCTATCGTAATAATAAAATCTTCCCAAGAAGTTTACCGTGGCAAAGCCAGCGGTATAAAAACCGTTTCTTTTCATTACCTCCGTAAGGGTTATTTCCCTGTTCTTTATCCCCCTGTTATATCCGCCACAATCTAACGGCAAAGTGGATGTAAAAATAGATGGGAAAGCCATTTGCGTCGGCTGTCCGTTTGAAAATGCATTTGCGCAAGATATGCCTTTCTTTGACAAATCATCCAGGAAAGGCGTGAGGCTTTCGGATTCCGTTGAATTTCCCAGTCTTGTATATGAAAGCGCGTCAATCGACAGAAATATTATGTTTTGCATTGTTAACGATGTGTCCAATAGGTGCTTTTCCATATTTCACAGGGAATACTATCTAATAAAACAGCGGCCATGCACAAAGATACCCTTTCTTTACCGTCTGCTCCATATATAAAAACTGCCCACTAAGGTTATCCTAATTCCTTCTTGAAAAGAAGGCGCTGTTCGATTATTTTTTCTGCAAAAGTGGTAAAGTTGTTGGTTTCCTCGTTGTTTTCCAGTACCAAATCACTATTTATCGGTTCTTCAAAGGAAAGATCAACGCCCACAACGTTTTTCTCATCCCCTTTCATTGCTTTGCTATATAGGCTTTTCTGATCTCTCTTCAGCAGAACTTCCATTGAAACCTTGACATATATCTGGAAATAATTGTCTATGTTATTGCGGTTCCAGCATTGCACCTCATGATACAGCGACATTGTCGCGCAAACAACATTGACCCCCTGATCCGCAAGAAAGCAGCACATCCTTGAGATCCTATATGCGTTTTTTATTCTGTCTTTAGTGTTGTGCTGCAAATCGTTTCCCATTATTTCTCGCATTGCATCGCCATCCAGAAAAACTGCTTTTTCATTCCTTGCAACAAGCGCTTTGAATAAAGCCAGCGCAATGCTTGTTTTACCTGCGCCGGCAAGCCCGGTGATCCAGTAAACAGTGCCTGTCTTATCCAGCTTTATATGCATTGTCTCCGGTCGATACTAAGGGAATCGCCCACAGCCCTGCAAAAAGATTCAGCTAGGCGAAGATCGCGGAGGCTGTCTATTTCCACCCATTTTCCATTGATAGGGATCTCGTAAACAGGCATATCCTCATCAATCAGCTCCTGAAGCATATCCGTCATGTAAAGCGTGTCTATCCTCATTTTTTCTCCGCCTTCTTGAGAAGACAGAAGGGTTGCTTCCTCGCTGTATTTGCGCCGCAGGACAGACAACCCATTACCCTGAAACACCATCAGGCCTATGTACTGCCCCTGTATATTCTCCACCTTGTCAGGTTTCTGACCGATCTCAAGTATCCTTCCGTCGGAATCAAGTTTCAGACTTTCGGCATCATCCAGGACGCTTTCAAAGCGCTTTTCCCAGTAAGAACGCCAATCGTGATCAACAACAACGCCGATCTCATGCCGGCATGAGACGACTTTCTCAAGAACTTCAGGTTCATAAACAATATCTCCATAGGAAACAACGATGCCTGAATCGAAGAATTTTTCCGCGTACCACAAAGTCCGCAGCATGTTTGTCTGCGCATATCTGGGATTTATGGCTATTGTCCACTTCCCGCCTGGAATCGTTTCCGCTTTATGCCCGGCAACGATAACTATATCTTTTTCATTAACCCCGACCTTTTGTGCTGATAGTATCTGCCATTCAAGCAAATTTCTGCCGGCAAGCGGTAGCATACACTTGGGAATTTCGGTGGTAAGAGGCTGCAATCGCTGCCCCATGCCTGCTGCAAGTATAATCAGTTTCTTGCTCATGCCTGTTTGAAAATGTCAAAAAGCCAGGTATCGACTCCCCTGGCCGGATTGTTTCTTTCCGGATGCCACTGTACACCCCAGAAAGGCAGCCGTTTATGCTTAATCCCTTCCACTATTCCATTGTCATCAACCGCGAAAGGATACATGTCCGGAGCGAGTGTTTCCAGGCTGACCCCGTGGTTATGGTATGAATTGACTTCAAATCGAGCCTCCCACTCATGGGGCAATTCAATATAGTCCCTCAATAGGGTTACAGCATGCATCTTGTTTACATGGGTCCCTTTTCCTTTATCCGCCAGAAAGGGAACTATGGAGCCGCCGTAATAGCAGTTAAGTACGTGTAACCCGCGGCATACACCGACAACCGGAATGTACTTCTCTTCAGCAAAACGAATCAGGCTTTCCTCCAGCGAGTCTCTTTCAGCGGCGCTATCAGGAGATCCTTCTATTCCGTAATCATTCCCGCTTGTCAAAAGAACGCCGTCGATATTCCCAAGCGCACTAAGGAAAGACAACGGGGAAGAGATTGCATTGGGGATAAGAACGGGACAGATATTCCTCTTTTCCAAAAAACCTATCCAGTCGTGGCTTATTGCATCCCTTTTTTCAGAGTAATTCTGATTTTCTATTACCCTAAGAGTGACTGCTACTTTCACCATAATTTCTAATCTATGATATTTACTCTCTTGCTCGAACAGTCCAGCGTTATGAACCGGGAGTTGGAGACACGCTTGAAAAGAATCTCGCCGCATCCAATAGCTGCCGGCAGACCAAACTCAGCGGCCCTTATGGCCATGTGCGAGGCAACCCCGCCGTATTGCGTAATAAGTCCTGCTATACCATGTACGAATATCCAGTCGAAGCCCGGATCAGCATTTCTTATGGCAACTATCTTTCCTTTTATGTTTTTACCCCATGTTGCGTGTTCCTCAAGAAGGATCACCTCGCCGCTGACCGTTTTAGAAGTAACAAAATTTGGTTTGCATTCAAGCAGCTCGAAGCTGTCTGAATCACCCGGCGTGCGGATGAGGTGGGGAAGCTTTATCGACTGATTGAGTTCGTACCTCTTTTTCTCGAATGAAATAAGTCGCCTAAGCTTGCTGGATATGGCGCTATGCCGGCTGTTATTGGTCCAGTTCAATATATCGTGTATAGAAAGGTGGGATAACTGGTCTTTGTCCAGTCCCCAGTAGCTATTAAGTTTGGTGATCCACTCCAATGCAAGATTTACATTCTTGGTAAATTCGAACTTCGCAAATTCTCTTCCGCTGACCGCAGCGAAAATAAATTCCCGAAGCTGCGAAGGAGTGCATTTCATCCCGTTTTCATTGAGCATGTCTTCTATTTGGGAGAATTTTGTTTCCAGCAATTCCCATGCAGAAGATACCGCCTTCAGGCAGTTTCCGGAAGAGCGTTTGCCTATAGCCGGATTCAAATAAACATGTGCGGCCTCACGGTAATTGGGTGAAAGGATGTCATATGTTCCCGGCCGCAGGTGTCCGTACTTTCCAAGAAATTCCTCCCTGGACATACTGCCATTCAGCGTTAATTCCAGTGCATCTGCTATCTCGGTGGCGATAGTGGGAATATGCAAACAAGCTTCATATTCCTCCTCCGTAAGCACTTCCTTGTTCTTCAAAGAGCGGAGGATTGCAAGCGCAATAAATCCATACCTGGCCAGAATACTGAATGGCAGGGTCCCATACCGGGAGCAGTCGTCCAATAATTGTTTAATCCTTGCCGGCATGGCTACCCTGCTGTCAGATGCCCCGATAAGGAGCACCCGCCTTCTCTCCATTTCCTTCAGGGCGTCCAGTTGCCGGCCGATCGGCATTATTTCACCTTTTATTATCCTATCCGTCTGTATAAGCAATGCCCGTTTAAGCTCTTCAATCTCTGACGCCGCAAGTCCCATTGAAAACAGGCGCCTGGAGTGTTCATCGAAGTCAAATGTAAAGCAGGTAACAGCAACTTCAAATTCTATTTTGTCGTGATATTCCGGGTTTTCAGCCAGATAACCGAGGTAACCATTAACGCATTTCTCTGCCGTCGCCCCGCTCACTTCGGCGGGGATGAAAGAGTTAAAGCTGACCCTCAGATCTATATATGGCTGCCCTGAAACCACAATCATAAGAGGAGACGGATAGGTATCCCTGTAACCTATCAATTTTCTAGCCTCTCCCCACACCCTGTCCGTAATCAGGTAATGGTAAAGCGAGATCGCCAGCAACCGTGGATGGGTGCCGATCATCTCCGCCGGGTTCCAGTCTGACATGTTGCTCAGAAGAGATGATTTGCCAAGCAGGTTTGTACTTAATTGAAAGGCCTCGGCCACAATCCTCTTTGCTTCCGTTATTTCAAAATCAAAATCATCGTCCGTAGGAATAAAATGCCGGCGCTTGGCGGCAATAGGCCGCACTTGCAGTACATATATACGACCGCTTTCATGCATGGCAAACTCAATGTCCAGTGAGTCATAACCAACCAGTGTTTCCACTTCCCTTGCCATTTCTATAACTGACAAAAGCCTTTCATCGAGAGCGGAGAGGTCTCCTTTCTTATAGGCTAAAACGGTTTTAAGACCGTCGCTTGTGCCCGCAGTAACGGTGTCTGTTCGTTCCGTAACATGATAATTGATCACGTAATAGGGAGCACGTGTTTCAATGTCCCTTGTAAAAAGAACCCCACACATCACAGTAGAATCAACAAAAGGCTGTATCAGCACCTGGTTGCCATCCTCCTCGGCGCCGTTTTCTCTGTAACTTGCTATGACCTTCTCGACGGCCTGCTTAATGTGCCGGGTAGAACCCGCATCAACATCAAGCACGCTTTTAAAACGTCCGGCGTTGGATGCCAACCATGCATCTTCCACCAAAGCGGAGCTCCTTACGACCAGTCGTTCAGTCTTTAAATGTGATCCAATTTTTTCTAAGACGGGCCCTTGCGCCGTCTGCCATTCCCTGACAGTGAATCTTACCTGGTCGAGAATCACGGCTGTTTTTAATAAAGGCTGTAAACGCTCAAGAGTTTGCGCCTTGCTCCCCAGAACAAAGCGGGCCAGTTCTCCGGGCCGGGTTAAAGAGGACCAATAGCCGGTAAGATCGACAAGCTGTACATCCACACCAGCTTCCAGCAGTTCCCGGACGAGGTCATGCAATTCAAGTGTCAGGTCCTTTTTTGTCAGCTCTTTAGCCTTATCAATCAGCGCTCCTGCACCGACATATGAGCATTTAATTAGTCCGGCGAATCTTATCTTTTTTCCCGCCTTATTGGGATAAAACAATACATGTTCGGTTAACTCCCCCGTCCCTCCCTCTGTTACAGGCTCGATACCAAATACAAGATCGGCCCTTTCTTTCAACAATGCCTTGACCGCTTTTGGACGGAATACACTCCTGCCGTCAATTACCAACCCGCCTTTTCGTACAAGATATTCCGCATCAAGCAGAGCCTTGAGAGTCCCTTCCTTCTCCCAGTTAGAGTGAAAATGGTAATGCAGGTCCGGATATTGCTGAACCACCTTTTCCATGTGGTAGCCGCCTATGTATGTTATGGAAGATATCCCTTCTTTCTTTAAGGCGGCAATGTTCCAATCCAGCGCCGATTCATTGCTGCGTATCTTTTTAAGCGAAGTTGGATAACTCTTTTTTGAGTCCAGGAAGCGTACGCCGTAAGAGGAGTCAATTATTATCGTATTGATCATTGCTGCATCAGGGGCAAACGATAGCGGGTTGCCAACAGTCTAACCATTTACAAGACTTTTTGATGTCCGATAGATGCCCTGCATGGTTTTGAAAACGTTTAACCTTATAAATATTAACAGCAAAAATTCCCGCATGGGGAGATGCTTTAAGGTGTGGATATTCGCTTTTGGATATTTCCAGTAAAAGAATGGTCGAAATTGCGAAAGCGCATAGCTAAGGCAATCGATTTCCTTCTTATCCAGACTATCTTTATGTGATCCTATAGGCTCTCTGGAGATACCGTTAAATTTAATGTTTTGCTGTGAATTTCCTGACCACGGTATGCCATAGCTTGTTGGTGTTTTTAAAGAATCGTGGAAAGATATTTTTAGAAAGTCACATATCTTTTTAATATTTTCTTCCTGGCCTTCCAGCAAGTCTTCAAACCGAATGATCATTATCCTTTGGGGATTTCTTTTCTTCAACCATACAATTTTTCTACTTGATTCAAGCCACTCGTTACAGAACGAAACGGCCGTAACGACACCGCCTTTCTTCTTCATTTTTTTCCGGTACGAGGCGAAATTATCATAAGGGTCCCGCACTAAGTGTATAGCTTTTGCATTGGGATACCATTTGAAAAAAAGATCCAGATAAAGCTCGTTGCCATGGGTCTTTTCAATCCACATCTTCGGTTTTGTGCCTTTAAACCGGGACTTCTCATAAAAGCTCTTTAATAAACTCAATTGCAGGCTTTTTGCCGATTCTCCATCCCAATTCTCCTTAATACTATGACTAAACGCTTCAAAATCAAAATCGTTATAGTCACGATCCCCGCCTGCTAGAGATGCTCTTTTATGATGAAGACTGTAGATACCTGTTTCCGGCCCGGATGTTAAAAATTTTTCTATATTGAAATCATTTACAAACAAACCGTCACGTCTTATTATAGCCCGAAGGTTTGTTTCAACAGGCATAACAAGAAGTTCAGGATGGCCATCTAAAATGTTCCTCAAAAGAGTTGTTCCGGATGTAGCATGGCCGGTAATAAAAACAGGGTGGTCTAAAAATCCATACTCTGACATCATGCTTCAATTCAGCCCTGCTGATTTTCCATCGGCAACGCTTTCTATTAACTTTGCAACCCGCAAACCTGCCTTCCCATCGTTAAACGGGTTGTACTTCAGTTGCAATTCGTTTCTCTGTTTTGATTTTTCCTTTGGATGTTTCAGCGCATTTTTTATAAGCTCAACGAGATTTGACGGGGATGAAGCTATATCGGGCGCTCCTGTGGCCATCATCGGCTGATAGCAGGGATATTCAAGCTCATGCCTTCCAAACTCATCCTGCTCGCTGCCTTTCAGACCTGTCCACTCGTATATAGGCCAGATGATCGGCTTATCAAAATATACGGAGTCAAGTGTAATTGTTGATGCGTAGTTGATTATCACGTCGCTGTGCTTCAAAAGGTTTCCAAGGTGGTAAAGAGAGGACGGATCGTTCTTCCATCTGTGATCCGGCCTTATACTTGGAAAGCACGAGCTATCGGGCACATCGTATATAACATCGGGTATCGGCCCAAGAGTATGACAGTACTGAAGCCTTGTAAGACCATGTATTTCACGGATAATCAATTGTGCTTTTTCCGCAAATCCTCCGTTCTGAATAGTCTCAATAATTGATCTGATGTTTTCGCTTTCCTTGTAGTTTGAATATTTGCCGCCCCTCGATATATACGTGATGACTTTTTTTGAAGGATCCGCCCCGATGCTTTTTAAAAACGCCGAACGTTCCATAAGCCAGTCATCGTTAAGGAGGTAATCATGTTGTGGAATGCCTACCGTAAGCACGCTTTCCTCTTTTAACTGAGGATAAAGATAGAGCATCTCGCTTCTCATGATTTCATTCCAGACAGTAATATAATCGGCGGGTTCCAGTATTCTCCCTTTCGCTGTAAGGTTATCCCAGCTATGTATCATGCTTATGGTCGGAATGCGGCGATGTTTTGCGTTAATGACCAACTGCACATCGCCGTCAACGAAGGGGTGTGATGAAAACAAGGCTGAGGGCTTATATTCGTCTATCATATTTTGGTAGTAGGGGCTGATGTAAATCTTGCGGACGTAATCAACAGCCCGGCGGTTTAAGAAGGGAAACAGGATAAATATTTTTCCGAAAATGCGATTGAAAAGTTCATCACGTTTGTTAAACTTGTCTTTCAAAATCAGGTTCAGGGGAACTCCGTGAAAAGACTTCCCGTTGTAAAAGTAGTAGCGGTCTCCATAACGATAAATTCTGAAAATCAGCTTATTAAGCAAGCTTTTTTTAATTTCAAACACCGATGGTTTAATAACAACGTTTTCTCTTTTAAACTCTTTGTTAAACTCAGGATCATCTGCCATGCTTGAGAAAATAACAGTCCTGAACCTGGATGCAAGGTAGTCATAGAAGGGATTGCGGAGGAAGTTCCGGGCAGACATAGGATACGGTAACGAAAGAAATATAGTTTTCTGCCCGGACATCACCGTCGCCCTTTTGTGTCAATGGTCTGCGCCTTTACGCGACAGTCAAACCTGTTGTCCGCACATCTCATTCCGCTCACCCCTTATTTCCTCGCACGAAATCCATGAACCTTTCTTTCACTTGCACAGGGCTCAGGTTTGGTCTGCCAAGGTCGGAAGCCGCTCCGCTTTTGACTTTCACATGGACGATGTGAGGCCCGGGTGACGCGCACGCCCTTTTGATCTCTTTCTCCAGTTCCTCTCTCTCATAAACTGTTACCGCCGATGCAAAACCGCATGCTATCGCTATTTCAGGAAAATTTACGGAGCCGGACAAGGTCTGCTGGCCACCGGTAGATTCGTATGCCTCATTATCCAGCAAGAAGTGAATGTAATTGGAGGGAGCAAAATGACCTATTGAAACCCACGACTCCAGGCGCATAAGCGCCGCTCCATCACCGTCAAGAACGGCGACTCTTTTTCCCGGCTGATACATGGCAAGCCCGAGTCCGATGCTGGACGCGCATCCCATTGAGCCCACAATGTACATCTGGTTAGGGAGGTCATGCATCGCAAATAGCTCTCTTGATATCTTTCCCGTGGTAGAAACAACCATGGTCTGCATCCCCAGAAGCCCCGTGATTATCTCAATCGCTCCCGCACGGCGCAATCTGAGATCACCTCTTTTAGCACACGGGATCAGTTTCCCCCTGTAAAGGCGCTTGCCCTCATTTTTTGCAGTCTCTACTTTTTCAACCGAGTCCTTACGCATTATGAAAGAGTAGGGGAGACCGCTTTTTTCCATTGTATCCAGCGCGGCATCTATGCCCTTTTCAATGTTTTCTTCCTTGTCTGGAAAGAAATCGTTTTTCACTTTCATTATGTCCAGCATATCAACCGTTATTTTTCCCATTAGCTCATGTTGTGGTTCATCCTTTATCCCGGTTTCTCCACGCAGGGTTATAATCATCAAAATAGGAATCCGATAAACGTAATTCAGAGAGGTTAACGGGCTCACACAATTCCCCAGCCCGGAGTTCTGCATCATTACAACCGGGCGCTTTCCGGCAAGATAGGCGCCGGTTGCCACGGCAACCGCTTCTCCCTCATTGTTTACCGGGAGATATTCCAACTTTTCCGATTTAATAGCATAATTGATCAACGGTTTTATAAAGGAGCAGGGAACACCAATAAACGGATTTTGCCCTTTTGAATTAAGGAGTTCTAAAAAATTACCAGCCCTAATCAATGTAAGGCCTCCATAGGCATCGTTATCCCCATCTGTCCAAGAGTCTCCTCAAGTGCATTCAAAAAATTAATCACATCACCTTTATCTATTGCGCCCATGTTTGCAATTCTGAATGTATCCATTTTGCTTATTTTCCCGGGATAAATCGTAAAGCCACGTTGATAGAGCATATCGTGGAGTTTTTCAAAACTAAAATAAGGGCTTGCAGGGAAATAGACAGTGGTCAGTATCCGCGACTGCAGGCCTTCAGGCAACAAAAACCTGAAGCCTAACTTACGCAAGCCGTCTGTAAGGGTATGCCAGTTTTCCGAATATCGTCTATGGCGAAAAATTCCCCCCCCTTCTTCGAAATACTCTTTTAATGCCTGTCTGAGTGCATATACCAACTGTACGGGGGGTGTAAAGGTCATCTCTCTTTTTTCTTCCCAGTAGCGGTACTGCCGGTAAAGATTCAGGTAAAAAGAACGCGGCGGTATCTCTGAGAGTTTATCCAGCGGTTCTTTTCTGGCGATCACGAAAGAAAGGCCCGCCATTCCTTGAATACACTTGTTTGATGTTGACATTATGTAGTCAATTTCATGCCTTTTGACATCAATCGGGATCCCTGCATAAGAGCTTATGGCGTCAATGATAACCTCGCGTCCCAGCCTTTTTGCGATAGCGCAGACGTCTTCCAGCGGGTTGAGCATCCCGGTAGAGGTCTCATGGTGAACCATCGCTACGTGCGTAACATCTTTGTTTTCAATCAATACTTTTTCCAGCAAAAGCAGGTCCGGCGGGTCAGTCCACCTGAAAGACAGCTCAAGAAAACCTATGCCATACGCTTCGGCTATTTTCACCATCCGCTCGCCGTATGCTCCGTTGTTGATAATCAATACTCTCTTCCCCGGTTTTATTGTGGAGTTGATCGTCGCGTCCATGACGGCAGTACCCGAGCCCGAGAAAAGCACGCAAGCGTATCTTTCGTCAGCGCCTACAACTTCCAAAAGGCCACGCCGAACTTCCTCCATAATTATGGAAAAATCTTTTTCGCGGGGGCAGATATCCGGCACAACCAATGACAGCTTCACGCTGTCTGTGGTAGTGGCAGGTCCGGGATTAAGAAGTATGTTCCGTTTTATGTTTAACCCCATGGGATGATGCTCCTTTTTTTTCTGCGGCAAGGCCTTGCGCCGTTAGTACATCTTCGGGAAAATCTATCTCTACCCACTTAAGACCATCAACTGCTACATATGATATCGGGCACACATCAAACATCTCTGAAAACAAGAATTCATAACCGATATTCCTTTCTCCCTCTTCCACTTTCCGTTCCAAAAGGGAAGACATTTTGTCGGCAACTGCTGCAGAGAGCCGGGTGAATCCGACCATTTCGCCTAGGACGGTAAAATTTCCTTTTAGACCCCTTGCCTGTGCCACCGCCCTGTCTCCGTCAAAACCTACCATCACCGCTTCGCCATCGTTTATTGAAGTGGTATCAAGCAGAAAGAAATCCTTCTTAGGTGAAGAAAATATCATGTCTAATATCTCCTCCACAAAATACACATCGGCATCCATTATCAACACATCATCGTTTAGCTCTTTTCTTGCGTGCCAAAGGGAGAGTATGCTTCCTTCCTCAAAATCAGGATTTACCACTATCTTGACCCTATCCCCAAAACCTGACTCTTTAACCTCCGTTTCCAATTTTTCATGCTTATATCCCGCCACGAGAATTATATCCCTTACATTAAAGGCATCAAGAACCCTCATATAGCGTCTAAGCAAGGTCTCTCCATCGATTTGTAAAAGACATTTAGGCTCGTTTGTATATTGCCCTAACCGCTTTCCTACACCGGCAGCCAGAATAATTGCTTTCATATCCCGCCTATAACCTTCGTAAAATTCTATCTAACCCAAACTGATACATGGAATCTGAACCTGGCGTTGCCGTATTTTTCCTCTGGCCATTCAAGGATCGCGGCCCTCAAACCATACGATTTGAAGAAATCCGTAAAAAATCCCTTCGTGAAATAGAGATGGCTAAAATCCCCTTCAGATCCTGTCCGGTAGTTCTTCCCATCGCTCTCCGCCAGGGACTTGCGCCTTCCCTCGCTCTCTTCTTTTTTTTCCATGTCCGGCACATCGGATATCAGAAGCCCTCCTCCCTTTTTAAGAACACGCAGCATCTCTGCCATAACTTCCTTTGCGTAATCTTCGTGAGGAAAGTAGTGAAAAACCCCGTGCGATAATACCCTTGAAAAAGAGCCGTCGGGAAATGGTATTGAAGAGGCTTCTGAAACTTTTATCTCGGCATCCGGTACGGCTTTTTGGGCAATGCTGACAAGCGGAGCGGAGTAATCTATTCCCGCCAGATTCAGGTTCATGGCAGAAAGAGGCAACAGCATTGCGCCGGAACCACAGCCAACTTCAAGCAGTGAATCGGCTTCATAGAGTTTCAAGCTGGCCTTAATATTCTCAACTCGTTCCGTCCACATCTTCTCATCCATCTTTCCTGCCCCACCATCAAAGCCGTCAGCAGTGATCAGCTCGGAAAGGGTGATGCCTTTAGCTTCCCGCCCCTTTCTTTCCCAGACGTTTTTCCAGCTTTCAAACCTTTTTTCCCTTTTCATCTCTCCTTATCCTTTTACAGAATTCCTGATTTTATATAACCGTGCCGGGCAAAAATGCCTTTTTGTTTCTGAGGATAAATACGATTTTTTCTACTAATAGTTTCTCCAAAATAAAAAATGTTCCTATAAGCAGAAAAATATTTACCAGTCCGAAAAAAGGACCTACAACAAAAAACAGTATCGCGATATCTGCCATGTCCAAAGTAAGGTATGAGACTTTATACTTATTTGTAATCGCCTTGAATTTACCGGCGAATATCTCGAGAAAGCCCACAAGTTTCTCACCCCGAGCTGATTTATCCACTGCGACCTCTTTATTACTGTTAACCATAGCCTCTCTAAATAATATGCTCTCGTAGCTTACAAACAGGTATAAAAAGGGAAGCAACATCCCTACAACCAGCCATAATTCACGATTAACAATCACATACTGGCTGTAAATCAAGGCCGCAAGGCACAAGAAATCACCCGCAGCATCAGCAAGATAATCATAATATTTTCCCATCGGAGATTCTTCTCCCCTGACACGCGCAACCTTTCCATCCACATCATCAAGCGTAATGCTTATAAGGTAGGCAAGGGCGCCAAGAATCAGGTAATTCCTTAGCCCAAAATAGAAAAAGAGCGAGGCGCACAATTTAAGAATGAAATGTATTAAAGTTATTTTGTTGGGGGTTAATCTTGTGTAATTAACCACAAACCATGCAATCCTTACGGCCAGGAAATCAACTAAGATAAGTCCGCCGATGTAGTTATAATTTCCCCTTCGGCATCTTTTGATATCTTCAATTGTATATGACGCCATAAGTTATCGCAGTATTTTGTATTCTATCATATCTGTTTAGAAACCGGTTTTTTCGCCAAGACATAAAACAATCTATCCCCAATATAATTTAGTTTGTACTGGGGAATCCTTTTTTTCTTTTCAATGCGAAAGAGGTGCGTGATTGACTCAATCATTCTAATAAAATTAGGATCTTTTGATTCGGGTGTATGGCTTTCAAACATGAGATACCCGTCTTCCTTTAATATTCCATGAATCCTTTCCATGTGCTCTATAAAGGAAAGATTCAGGTTCTTATCCCCGGTCTGATGGTTGGCGAGCGAAAAAACTAAATCGTATTTTTTATCAAGCTTCATTTTGCTGAAATCATCGATTACAAAATTTACATTTTTAATGCCAAGAACCCTCTGCACTTCCCTTCCCATATTCACAATAAACGGGTTAAAATCCACGGCATCCACATGCCTTACCTTCAGAGCGATTTTCAGCGCTAAAAAACCGCTGTTACATCCTATGTCCAGGGCATATTTCCCCGGCGACAGGTAGTTATCTATTTCGTACTCTTTTAGCCGCTTATTCGTTTCCCGGAATCCCCGGATGCCTATATCACTCCATCCCTGATAGTAATACCCTCCGGCATAAATGTGACTTCCCCAACCCCTTCCTTGAGACTCCAGATGCCCTTTGAGTTTTTGGTGCAACGGAATCATTTTCCGCTTAAACAAAGATACGTCCAAGGAATCTCTTGTCCTTAGAAGGGGTATCAGTATCTTGTTGCGGTGTCTTTTCATAAAAAGAGTGTATCTATTGTTAATTGCCCTATGAATTCTTCGCAATAAAACTTCCTTATCTGCCTGAAGCAAGCATAAAAGGAATTTCAAAAATCCCAGTTCACGGATTAATTTACCCGCCGGCTTTTCGCCATTTAAAAACGCATTGAATTCAGACACAGCCATTTATCTATTTAATCAGCAAACATGCAAGCTTGTAGTTTTCAAATGAGTGTAGTTCCATCCACCCGGAATTCACTTCAATACACGCCACAGGATGGCCCAGGTCAATAATCTCCTGCAGCAGGTCCGCCAGGCCTGCCCTCTCAAATACAGGGGCCTCATGGAAAGGTTTTCCCGCATATTTTTTAGCAGAGACATCGTAAATTCCCCTGAATATTTTGGCTCCCTTTTTTGAAAGCACCAGCAGACCGGGAAATTCAAAATGTGCCTGATCCCTGTCAATCTTCATGCCTATTTGCTTCACCCTTTTTACGGAGGCTTCGTGTAATTTACGTTTAGCCTTTACCGGTGCGCTATCGGTGATTACAAGATCCAGAAGCTTGTCTTGTGCATAATCCTTGGAGTCGTAGCCGGAATCCGCAAGAATTGTAATATCCTCCGGGCTTTTTAAAAGGAGTTCCAGTATCACGTTCTCAAAGTAGATGTCGCCGTAGGAAATTACCGCTTTTGAGTCCATGTGTTTTCCTGCCTGCATGACGGAATGAAGAATGCCCGTATTTTTATAGTCTGTGTTCTCAAGAAGCCTTACGCCATCCACATCTATTAGTTCTCTTTTGTAACCGGTTACCACAAATATCTCGGAGATTTCTGATTTGTGCAGTGTTTCAGCCTGCCTTTGTAAAAGCGGCTTGCCATTTATGTCGAGCATGGAGATCGGTATTTCGGAAGCAATCTTGTTCATGGAATGTTCTTCCAGATGATCTCCCGCCGCCGCTATAACCGCAATTGTCTTTTCCCTGTCACCATGGAGAAACTGTTTTTCATCCTCCTTCATTTTCGGCATGCCTTGAAGCTCGAATATGTACTTCATTGTAGTAATCTTTCCCTCAACGCTCTTTGTAGAACCCGTTCTCAGAATCTCGCCATATATGGACTCGATTGCCTTCACGGAGGCCCTTATGCCATGGTTTGCATAGACCACGACACTTATCCCGGAATCTGCAAGCTCTTCGGCGCTTACTTCATAATAGGATGTCGGAACAACTACCAGCGGCAACCGATTTCCCCAGCGGCGTGCGAATTCTAATACCTCATCCGGCGTTTTTTTCTTGGAATGTATCAATATTGCATCCGCGCCTGCTTCATGGTATGCCTTTGCCCTCATGAGCGCCTCGTCCATTCCGTAGCCTGCTATTAATGCCTCCACCCTGGCAACTACCATAAAGTCCGGGTCTGTCTGCGCACTCTTGGCAGCCATTATTTTTCCAACAAATTCCGCAACAGACGCGAGTTCCTGCTTTCCTGGGATAAAACTGTTTGTTTTCGGAAATTTCTTATCCTCTATACATATTGCAGCGATACCTGCCGCCTCATATTTCTTAACCATATAGATAACATTGTTGGAATTTCCATATCCCGTATCACAGTCCGCCATAACAGGTATGGCAACTGCATCATTTATCTCGCAGGTCCTCTCCAGGTATTGACTCATTGTCAATATGTTTGCATCCGGCACACAATATGAGGTAGAAATTTCCAGTCCCGATGCCCATATCCCATCAAAGCCCTGGTTTTCACCGAGCTTGGCGGTCAATCCATCATGCGCCCCGATAAGGCGGACAATTCTTTTTTGTAATATCAGATCGCGTAAAAGTTTTGTTTTTTTCATATCTTGTGTTTCTCTATAAAGTTCTATGGTTTTATTAAAATCAGATTTCTTTACTGATCTCTAAGGTAGTGTTACATTTCAGAATTACCGTAACGGTCAGTCTGGCAACCAACGCTTTTGTTATAATTGCAAGCTCTCCTTGATCCTGAACTTCTTACTTACGTCAGAGAAAAATCTTTTGTAATGCAGATAATCAGACCCATCAAGTAACACCAGTTTTTTAAGATTTATATCAGATTCTTTCGCAAAGATTAAAGCCAAAATAAGTGTAGAAGCGGTGTATGTTATTGTTGAAGATATGGCCGCCCCCCGGATCCCCAAACGGGGAATCAGTAGCAGGTTAAGAGCAACATTCAGGACAACACTTGATGCGTAAATGTAATTGATCATCCCTACCCTGGCCTTGCCAATAAAATAGTGGTTCAATGATATGCCTGCCCCCATTGCCACGATCCCGGGTAAAAGAATCTTAAGCGAAGAAAGCAAGGGCAGAAAATCCTTCCCGTAGAAAATTTCCACGGCGACTGGAGCCAAAAAGTAGACAAACAATCCTACCACCGCCATAAGCCAAAGTGTATTACGAAAAGCTGTAGCTGTTAGGCCTTTCCCATATTTGTCTTCTCCTGAGGCGACCCTTGGCAGGACCAGGATATCAGTTGCATTCAGTAACCATATCTTCTGACCAAAACCTGCTGCCAGACTGTAAAAGGCAACCTGAGGCGGAGTTAAAAAATAAGCAATTATCCACAAGTCTATTCTGTAGTGAAGGGAGCTGATAACATTTCTGAGATATACTTTACACCCATAGCTCAGAAGAGAGCGGAAATGAACAACCTTTGATGATACAGAGGGAAATCTTCCCGTTGTAAGCCTGAATTTCCATAATGTGTATAAGGCTGCAAATATATTTATTAAAGAGTGCCCTAAAATGACCGCTCCTATGTCCAGAGAAGTGGTCAAGAATAAGATAATTCCTGTAATGCCCGGAAGAACACCGTTAATAAACCTTATTCTGTTTATTGTATGAATATCTTCTTTTGCTACAAAAATATAGGTAAAGTAATTAATTATGAAACGCGGGGGGAGGGTCACAAGTATGGCAAGAAAATACCAGGTGGCCACCCCATGCTCTTTTATAAAAGTGGTTATAAAAAGGTCACTATACGCATAAAATAGCAGTGTCGGGATGCTTCCGATTATAAATGATGCAATCAATAAGACAGCGGCGGCATCCCTTATATCCATCTCCTTCTTTGATATCTTATAGACCGAGGCTACCCCCATGCCTAAGCGTCCGAACGTCTCAAAGAATTGCGGAATGAGCATAATAATGGCTATGATTCCGAGCTTGGTAGGCCCCAAAAGCCTTGCAAGCATGATATTTGCCAGCATCCCTATCAGAAGTACAAATATCCTGTTAGAAACGATGGAAACGTATTTATTTGCGGAAGTCATCAGTTTTTAGATATCTTGCGAAGCGGCTCTATAGAGCCAGGCCTGATACGCCGGGGGCAATCGCCAATGGCAAAGTACCTTAATGTCCCTTGCCGGAGGCCGGGATTACCCTGCTGTCCTTTCCTTATATTTCTTTTGTATATATCCGGCGTCAAAATCAATTTCCCCTTTTTCCAGAAGATATTCTGCAAATCTGAAATCGACAGGATGGTCTATATTAATCTGGAAATCTTCATCCATTATGAAAGGGAGGCACTTTTCGCCATACAGATCCCCTGTTTTAAACAGGACCTCTTTTCTTACAGCATAGACCTGACCGTTCCGCCAATATACCTCCGGCAAGTCCTGTCTCCGCGTAAAATCCTTAACATTCAGGTATGGCCTTAAAAACCCGTCCTCAATCTTCCTTACCCAATGGGGATTTACATAATGAGGGGCTTTCATCACCGAGACAACGGAATCAACGCCCTTTTCAAGAAGAAGCTCTATGCATGCATCTATTGTCTTATACGTCCTGAACGGCGTTGTCGGTTGCAGTAGTACCACTACATCCGTTTTAAAACCGCTACATTTTTCGATCGCCTCAACCGCATGAATAAGACATGGCGGCGATGCAGCACTGTCGGATGCGAGTTCGGAAGGCCGCAGGATTATTTCACATTCCAGACTTGATGACAATTCAAGTATTTCCCTGTCTTCTGAAGAGAGTATCAGCCTTGTTAATCTGCGCGAACGTTGCGCCTCTATAATCGTATATGCTACAAGGGGTACGTTCGCAAGCGGTTTCATATTCTTTCTTTTCACGCCCTTAGACCCGCCCCTCGCAAGGATAACACCCAAAACGTTCATTTCTTTTCCCATGCCCTGCAGATCAAAAAAATCCCTTCCTTGACCGGTTCATCGTAAATAGGATGGAAAGAAATATTCTTAAAGTATGTCTTCAAAAAATACTCCACGCTTTTAGCAGTGTAATGAGTGACGTGGTTGAACCAGTCCCAGCGGTGTCTTCCCTCTTCCACATACTTTTTTGCCGGATACCGGTTTGGAACCGAAAAGACCACGCTTCCATTTCTTTTAAGAAATGCCAGGATCTTTTCTATAAGATTCTTATGTATGGAGTGGGGAATGTGTTCAAAGGTTTCGGTCATGTAGACGGCATCAAAGGATTCGGGTTCGAATTCGCATTCTTCTATCGGTGAGTTAATAAAACTGATGTTCTTTTGTATTTCGGCGGGCAGGTAATTTCTTAATTGTTCAGCTTCCTCGAATAGGTGTGGTACAATTTCCACACCAGTTATTATCTTTCCGTTTTCCGCCAGCTTTGTGGTAATAATGCCGCAACTGCATCCCACATCAAGACACCGCTTGCCCGTCGGTATCGAAAGCAGGGTTTCTATTCTTTGAGGAACATCTCTCGACGACCGGGATAGAATGGGATCGTGTGTTACATCCTTGCCCCAGTAGTCGCCGAGGTTGTCCTTGTACTTTATTGCCTGCTTCATTTGTTCTTCGGTTGAATAATAGAAAGATTCCTTGTCTAAGTACTCATAATATTTGGGTAAATCATCCGCAGAAGAAAGACGCACCGCCTCTTTCTCGGTTATCATAAAGGGGAAGCAGTCATGCTTGGCAAGCTCGAAATCATCAAACCCCTCAGTTATAATCAGTGCAGGGACCGCAGCTCCCGATGGCGCGTGCGTCACCAGATATGTAGCCTCTGTTTCTCTGAACCGCCGCAACCCTTCAGGAATCGTTTTCAGATTGAAAAAGGGGTAGCTCAAATCAACTGCCGCTTTTAATATGCCTCTGGAATCGCGTAAAAAGCCAAGATTGCCATCGGGGCTCTCCCACTCTACGCCGCGGTCAATGACATTGACAACCGCAGCCGGAAGCGCATCGCGTATTTCTCTGATACGCTTTTCATGGAAACCGTCAATGCCGAGAATCTCATCAACAGTCCTTTGATGGTAAATATCAACTATAATATTTTGCATGGATACCTTCAAATTCCTTCGCCCAGCAGGCCACGGTAACACTCGTATGTATTCAGCTCTTCTTTCGAGAAAGATTCCGGGTCTTCCCCTTTGATTTTTTCAAAAAACACCGCGTAATCCGCTAGTTCCCTCAGTTCCACCGGATCACATGCAAGGTGATGGCTTCTGCCCTTCATTTTCTTGTCCAGTGTAAAATGTTTTTCGATCATTACCGCTCCCATCGCAATGGCAGCCTTGGGCACATCGACCCCAAGAGTATGGTCGCTGAATCCCACATTGGGTGTTAATGTCCTAAGCCAATTCATCCGCATAAGCCTGACTTTTTCAGGCGGCGTGGGGTAAAGGGTGGTGCAGTGCAATAGAGTGAATCTGCATCCGTTTTTGGTCTTGAGCATGTCTACCGTTTTTTTGATCTCGTCCCGCGGAACACTGCCGGTTGAGAGGATCAGGTGACTGAAATTATCCGCAAGTTTGCCGACCATCTGCCTGCTTACCATGTCATAACTGGCCACTTTTATATTTTTCAGGCCGAGGGACCGCAGAAAATCTATCCGCCCGATGTCGAAGCATGTCGTATAAAATGTTATTCCAGCCTTCCTGCACTCTTCCATCAATTCAAAATGCGCTTCGTCTGAAAGGTTGACACTCATGAACCTTTCCTTATCCGGATGGTTATCCCGCACATTTGAACCCAGATACGACTGAAACTTTATCACGTCCGCACCTGCCTCTTTTGCAGCATGGATCATTTCTCTGGCAATACCGATATCCCCATTATGGTTCGAAGCCGCTTCAGCAACTATCACCGCTTTCATTTTTCCTCCAGCATATATCCGCTTCTTTTGCAACCGCCTAAAATAGACCTTATGTTGTGGAAGGCCGTCATCGCATGCTCGGTCATATTTTTCTCATCGAAAAGGAAATCCTGTGCATTCGCGGAACATAACTTGACCTGACGCCCAAGGTTTCGACCGTTATGGTCTTTTTCACCGTCCTCAAACCGGAATTCAGACAGGTCCACATCCGTATATACGGGGATAACAGCGTTAATCTCAAACCGTGAGCCTATACTCACCCATCCTTCAAACCGGCTCTCTTTTTCTTCCCAGCATATTGTGAGGGTGTCCAGGCACTCTCTGCCGAATTCCTCCTTAAATTTTTCCGGGTTAAAGAGCTGCCAACCCGGCACGATCTTATCACATTTGTAAACCACTACTTCTTCCCAGAGTTCGCGAACCATGAGGTCGGGTTCCAGTATCTCTTCCGTCGAGTCAAAGCGCCCGGTCGGGATGGTAAATTTACCAGGGTTTGTCGGCGCACTACCGGAACGCTTTATTAGAGGGAACTGACCGTATCGGTCGAACAAAACCCCCCCGCCGCCTGCAAAAAAAACAGGTATAAACTCCTTGCAGCCCTGTTTTGAATCCTTATTGAATACGGTCCATCTTTCCAGATCATTGAGATACGATGATATCTCCCAATATTTACCAAACTCCGCGATAGCTAAACGGTAGTGTCTGTCCGTTATCTTCTCCAGATACCCCTTTGCAGCCCACCATTCACCTATAAACAGTCCTCCCAAGGCGTCCACAGGAGAAGACTCCTCCCCCAACAATATTTTCCTCTTTAATTCCTGTTTTTTGTATATAGCAACTTAACTAATTGCGCATAGTTTTCTCAGAGCGCTGTTGCCGGAAGATCATTCCTCGAATTTGGTTTCGATGGCCGTAGCGATGCTATTCAGCGATGGAAAATATTCGCTATGAGTGCAGCGCCTATGTATCAACTTCCAGACCCGTTCGATAGGATTGAAGGCCGGACTATAGGGCGACCCGGGCGGTCGGCGCGGATTCAGGGCAGGTTACACCTTGTGCGGCCAGAAGGACGGCATGGAGCCGATGGTCGTAGCGCGTCTCTTGAGATCGATGAATTTCGTCTTGAAGCGCAAGTATCATAGTTTCCGGATCTGAGATGGCCGGTGTTTTCATGAAAACATAGTAATACAAACCAGCATGATACGTAATTACTTATGACATTATTAGTGAACAGCTTGGGGAAACGGAAATGAATTTTATCCACATAGTTCACGTATCTTTTTTCCTATGTACCGTATCTTCTCCGGTTCAAGCATTGTATAAAAGGGCAATAGAATACCGGATCGGGCGAAAAGCTCCGAATTCGGCATTCCACCGCCTCTGGGAAAATTCCTGTAAGGAGGCATTTTGTGCAACGGGTAGAAAAGCGGACGCGTATCAATATTTCTCTTTTTCAGTTCCACTATCAGCTCATCACGGCTAATATCCAGTATATTTTCATCTATAAATACTGGGAAAAGCCAGTCGGCAATCTCGCCGGGGCTTTCATACCGGAATTCCAATCCGGATATTCCCTGAAGTTCTTCATAGTATACAAAGCGCAGCGATTTTCTTTTTTCAAGGATCTCATCTAATCTTTCAAGCTGGGCCACTCCAATGGCAGCGCTCAAATTTGTCAGACGGTAATTATATCCTATCATGTCGTGCCAATACGTTTTTAGAGGGTTCATCCCATGATCCCGCAAAATCCTCATCTTTTCATAAAGTCGCTGGTCATCGGTCACGCATATTCCACCTTCGCCCATCGTTATTATTTTGTTCCCGTAAAAGCTGAAACATCCGATCTCGCCTATTGATCCTACCCTCTTGCCGTTTATTGAGGCCCCATGCGCCTCCGCGCAATCTTCAACTACAAAACATGAATACTCTCCGGCTATTTCGAGGATATCACCCATTAAACATGGATACCCCAGGAGGTGTACGGGCATGATAGCCTTCGTTCTGTGAGAAATGACTTTTCTCACTTCCTTCGGATCAATGTTCCAATGGGATTCCATCGAATCCACGAAGACCGGCGTGGCTCCGGCGTGAATTACGGCGTTTGCACTGGCGGCAAACGTGAGGTTCGGAACAACAACCTCATCACCCTCTCCTATTCCAAGGGCGACAAGCGCCAGGTGCAGAGCCGTCGTACCGCTTGAGACCGCTACTGCGTATTTTGCGCCTAAAAACCCCGCAAACCCTTTTTCAAACAGCTCAATATATTTTCCCTTTGAGGATATCCAGCCGCTTTGAAGAGCATCCATGAGGTAACGCTCTTCATTCCCCTCAAAGGACGGCTCCATAACCGGAATCATTTTCATGGCAATATTCCTTGATTACTTATGAATTCTTCATACCCATTAATGCTGCGGATATCCTCCGTCTACAATAACAACGTTAAAGAACGGTCAAAATCTCCCTTAATTGAGACAAATCACTGATTACATAATCTGCAAACTCTCTATCCAAAGCGCTGTCCGGGTTGCCGTTCACTATACCCACACAAATAACGCCCAGCCTGCCCACAAGTCTCATATCCGCCTTCTCGTCACCTACGAACATGATCTGATCCGTCTTGAGTCCATATTTATTCTTAATATAGCTCATATGGGCTTTCCCCTTTATGAAATCACCGGAAGCGCCGAGCATTTCCTTAAAATATTTTTTTATATCAAGAAATACAGCTAACTCACATATCTCTTCCTTTACCGCCGAGCTCGAAACGAATAATTCAAAACCCCTTGCCGCAAGCCACTGCAGAAGTTCCCTATTCTTTTCATCGAACACCCTGTTTTCCTTATAAGAAGTGGTATTCCTCAAAGTAAATTCTGAACTGAGCCTGTTAAACTCCAGAAGACTCAACTCTCTGCCCATATTTTCTATTGCAATGAGATTGAAAAGTTCCTTTCTTGAAACACCTGAATATTTCCTGTAGCTCAATGAGACATTTTCTGCATCCGCATTGTATATTTCTTCGAACATTGATGCGGCATTATTTATCTTCAACGGCATAGTATTGACAATCGTCCCGTCCCAGTCAAATACTACAGCCTTAATTCTTGCCACTTAATCCCTCGTAAACAATACCTTCTACTCTTTCTATTTCCGCACAGGGAAATAAATGCCAGCAATCAAAAAGCAAGGCCGGTTTACTCATGAGATTAGTGAGGCCGAGAATATCCATGTCCAGATATGAACGGTGGTTGTTCATTATTAAAACGCAATCAGCTCCTTTAAAACCTTCCCTCAGACTGGCTCCCACAACTCCATTACTTTCTATAACCTCTTTACCGACTACCGGATCATAGCCGGTTAATCGCCATGTTGTCTTGTCCTTAATCAGATTTACAAGGTCTATAGCTGTTGAACCCCTTGTATCGGAGGTTTCAGGTTCCCCTTTGAAGGCAAATCCGATAATAAACACCTTTACGTCGTTAGCGTTATTTTTATACCTTTTCATGAAGGACTCCACCTTCCGAACAATGAACATAGGCATATATTCATTAATTTTTCTACTCATCAATGAGATCTCAGCCTTATGTTCGACCTTTTCTGCCGAGTGTGCATACAAGTAAGGGTCTTTCTTTAAACATACTCCCCCAACTCCCGGGCTTGGTACTGGAATAGGATTCCTCGGATAACCTTCGTTAGCCGCTTTAACTATATTCACCGCGTCAAGACCCCAGCGGTCACATATGAGGGCTAATTCATTAGCAAAGCCAAAAGAGAGATCTCTGAATGAATTATTAATCAGTTTTACCATCTCGGCAGCTTCCAATGAGGGCACCCTTACAACCGTATTATTGAAGTAAGAAAAAAAGTTTACCGACTCATCCAGACTTCTCTTATTCAGTCCCCCCATAACCTGAGGAATAGACCTCAGCTCTTCCAATGCGTTACCCTCTACTGTTCTTTCAGGGGCAAATGAAAGGTAAAAATCTTCATCGGCCTTTAATCCCGATGCTTCCTCAAGAATGGGAAGGACTAAATTACGGGTTGTTCCGACAGGAACGGTAGATCTCAATATCACAGTATCTCTTTTCTTCAACACCTTACCCACTTTCCTCGTCGCTTTTCTAAGCAAATCCAGATTCGGCTTCCGATTCTTACCTATTGGTGTGCTGACACTTAAAATATAAATATCCGCCTTCCCTTCCGTCAGGTCAGAGTCGGCTCTTAAATTCCCTCTAGCCACATGAAATTTCAGGAGCGACGGGAGGCCTTTTTCATAGAAGTGAGGTCTCCCTGTATTTATATGGTTAACGACCTCTTTATTTATATCATAACCGATTACCTTAAATCCGGCATCGGCCAAAACAATGGACAAGGTAAGACCCACAAAACCCAAACCGATAACACAAACCGTCTTATTTTTTACATCAGAGCCTTTCCACAACTCAAAAAAGTTTAAAACATCATCTACCCTTCCGTCCTTATCCACTATAATTACCTGATCAACCTTTACATCTCTGATCCTTCCGCTCGTTTCCACTTTCTTCGTCACCAATTCAATCATTTTCGTTTCGGAAAGATCTTTTGGCACTGTTATCGGGTCGTTAATCATAATATTTTCAACAGCAGAATCGATATCAACATCGTTTACCAGTGCCCGTCTTATATCCCCATCGGTTACTATACCCAAAAGTTTCTTGTTATTGTTAACCACTAGCGCAATGCCGGTTGGGGCTCCTCTTGATGCAGCTCCGGTAATTATCTTCATAGTCTCACGAATCGTATATTTAGATGAAATCATTATGGATTCTATCTTTTTATTCATCAGTCACCCTTAATCCTAATTATATTTTTATATTTGCTTCAGTTTCCTGTACATTCCTGACTTTTTTAAATGATAAACTAAGCGGCTTCGGTGTGTTATCTCCTTTGGATGATTTCTTCCACCTGGAGAGCTATTTCGGTCGCCTGGATCTGTTCCCATAACTCAATAGGCCAGTGTCCACCACTTATAAGGGCGTCACAAAAAACATGCATCTCGTCAAATAAGCCCTTGTCCTGATTCTTTTTTTTAAACCCTGAAAGCTTTGAGCCATGAATATCAACAGATTTATAATCGTTAAGTTCAATTATCATTCCGTCCACATATATCTCCATTCGTTCCTTAGGCAGGTCCCGTGAGCCCATGGCCGTATATACCAGGTTAGCAACGGACCCATCTTCGAAAGTGATAGTAGCTATAAAATTATCATTTTCAAGGTAGTAGCCGTTGGCTTTAGAGATTGCAGCAGCCTGAACAGAAGTGAATTTAGAACCTACAATGTAGGTAAATAGGTCATATATGTGACACGCCTCGCCGATGTTCCGCCCCCCACCCTCAGGACCATGTACCCAACTATCGGATGGAATATATCCGGCGTTCATGCGGTAATTTATGATTAATGGATTGGTCCTCTTTTCAACTACTTCTTTTATTCTCCTTATAAAAGGAGCGAATCTCCTGTTAAAGCCTGCCATAAGGATTTGGCCGCTATTCTCTTTAGCGTTAAAGTAAGCGCATATCTCTTCCATCTCCTTACGCTTTACCGCCAGGGGTTTCTCTACAAAGACATGTTTGCCTGCCCTGAGGGCAAGCAGCGCGTACTCGGCATGAAGGTTATGCCGAGTACATATGATAACAGCATCGGTTTCCCTGTCATCAAGTATCTCATTAATATCCGTTGTCGCATAAGCCGCATCATAGCGCTTCGACACCGTGAGAACTTTGTGCCCGCTACGGCTCATAACCCCTCTCAAAATGCATCTATCCGAAAGCCTTTTGATATTCGGGAGATGATTCGATAGGGCAAAATTCCCTGCACCTATTAAAGATATGCCTATTTTTGACTTCTTAACAACCTCAGCTGTTGAATTTTTAATGACCAGAGATTCCGCGCCGTTCTTCTTCTCCGGATATTCCAAAAGCACCATCATGGCTCCGGAGCTTAATTGGGCATAAGCCTGAGGGGCTTCATCTATTATTTTACGGTCGCTTATCAAAGATGCCACGTCTATACTCTTGTTCGCCAGAAGATCAAGGTATGCCGACATATTGCGGTTTTCGGTCCATCGAACGTAACCGATCGGATAATCCATCCCATTTTCCTCATATGCCGTATCGTATCTTCCTGGCCCGTAGGATGTTGAGATAAAAAAATCCAGTTCCTTACTGTAAAAATCGCTTCGATTTAAATTTAATCCGATATCCCCGATCAAAACCACTCTTCCTTTTTTTCTGCACATATTAAAAGCTGTAGATATAACCTCATCCGAGGGAGTAGATGCACAAATCACCACGCCGTCTGCGCCATGGCCCATTGTCAATCTGTAGGTATGCTGAACGGGATCCAAAAGTTTCGAATTGAACGCCCACCGCATTCCCAACGACGCAGCAATGTTCACTCTATCATCATCAGTGTCAATACCAAGCGCTTTACACCCATTCGCTTTTAGCAGTTGTCCTACAATCTGCCCGATGGCTCCAAGCCCTATTACCACAAAAGTTTCCCCTAATGTGGGCTGCAATCTGCGTATACCCTGAAGCGCAATGGCCCCAATCGTTACTGTAGATGCAAGGTCAGCGGCCAGATTGTCCGGCACCTTAACCACAAGGTTCTTGGGGACGCAAACCAACTCGGCATGATTGGCAAACTGGCCACCAACCGCAACCAAGCCCCCTTCCGGGAATCCCTTTGCGCCTTTTGAGCCCACCACTCTACCCGCTGCAGAGTACCCCATCGGGAATTCAGCCTCGAGGGTACTACGAGCAATACTAAGCGAATTAGAAAGCCCGCGATCTTTAATGCTATGAATCACTCTGTGGGGTTGTTCGACCACGCGTTTCCAAAGCGGTTTCGCAGAATTCTTGATTCCAGCCAACTCGGTGCCGCTGGATATGCACGAGTACAGGAGCCGCACCAGCACACGTCCATCAGACAACATTGCGGCCGGCACATCTTTAACCAAAATCTGTCCTTTTTTGAGTAATACCTGTTTCATTTGTCCACAGTTTTGCCCGCCACACCGAAAATCATTATTAAAGTGCCGGGAGTCTGTCGGAGTTAGATTTCGGCCCGGCAAGCGGATTCAAGCCCACGCCTCCGATTTTTACTCATTAGCTTTTTTTCTACGGGCAAATGATTCCTGTATAAAGGCACCAAATACACCAATCATAAAACCTGAAAACGTACCTAATGATACAACGCGAAACGTTTTGGGTCTGGCAGACCCTTCGGGCAATATGGCGGGGTCTACAACCCTGGTATTTTCTGAGCGCAGTGGGCTGTTGGCTAACCGAACTTCTCCAAGCCTTTGTTTTAAGGTACCCAGGTTGTTTCCCCTATCGTTTAAGTTTGCGGTAAATAGGATTACCGCCGGGACGTCAATTTTTGGATTCCTCTGGATTTTCGCCAGGTTTTCCCTCAACACCCTGATTTCTGCTTCGGAAGCAGCTATCCGGACGTTTAAATCTGCTTCAATGTCCCTGGCTACTCTCATGGCCTCATCAAACCTTACTTTATGCCTTTCTACTACCTCGTTAGCTACGGCATTTACAATCGCCACGGCCTGTTCGGGAGATTCAGCCTCGGTCTGAACATTGATTAAGTTGGTGTTTCGCTCTACAGAGGCATTTATATTTAGATGCTTCGGTTTAAGACCATTTTTCTGTATAACCGTGGCCAGAAAAGGCCTGCTTTTAATTTGGGCTGCAACATTATTCACATCATCGATACTGCCCATATTCCCTATACATCCTACGCTCAAAATTAGCTCAGAGCGGTAACTCTTGGGGAGCAGAAGGCTTATGACGGCAGCCGATATAGCGCAGAGGAGGGTAATAGACAAAATAAGCACTTTTCTTTTCCACAGAACTCCAAGATAAGCCCACAGGTCTATTTCGTCTTCGCAGATATCGGGAAGTCTTTCGTTGGTATTCATGAAGTCTCCTTAAAAAGATGGCGGGCTGGAATGTTCTGGAGGGGGATTAAACCACCAGTCGAGAAATTTCCTTGCTACTTTAACCGCCTTTTCGCATCTCTCCTTGATTTCAAAGACAGAAGCCAGTTTGTATTTGTTAGTTCTTTCTCATTTCAAGTGGGTAATCCAAACATCCCCGATCGTTTCTTTCACAAGTTTTGAAGCTCCCCGCAGTCCGCCTTGGGCGGACGGGGAATCTCCGTATGCAAGGTAAAATGCATCGTATTCGCTCGCTATGCATGTTCAAAATATATAATTGTCTGTTTTAAGCCCTCTTCCAGGCCGATCTTCGGTTCCCAGCCGAGTGTCTCTCTGGCCAGTGTGATATCCGGTTGTCTCTGGATCGGGTCGTCCTGGGGGAGCGGTTTGAATACGATCCTGGACTTTGAGTTGGTCAGGCCGATGATTTTTTGAGCCAGCTCCAGGATAGTAAACTCTCCTGGGTTGCCCAGATTGACCGGCCCGGTAAGGTCGTCCGGGGAGTCCATGAGGCGGATAAAGGCCTCGATCATGTCATCCACATAGCAAAAAGACCGGCTCTGAGAGCCAGCGCCAAAGACAGTGATGTCCTTTCCAGAAAGGGCCTGCACTATAAAGTTGCTTACCACCCGGCCGTCGTTGGGATGCATGCGCGGGCCGTAGGTATTGAATATCCTGGCCACCTTGATGCGCAGTCTGTGCTGACGGTGGTAATCAAAAAATAAGGTCTCGGCACAGCGCTTACCCTCATCGTAGCAGGAGCGGAACCCAATGGGATTGACGTTTCCCCAGTAGCTTTCTGGTTGTGGATGAACCTTCGGGTCTCCATAAACCTCGCTGGTCGAGGCCTGAAGTATCTTGGCCTTGAGCCGTTTGGCCAGCCCCAGCATATTGATAGCGCCATGTACGCTGGTCTTGGTAGTTTGGACCGGATCATGCTGGTAGTGAATGGGGCTGGCCGGGCAGGCCAGGTTGTAGATTTCATCCACCTCGACATATAGAGGAAAGGTGATATCGTGGCGCAACACCTCAAGGCAGGAATGGTCCAGGAGAGGCTGAATATTCGCCTTTGTACCGGTAAAAAAGTTATCGACGCATATCACCTCATGGCCGTCTTTAAGCAGTCTCTCGCAGAGATGGGAACCAAGAAATCCGGCTCCGCCGGTAACCAGAATTCGCTTACGTAGGTGCATATAGATAACCTCGCTTTCTTTATTATTCAGAAAATCCTTTTAAATCCCCCCAGCCCCCCTTTGCAAAAGGGGGGCTGGGGGGATTTTCATGGTTCGCAGGTGGTGCCTCCACAACGAGCAATTGTTAGGGATTAGACGTAATTTGGTGCGGCGCCAATGAGAGTAAATCAAAAACCATCCGCTCAGAGCCGCCGTTTTCTCTTATGTCTCTTATTTTTTCATCACAGTCTTCTATAGTGGTTATAAATATCGCGGCCTCGGGTAGCGTGGAAAGGTCCTCCGGCGAACAGATCGGATGACCGAAGAAGGTACCCCCTTCGTTTTTTCTGTCAATTATACCCACCAGGGTTATGGAGCTTCCGTACAAACAGTGGTACAACAATTCCGCTGTCTCTCCGGCGCCGTAAAAAATGATTGCCCGGATGCGGTCATTCTCAAGTTCCCGGAGTCTTTTCTGAATAGCTTTTCTTATATCCCGGTAAAACCTGAAACAATAGTCGAAGTACTCTGCAACCAGGCGTGATTTTGCATCCCGGCCTTTTGGCGTCAATACGTATGTTGAATGTTTAGGCGGCAGGACACAAACCTCGAAATATCCGTCTCTGACGGCGCGTTTTATAAAGAGGTTGATGAGGCCGAGGGATATATTGAGCCTTTTTGACAACTCCCGTTGGGTCACATGGCCGTTTTGTTCAACGGCATCAAGTAGGCGCAAAAAATGACGTTTTTCTCTTTCCATTATTCAAGAGATGCGTAATGGGTCATGAGTGATTAGCAAGAAAAGGACATAGCTCCGCTTTGTCGGTTACATACGTATTACCTGGTAACCGATTAAGGGGTGATTGATGGGTAGGTTAAATCACAGCGGCGTTACATCCGCCGCATCCAGTTCTACAGAAACAGATCGTTGCAAAAGTTCAAGAGAGATAACCAGCCGGTCTTTCCCTGTATTCATACGAACCAGTAAACCCTCACACCCTTCAAATGGCCCTTTGCGGACACGCACCCTCTGGCCGACCCGGAGATAGGCAAACGGCAAGATCTGCTCACCGGATGCGATAACAGTCTTTAGTGATTCAATCTGGATATCGGGTATGTCCACCGGGCGTTGGTTGTTTTCTCCGAGAAAGCGAACCACGCCATTTATTTTTAAGACCTCAAGGGCGTGATAAGGGGTAAAATTGATTCTTATGAAGATATAGCCAGGGAATAGCGGCACCTGGATTTTTAGCTTCCGGTCTTTTCTACGACTCCACCGGGTAACACAGGGGAAGAAATTTTCAATGGATTTTTTTTGTAATTGAGACCAGATGGTAAACTCGTGATGGCATCGGGTATAGATAGCATACCAACCGGCTGAAGGCGCCAGACAGGTTTGATCCGGAACGCCTCCAAGGCATGCCGGATTCTGTCCTGAGATATCTTCGTCCCTGAAGAATGGTTGAGAGTTTGACATATCCACGCTCGATTTTCGGCGCCCAAGGCGTTCAGTTTGTGAACACTATAGGAACACGAAGAACTTGTCAAGCAAAAACGCTAACAGTTGGGATAAATCAGGGCGTGGCTAAGGCGTTACAATGGCCATATATCTGGGTGGCTACTTGGTTATGGCCTGAGAACAGGATTGGGTAAGAATTAGAATATAGTGAATTTTTCTTTAGCCACCCAGATGTCATCCCCGGCCTTTACCGAAATTTGGGCCTGGCTTTTAAGCACCCTGACCAAGAGGTCGTTTTGGCGCTCCATGATGATGCCGGCGAATACCTTATTTTCCCGGTCGGCCCAGCAGGGCTCAACCTCGGCCGGTATGAAAAATCCATATTTTTTGTAGTACGGCATGGTGTCACCTCTTGATTGAGTAATGTTTCACAATTAGATACCGCAAGGAAAAATCTTTGTCAAGTACATTTTGTGAAAAAAAGAACAACATAAATTTTGGCAAATTCGTGAAAAAGCCTTTTCACCACTGAGTACGCAGAGCCCCCAGAGAAAAATATAAACTATTCAATGCGTTATCTCAGCATTCTCCGCGATCTCTGCGGTAATTTTTTACTTTTTACGAGGCTATCAATTTTGGATGCCTCCATTATTATTTGACCATTTCCTGCAAAAAGATATAAAGTCCAACGTTAGGAAAAGAGGATCTGCCTTTGAAGACAAAGAGTGTACGAACTACATTTAATTGCCAGGTCTGTGGTTACCAGAGCATCAAGTGGCTGGGCCGTTGTCCGGACTGCGGCGAGTGGAATACCATGGTAGAGGAAAAGGTAGTGAAGGACGCCGGGCCTGGCGCCGTAGCCATGGGTCTCAGTTCAGAAGATAAGCCGACGGCGATAAACGAGATAGCCCTGACTGAAGAAAAACGTCTGTCCAGCGGCAGTACAGAACTGGATCGCGTCCTGGGAGGTGGACTGGTTTCAGGTTCCATCGTACTCATTGGCGGTGACCCGGGCATCGGGAAATCCACCCTTCTCCTTCAGACGCTCTATCATGTAGGCCGGGTAGGGGCCAGGATCTTGTACGTCTCAGGCGAGGAGTCCGTCAAACAAATCCGGTTACGTAGCGAACGGATCGGGGCCGTCCATCCGAACATGTACATTGTGACGGAAAGTTCTGTAGAAAAAATCATGGGCCTGTTTCAGGATATAAAGCCTGATCTTCTAGCCGTTGATTCCATTCAAACCCTCTATACGTCTGAAATAGGGTCTGCCCCGGGAAGTGTCAGTCAGGTACGGGAATCCGCCGCCAAACTTATGGTGCTGGCCAAGGAGACCGGCGTACCGGTCATCCTGGTCGGGCATGTGACTAAGGACGGTACCTTAGCCGGGCCGCGTGTTCTTGAACACATGGTGGATGCCGTCCTCTATTTTGAGGGAGACCGGGGGCACGCCTTTCGCATCCTGCGCACGGTTAAAAACCGATACGGCTCAACCAATGAAATCGGTGTCTTCGAGATGAAAGATCGGGGGCTGATGGAAGTAGCTAACCCCTCCGAGATCTTTCTGGCGGAACGCCCGGTGGAGGCCTCGGGATCGGTGGTCGTACCCTGTTTAGAAGGGACGCGCCCTATCCTGGTAGAGGTGCAGGCCCTGGTAAGCCCCGCCGGATTTGGTATGCCCCGCCGTACCGCCATCGGTGTCGATCCTCAGCGGGTATCACTGCTTGTGGCCGTCCTGGAGAAAAAAGTCGGCCTTATGCTGCACGACCGGGATATCTATGTGAATGTGGCGGGCGGAATCCGGATCGATGAGCCGGCGCTGGATCTGGGGGCGGTGGTGGCTATTGCCTCGAGCTTTTTGGACCGGCCGGTTGATCATAAGATGGTGGTCTTTGGTGAGGTAGGTCTGGCCGGAGAGGTGCGCGGGGTAAGCCAGGTGGATATACGACTGACAGAGGCCGCCAGATTGGGTTTTACACGTTGCCTGCTTTCCCGAAACAATCTCGATCAGGCCAGGGAAGGGCAGGCCATCAGCCTGACCGGCGTTTCCAATCTCCAGGAAGTCATGGAGAATATATTCTAGCTATCAGCCATCAGCTATCAGACGTCAGCAAAATATAAGGTAAACAACATAAGGCTGAATGCTGAGAGCTGAACGCTGACTGCTCATTGTTAAGGGGCCTGCAAAAATGCCCGGAGGGCCTTGTAAGTCATATAGAGATCACCCTTATGAGCAACCTCAAAAGGCGAGTGCATGGAGAGAAGCGGCGCGCCCATATCCACGATCTCCATACCATAAATAGCCAGGAACTTAGCCACGGTGCCTCCGCCTCCCTCATCAACCTTTCCCATCCCGGCGGCCTGCCAGACGACCTTATTTTCATTGAGAATTTTTCGGATCCAGCTCATATATTCGGCATTGGCATCGCTGGCCCCGTATTTGCCTCCGGATCCGGTGTACTTGGTCAGACACACGCCATAACCCATTTTGGCATCATTTCTCTTTTCATGGACATCCTGAAAGTCCGGATCTATGGCCGCATTAACATCGGCCGATATGGCCTTGGAGCGCATTAAACAGGCATCGATGGTGTCTGACTCGATGGGAAGTTTGGCTAACCTGGCCAGGTCAAAGACAAAGCTTTCCAGGAACCTGGACTTGGCCCCGGTACTACCGTCACTACCGATCTCTTCTTTATCCAGAAACAGGGCGATGCAGGTATAGGTCGGGTCTTTTATGGACAACATGGCCGCCAGGCTGGCATAGGCTGAGGAGCGATCGTCCTGCCCGTAAGCGCCGACCATGCTGCGATCCAAACCTATCTCCCTTGCCCGGCCGGCCGGGACCACCTCCAGCTCTGCGCTGATGAAGTCTTCTTCTACGATGCCCAAATTTTCTTTTAGATAAGCCAAAATCTGTAATTTAAAACGCTCCTTGGCCTCCTTCTCTGGAAAAGGAAGGCTTCCGATCAGGACGTTTAGTTTTTCACCGACGATTATTTCGGGTAGTTTTTTCTCATATTGCGTACGCCGGGCCAAGTGGGGCAAGAGGTCGGTTATGGTGAAGACGGGATCGCCCTCTTCTTCACCGATCACTACCTTCACCCTGGATCCATCCGTCTTGATAATGACGCCGTGCAGGGATAGCGGGCGGGTTACCCACTGGTATTTTTTAATGCCCCCATAATAGTGGGTCTTCAGAAAAACCAGGTCTACATCCTCATAGAGTGGTTTTTGTTTTAGATCGAGGCGCGGGGCATCCAGGTGCGAGGTTACGATACGCAATCCATCCGAGAGAGGACGTTGACCAATAACCGCAAGGGCCATGCATTTGCCTTTATATATCCGATATACCTTAGTCCCTTTTGCGGCCGCCTCTACCGGCATACACCCTTGGCCAGAGACCTTTTCTACTATGGTTTCTACGGCCTCCCGTTCGGTCTTGGCGGCGTCCAGAAAGGCCATGTATTCCCTGGCAAAGGAGAAGACCTCCTTTTTGTCCTCATCATCGACTGTATCCCAGACCAGCCGGGCGGAAATGGTCAGTTCTTCCTGTAGCCGCTTTATATCTTTTGCCGTCTTTTTTCGCGCCATGGTAGGTTACCTCTCCCATCCTTTCCCGTTTTCCTAACATAATCACAGGTAGGGGTCAAGATGGAAAGAGAAGTCCTGTTTCTAAAAAATCCTTGACAAGGCTGGCTTACATGGTTATTACAGGCGTACATTGCTCCTTGCCCCTGCATTAAGGCAGTGGCCAAAAGTCCATAAGGAGGTTCTAAGATGGGAGTCCCAAGGAGATACGAAACTATTTTTATTGCCAAGCCAAATCTGTCCCCTGATGATCTCAAAAATCTGGCCGACAAGATGAGAGATATCATGGTTCAGGGTGGCGGCCAGATCGTTAAGTTTGATGAGTGGGGTGTAAAGCGCCTGGCCTATGCGGTCAAGAGGCATAATCAAGGCTTTTATTTTTTCACTGACTACGCCGGCACCCCGGCTCTGGTCAAAGAACTGGAAAGAAATCTCAAGATCGACGACCGGGTGATAAAGTACCTAACGGTCAAAATAGAAGATGCCCTCCATGCGGAGTCGCTCCAGGTAGAAGCCGAAGAAGAAAAAGCGAAAGAAGAACCGGCTTCGGTGGATAACCCACCTGCGAAAGCGGCTGAGTAATCCCGTAGAGTAAAAGAATGGCATTGACGAGGAGGCATCATGGCTAATTATAATCCAAGAAAGAGAACATTTATCCGTCGTAAAATATGTCGTTTCTGCGCCGACCGTAGCTTGAAAATCGACTATAAAGATTCCCGCACCCTTAGATTCTTTATTACCGAAAGAGGCAAAATTTTACCGAAGCGTATCTCCGGTAATTGCGCCGTACACCAGCGCCAACTTACCCTGGCCATTAAGCGCGCCCGTAATATTGCCCTGTTACCATACACGATTACTATCACTAAATAGGAATACGTGGCTTGGAAGAGAGAACTGGCGGAATCCCCTGGAAAGGTATCCTCCGGGGGACAATGGTGGTTTCTTTCTTTTGTTTATCCCCGGGTACCATACCAATTTTAGGTAGTATCATTGGTATTTTTACGCCCATAGCTACCCTTTTTTATCTGGTCAAGCTAGGGTGGGGCTATGGCCTGGCAGTCCTGGGTATCGCCCTTGTCTTTTCCATCTTTTTGTGGCCCTTGTTTGGAAGTGGCTCTGAGTACTTTTTTGTAGAAATTCTCATATTGGGGCCGGTCCTCTTTAGCTTCCTCAAGAGGGGTTTTTCCATCACTAAAACAGTAGGTTACGCTACCGGCCTCTTGCTTTTATTGCTATCCGCATACCTGATCTTATGGGGCATTAAGACCGGATATAATCCTTATCAGGCAGTGGTTTCTGAAATTAACCGGGGCATGGAATCCTCCCTTCGTTTTTATGAGCCGCTAAACCTTCCAAAAACCACAGTGGGGGCTATGCGAGATGCCTTACAGGATATTAAAATACTGGTGGCCAGGCTTTGGCCGGGTTTTGCCGCAGCCTCTTTATTAGTATTGGTATGGATGAATGTCTGGCTTGGTGACCGCATCCTGGAGCGCTATGGTCTGGTGAATTTTCAATTTGGCGACCTGTCGCAATGGAGCCTTCCGGACGTTCTCGTCTGGTTGGTCATCTTGGGCGCCGGGTTGGCCCTCCTACCCTACCCTGGTCCACAGACTGTGGGCACAAATCTTCTGATTTTTTTTGCTATGGCCTATCTTTTCCAGGGCCTGGCTATAGTAAGTTTTTATCTCAAAAAATATGGATTTTCCCGTTTTAAAAGGATATTATTATACAGCTTAATATGGATTCAGACCTACATGATAATAATTGTAGCGCTGGTGGGGCTGTTTGACATCTGGGCGGACTTCCGGAGATTAAAGAAAGCAGCGGATTAACCTATTCACCGCAGAGACACAGAGGGCACAGAGAAAGAATTAAACGGCAGACAGCTATCAGCAGTCCGCTTAACGTGTTGTTTGTCTTAGTTTTTTGAGGAATTCGGGTTCCCCCTTTCACAAAGGGGGATAAGGTAGTCAATGGTCAGAAGTAAAAGCTGAAAGCTGATGGCTGAAGGCTGACAGCTAAACAAAGTGGTAAAGGGGGGTATCTTATGCAGGTCATACTAATAGAAGATATAAAGGCCATGGGCAAAGAAGGGCAAATAATAAAGGTTACCGATGGCTATGCCCGGAACTTTCTTTTGCCTCAAAGCAAGGCATTAGAGGCCACACCTAAAAATATAGCCCTCTGGGAAAAAAAGAAGGCCGAGATACGAGCCAGACTGGAGAGGGAAAAGGCTAAGGCCGTTGAACTATCTAAAAAAATAGAGTCCGGCTTATGTATCATTAAACATAAAGTAGGTAAAAATGACAAACTCTATGGCTCGGTAACTACATCCGATATAGCCGATTGTCTTGCGGCGCAGGGTATTAACATAGATCGTAAGAAGATACAGATGGCCGAACCCATAAAGAGTCTGGGGGAGTTTTCCGTATCTATAAGGCTCTATCCAGAGATTACGGCTACTGCCAGGGTACAGATTGTAAAGAATGAATGACAAATTCAAAGCTCAAAGTTCAAAAAAAGCCTAAATGACTAAATGACGAAAACTTCACGGTCTGGGTTTTGCCATTTGTCATTTATTTGAACTTTGGATTTTGGCCTTTAGATTTTCCGGCTGTTTGGCCGGAACAGGTAGTTTATGGCTAGAAAGACAAGAGAAACTATAACCCCTCCGGCCAGGGTCCCGCCGCAGAATATCGAGGCTGAGCAGTGGGTCCTAGGCGGCATCTTAATCGAAAACGGGGCGCTCTTCCGGGTCTTAGAAGTAATCTTGGGAGAAGAGTTTTACCGGGAGGCACACCGCAAGATATTTGCCGCCATGCTGGGTCTCTATGAAAAAAATGAGCCCCAGGACATCGTCACGGTATCGGATTTTCTCCGCAATAGAAATGAGCTGGAAGACGTAGGGGGTATGTCCTATTTAGCCACGTTAGCGGATACTGTACCCACTGCTGCAAACATCGTCCATTATGCAAAGATCATAAGGGAAAAAGCCATCTTACGCGCCCTGATCCAGAAAACCTCAGAGATCAGCTACCGCTGCTATGAAAAGCACGACGATGTGGATAATATCCTCGATGAGGCCGAGCAGGCCATCTTTGAAATTTCGCAGGCCAAGGTCAAGCAATCTTTTTATCCAATAAAACATATTATAAAAGATAGCTTTAAAAAAATCGAACAGCTTTATGAGCGCAAGGAGCTTATAACCGGTGTCCCCACTGGATTTGATGATATAAATAAGCTCACGGCCGGGTTTCAACCTTCAGATCTTATAATTATCGCCGGCCGTCCCAGTATGGGCAAGACCTCCCTGGCCCTGAATATTGCGCAACATGCCGCCATCAAGGCAAACATTCCAGTGGCTATCTTTTCCCTGGAGATGTCTAATGAACAATTGGCAATGCGCATGCTCTGTGCCGAGGCCACGGTTGATGCCAGAAGTGTGCGCACCGGATTTTTGACTGAAAAAGATTGGCAGAAGTTGACGCAGGCGGCCAGTCACCTTTCGACCGCGCCTATCTTCATTGATGATACCCCGGCGATTTCCATACTGGAGATGCGTGCCAAGGCCCGGAGGCTGAAATCGGAGCATGGCCTGGGATTGGTTATAATCGACTACCTGCAACTGATGCGTAGCAGAGGGCCTGTTGAACGGCGGGAACAAGAAATATCCGAGATCTCCCGCTCACTAAAAGCCATGGCCAAAGAACTCCACGTGCCCGTGGTTGCCCTTTCCCAGCTCAACCGGCGGGTGGAGGAAAGGCCGAACAAGCGGCCTCAACTGTCGGATTTGAGGGAGTCCGGCGCCATCGAACAGGACGCTGATGTCATCATGTTCATTTACCGGGACAAGGTCTATAACAAGAATAGCGATGATATGACTGCCGAAGTCATTATCGGTAAGCAGCGCAATGGGCCTACCGGCCTGGCCAAGCTGACCTTCCTCGAACAATATTCATGCTTTAAGGATCAGTCCCCTACTGATCTCGTTGTATAAACTTGAACACAGGCTTCTAGCGGGCCGCCGCGAATGCCAGCGGGCCAAAATCACCCACCCCATAAAGAGAAAAGAGGACAAAGAAGCGGCGATCTTCTCGTGTCTTGCTAAACTGGACACTGACCCCCCAGCACTGGGCCTGGTAATTAAGGCCGGCCTTTGATTCCAAATTCTTATCTAAATCCAAAGACCGTCTGTTTTCATAACTAACGGTAACGGCCGGAGTCACAACCACCGAGAGGCCTGTATTGAGTTCATGCAGACTGCCTTTTGTGTAACGATAATCAACAGAAAGGCTGTCTCTGCGCTTATCTGAAAGCCTCAACAATCCGTTATAACTCTCACAGGTGCTATCATATGTATTATAAGATGTATCATACCGGGCATATATCCTATCTGTGGGGGCAAGCTCGGCCTCCAAAGACACATTGGAAAATGGCCGCCGCCTTTCTTCGGCAGCCAATAGCCGGCGTTCCTCTCTGATATTGTAGCTCTGACTCAGTTTAAGACGGAAAATATCTTTATATACTGACCCGCCATCTTTCCTGACCTGCTTGGTGGTCAGGTAGTTCGTCAGCGAATAGGTAACGATATTTTGAGAGCTTATACGATCAACGTCATCCAGATTGGGTAGATCGTTCTGGTCCTTGACCGGCAGGTAATCATAAACCACCGATGGTTTAATGGTATGCTTGATCTTGGTTATTGATTTCCCGGCCAGCTTAAAGACCCGGCCTACTTCGGTGGAAAGGTCGGCCTGGAAGTTATGGAGGGTGCGTGTGGGCAGGTCTTTTTTTATCTGCGCGGCATAAGAGTCATCGCCATAGTTTTCCACATCATAGACCGTCTCCCTGACGCCAAAAAGACCCTGAAGATCGAGATAGGGACCGATCCTCAGCGGCCAGGAAATCTTGGGATAGATATCAAGGCGATGCATACCGATGCCCTGTTTACGCCAGTAGTGGATATAGTCGATATTTCCTTCATAATAGAGCGGCGTATCGGGTAGGGCCTGCCTGGAGGCCTGAAAATTGAGCGAAGGCAGGACTTGCAGGGTAGTCTCACGCTCGGCACGGTTAAGGTTATCATAGTACTTACACTGCCCGGATAAGTAAAAATTCGTCCACCGTCTGTTTATCTGGGCGGTCGATTCTCTGACTAGAGCGGTCTTATCCGCCAGGCTCCGGCCGAAATTATCGAGAATCGCCTGATTGGTCTTGGTAAAACCGGTGAGGCCGTCATCAAACTCATGGAGATAGTCACGATCGCTTACCAGGTCCAAATCCAGGATGGTCATAATATCCAGCGGGAGGTATTGATCTATCTTGCCCCGTATCCACCAACGGTTTCTGCTGCTGCGAAAGACCCCGTCCTTGTCGTAGTCGTCGTCTTCCAGGCGGTCATGGAGATAGTTGGCCAGCAGGATGCCCTTAGAATTTTGATCGCCGGCATAGCGATATTCCACCCCTTCCATCCACCCCCGTTTAGACAGGTAATGCTGGTAAAACGTGGCATCAGAACAGGGGTCTATGGCCCAATAAAAAGGTAGATTCAAACTCAGCCCATCCCTTTCACCGTAAGAAAGCTCCGGGAATAATAACCCGGACTGCCTCTTCGTTTTCGCCGGTAATACAAGATACGGGCTGTATATGACAGGGAGAGACCTGACCCAGAAGGCCGAATGTCGAGCCTTTGCATAACCCTCCACGGTTACGTCCAGATGACTGCAGGAAAACCTCCAGGCGGGATGTTCTCCGTCACAGGTAGTAATGACGGCCTCCTCAAGACTATATTGATCCTCAGCTACGCGCACTATCTCTGCCGCCTTCAGGTGTACATTGTTTTTCTTCAAGAACAATCCTCCGGGCTTAACCGTACCGGTTTGTCTATCCAGATTTATCTCGCCTTCTTCCCCGGTGAGGATGTCTTCTCCCATAGTGATATTCAGATGTCCCTTGGCCCAGGCCAGGCTATCCACCCGGCGATAGCGTATGTAATCGGCCCTTACCTCCATATCGCCACGGCTGAGGATAACATTACCTTCAGCTATAATTATCTTTCCGTCTTCTAACGTGGTCACCTTGTCGGCGTACATAAGCCACGGCTGGTTATCAGGGCTTGCGCCTCCTTCAATGGCAATAGCATTTGTCGGCAGGACGGTAACATAAAGCAGGCATAGGGATAAAATAATCGGGATTAAGAGAAACCTGATGGGCAATTGTGACAAACCTCTGCACCTAATAGTGAGAGGTTACTATCATATCAGAAGCTTTCTTTCAATGAAGAAATGAGGGTTGTATTATCTCGCGGGCCTCGCCGACCAGATATAGAGAACCCGCGATGCAGATGAGGTCGTTTTCTTCGGCCAGTATTTTGGCTTTGTTAATGGCCTCAGAGACCTGACTAGTCAGATAAACTGCTCCGCCAAGGAGTCCCAGTTGGGCTGAAAGCATGTCTGGATCCGCAGCCCTTCTATTCCGGGGCTTTGTAAAGATGATGGCCTGGGCCATCGGCGCAAGTTGCTTTAACATGGCCCGGTGATCTTTATCCGCCATCCCTCCCCAGATCAGGATTAACCGATTATAGACAAAATCCCTGGACAGGGCCCGGCAAAGGGTCTTTACCCCGGAAGGATTATGGGCCCCATCAATCAATATGGTAGGGCTCCCATCAAATACCTCTTGCCGTCCGGGCCAGTTAACCTTCTTTAAGCCTTCACCTATCACTTTTTCATCCACAGACAACCCTTTGCTGCCCATGAGTTCTATGACAGCCATGGCTAAAGCAGCGTTGCCAAGCTGGTGCTGCCCCTGTAATCCGACCTCGAGACCGGTCAGTTTGCGCCACATTCCTTGATAGGAGAATCCGTTCATCCCAACCCGGCGGATGCGAAAATGCTGCCCGAAGACATAAATGGAGTTATCAAAGGCCCGGCAGCTTTCTTGGATAGCGCCAAGCAATTTAGGCTGGTGAACGCCGGTAACCAGGCTAAGTCCTGGTTTGATGATCCCGGCCTTCTCTCTGGTTATAGAGAACAGAGACCTGCCCAGATGGGCCTCATGGTCACGGCCAATATTGGTGATGACCGCTAACTCCGGAGTGAGAACATTGGTGGCATCCAGCCGCCCCCCCATGCCCGTCTCCACAATAGCTAAATCCACCTTTTCCCGGGCAAAGAGTAAAAAGGCCGTGGCCGTGGTAAATTCAAAATAGGTTACCGGGATGTCCGCGGCCAGAGCGGCCTTGACCTCCGTAGTCAGCCGGTAAAAACGCTCTTCCGAAATGATACGCTCATTAATACGAAATCTTTCCCGAATACTGACCAAGTGGGGTGAGGTATAAAGACCGACTTTATATCCTGCTTCGGTAAAAATGGCCGAAAGCATGGCGCTTACAGAACCCTTGCCATTGGTTCCGGCAATATGTACAGATTTAAACTGACGGTGGGGGTTCCCCATGGCAGCAAGCAGGGTGGTGATATTCTTCAGTCCTAGCTTGATGCCGAAGAATTCCAGACTGGTTACGTAATCAACGGCTTCCTGATAATTATTCATAATAGAACCACAGGTTATATAATGATAAGGTCACCCTGTGTCAAGGGCTTTACCAGGAAGGGGGGAAGATATTTTAGCTCCTCTTGAATACGTTCCAGGTGCATGGGTTTCATATGAAAGACATAGACGGGCACATCCGGGCGATTCATTTTAGATAGTTCCTTATGCAGCAAGGCCGGGGTAAGGTGACCGCTTAGCGCCGCCAACTCACGCAACTCGTCAGGGAATGATACCTCCACGATAACCGCACGGAGGTCTTTGAGGGTTCGCGCCAGATCCCAGATGCGCTGCGTGGCGCCGGTGTCTCCGGTATAAATTATGGCGCCATTACAGTCTCTAACTATATAGCCTACCGCTTCTACCGTGTGGTCCACCTTAATTGCCTTACAGGTAATTTCATTTAGCTGAATGTCCTTTTCCTCATCCAGGTGGAGATAAATTAAAACCGGGCCTCTCTCCGGTATAACCGTAAAGTCAGGCCAGATTGAATTATTGAGTATATGTACCTTAATCTGTTCAATAATCGCGGGCAAGCTGACAATACATATAGGGTGATAATTTTGCTCGATAATGTTGTCAGCCAGGAAGAGGATGTCTTTAATGTGATCTAAATGGGAATGGGTGATGAGGATATGGGTTATCTGCAATTGCTCTTCGAGACTAAGTACGGAAGTTATAGCCCCGGCATCCAGCAGTAAGCTCTTATTGATCAAAAAAGAAGTAGGCCGAAAACCGGGCATTTCAGAGCCATAGCACCCCAGGACTCTTATTTCCATCGCTCACCGCGCTACAACTGGATTTTTACGAAAGCATTATCCCTGCCTTAGTAACCGTTCACCGTTATCAGTTCACCGTTGTCCGTGAAAAGCACGAAAAGCTTCTTTTTTGGTGAACGTTGAACGGTAAACGGTGAACATATCCCTACCTTATTATAGATAAGGTCGTATAACCAAGATGGAGGGTTTTGAGTCCGGTCCCGTCAAAGTGTACAACCACCTTCTGTCCACCCAGGACCTGTCTTACCTGGCCTGTTCCAAATATAGTATGATGTACATGCGCCCCTGCCTGTAGCATTCCATCCCTTGTCTTTAATCCGGCCTCGTCGTCTGCATCTCTTATTTTGTCTGTTGTCCGTTGTCCGTTATCAGTAGCCTGAGGCATGAAGTCTCTGGTCTCAGGTCTGCGGTCTGTAGTCTCAAACATAGATCGCGGGATATCATTTATAAAGCGGGATGGCCGGGCCATAATATGACCGTCTTTCGGGGTATAGGTAGAAATCGGATAGGAAAGGAAGAGGTTTTCTTTGGCCCTGGTCACGGCTACATACATTAATCTTCTTTCTTCTTCTATAGCCTCATCGGACTCACAGGCATAACTGGAAGGGAACCGCCCCTCGGCGAGGGATATAATAAAAACAGTGTGCCATTCCAGCCCCTTGGCCGAATGTATGGTGGATAGGGTCAATCTCTCTGTATCTCTGTCACTCATAGCGGCATCGGCCGCGCCGGCCTCCGGGGGTTCCAGGACCATATCGGTCAATAAGGTCTCCAACGATTCATAATTATTTGTAATAACGGCCAATTGTTCTAAATCCTTTAACCTTTTAGGGTAGTCGTCATAATATATGCGCCTTAAAATCGGTTCGTAGTAAGCCATTAATCGCTCCAGGCGCGCCTGGGGTTTCAATCCCGGTGTGCTGATAGCTTCCAGCGCCTTGCAAAGATCCGCAAGACCTTCTTCAATCCGGGGGCCGATGGGATATTCTCCAAGGCGGGAAATGGAAAACTCCGTATCCCTTAACCAATCCATTATGCGCTGGCAGGTTTTATGGCCGATGTTATTTATTAAAAGCAGAATACGATGCCAGCTTAAAAGATCACAGGGATTCACCACCACGCGGAGGTGCGCCAGCACGTCTTTGATATGAGCGGCTTCCATAAGCTTAAGGCCGCCATATTTAACAAAGGAAATCCCCGCCCTGGTAAGTTCAAGCTCTAAATTAAAAGAATGAAAGCCTGCCCTGAAAAGAACCGCTATCCCGGATAGAGGGACGCCGCTTCTTCTTAGGGATAGTATTCTTTCGCATATAAAACGTGATTGGGCATTTTCATCCGGGACCGGTACCAGACGGGCGCTGACTCCACTTGGCCGGCGTGTGAAAAGGCATTTAGTATATTTTTCCCTGGCCTTGGCAATAAGGGAATTGGCCAGGGACAATATCTGTTGGGTGCTACGATAGTTTTCTTCTAATTTTATGATGCGCGTCCCGGGGAAGTGGTTTGGGAACTCCATGATATTCTTAAAATTAGCCCCCCGGAAGGAATAGATAGACTGAGAGTCATCGCCTACCACCATGACATTATTGTGGGTGGCCGCCATAAGCCGGACAATATCGGCCTGGAGCCTGTTGGTGTCCTGATATTCGTCCACCATGATATACTGGAAACGCCGGGAAACCAGGTCACGGATTTCGGGCCGCTCTTCCAGGAGATTTTTCCATTTAACCAGAAGGTCGTCATAATCCATGAGTTGATGGCTATTTTTATATTCTGTATAAAGAAAATATAATTTTTTCAGGGCCTCGCTATGTTCCATGAAATGGAGAAATTCTTCCTCCAGGGCCTGTTCTATAGTTATAGCCTTATTGACTGCCTTGCTGAATATCTCGGCAATGGTATCCTTTTTGGGGAAACGCCTGGCCTTTTCATCCAGGCCAAGGCTTAAACGGAGCAAATTGATGGCGTCTGCGCTGTCGGAACGATCCAGGATGGTGAAAGAAGGGGAAAAGCCGATATGATGGCTGAATTTTCGGAGCATCTGGTTGGCCAGGGAATGAAACGTACCGCCCCTCACCTGCTGACAGGTGTCTGAAAGTATGAGGCTGGCCCGCTGCAGCATCTCCCGCGCCGCCCTGCAGGTAAAGGTCAGCAGCAAGATAGACTGGGGCGGGATGCCTTTTTCAACCAACCTGGCTACCCGATAGACCAAGGTGCGTGTCTTGCCGCTGCCCGCACCGGCTATAACCAGAGCAGGACCGGTAAGCATGCATACAGCTTCCAGCTGTTGAGGATTCAGGGCTTTTTCGTAGTCAATCCCCCCTAACCCCTCTTTCCCCAAGGGTGGAATTGCTTCTATATTCCTTTGAAACTCATAGGGCATAAGTATTCTTAAAGTTACCGGTAACGTTTCTTAAAAATCCAGATCAGGCCTGCACCGGTGATAAAGCCTCCTATGTGCGCGAACCAGGCTACGCCTCCCGCCAACGCGCGGGTGGTTATAGCCAAACTGCCACTGAAGAATTGCATAATAAACCAAAAGGCGAGAAAAAAGAAGGCGGGAATCTCTATTATCTGAAAAAAGAAAAAGATGGGAATCAATGTCAAAATACGGGCATGGGGATATAGGAAGAAGTAAGCGCCCATGACACCGGCGATGGCGCCACTGGCCCCCACCATCGGCACTCTTGCGTAGGGATTGACCCAGAATTGAGTCAGTGCCGCGGCTATCCCACAGGCCAGATAGAAGAGGATGTAACGCAGATGTCCCATGCGGTCTTCGACATTATCTCCAAATATCCACAAGATCCACATATTGGAGATAAGATGTACCCAACCGCCGTGCATGAACATGGAAGTAAAAATGGGATAGCTCCGCAGGGGAATATTTGCCGGAGCCACCTCAGAAAGGTATTGATATACCGCCGGCGTAAATCCATAATGCAAAATGAATTTTTCTATATATGGCCCCAGGGAAAGTTCATAAATGAAGACCAGGGTGTTGAGAATAATTATAGAGACATTGACCAGAGGCCAGCTACGGGAAGGGATGTTATCTCTTAGGGGGATCATTAATTATTGGAGCAGGGAAGGATGAAATAGAAATTGTTTCCCTCCGGAACCGGTTCATAGCCCACCACGCCGCCGTGTACCTCGATGACGCTCTTTATAAAGTGCAGGCCGTGTCCGGTGCCTGATTGATTTGTGGCATTAGCGCCACGGTAGCCTTCATCGAAAATACGGGCCGCCTCTTCCGGTGCAAGGTGGAGGCCGGTTGTAAATACGTTGAATTTAATCCCGCACTTACCATGGCCGAAACAATCACTGATCCGCTCCCGGCCAAAGGCCAGGCGCTTCACACGCCGGCCGTCAGCGGCTATTACGCCCTGCGTGTACTTGACGGCATTAGAGAACAGATTGGCATAGACCTGTGCTATTAAACCGGCATCGACGGTAAGTTCGATATCCTCTTCCGGTATCCCTCCCATACGGTTATCAATCTCAACTCCCCTGTCCTCTAGTTGTTTTTGATAACGTTCCAACTGGGGGGTGATAATATCCCGGTTAAAGTTGATATGACTTTTTCGCAGGGTCCATTGCCCGCGCTCGAAATGCCCGCGACGGAATAAGGTCTCCAAAAACAGGCTGGTGTTTCTGTAATGCTGATAGACCTGCTCATAGTCCTGCTTCATTTTATTTGTCAATTCATCCAGTTGATCTAAGATGCCGTCCGGGTAATCTCTATTTTCAACTAAAACCCGGGAGAGAGTCTCTCTCAATTTATTTTCAACTACCTGACATTGCGCTATCTTTTTCTGGAGGTTTTTAAAAAACACCTGGTAGTAAATGTTGGGCGTAATTACATTGTGTTCAATATCAGCCACCAGGCTGTTTATAAACTTGATGTGGTCGATATTTTGTTGCCAGACGATCTTGGCATTGATGTTATATCCGATACGGTTTGCGTATTTTTGGAAGAAAAATTTATCCTGATCGGCAAAACCTCTTGCCGGAAACACTTCAAGCATGCCGATAAGCTGGTCTTTGGCATAGAACGGTAGTCTTTCCGTCAGGAGGCGGTTGCCTTTGATAGGAAAGACGTAAGATTCATCGGCCAGGTAGGCCTGATTTTCTATACGTACGGCCGCATTGGTATCCGATTCTTCAAGATAGAGGTCTTTGGCGCTGGAACAGACCAGCCTCAAGTTATTTACAGGACTGACCAGGTAGAGCCTGCTCTCCAGGTTAAAATATTCCTTCGGGACTATAACGCAGACCCGGTAGAGATTCTGCAGGGTATCGTATTCCTGGGCCAGGTCAAAAAAAGTCTTTAAGGCATTGCTTTGTATCTCTGAAAAATTATACCGCGCGTAATCTCCCCTTTTTTCCTGGACGCGTCTTCTAACCAGGTCCATATCCGCTGAGATGGCCACTTCTCTGTCCCTACCCCTGTTAGTATTCATCCGGAACCCCAAAAATTCCGGATGAGCTGTCAGCACTCAGCTATCAGCGTTCAGTTTAATGTGTTATTTGTCTTAGGTTTTTGCTGACAGCTAATCGCTGATCGCTGAAAGCGTGAAGCCGGAAACAGTAGTTTCCGAATGAATACTGCTTATTTTTCATAATAGCATCTGTGTCCAAAAAAAGAAAGGCGCAGGTTGAGCCTGCGCCTTTCGAAATATTACTAAATCCAGGACAGTTATGCGGTCTCACCGGCCAGCTTTAGCAGCTTGTCATATTCTTCGTCCACCTGTCTCTGGATCTGGGCAATAAGGTCATCGGTCAAATGACGGAACCGGCCCTGCTTCTTCAGATACTCGGCTACGGGTTTTGGTTTTGTAATCTTACGGTTAATTATGTACTTACCTTCTATGACCTCATAAAGCGGGAAGACATTGGTCTCTACAGCTAATTTACTTATCTCAATGGCCAGGTCGCCGCCGTGTCTCCAGCCGGTGGGACAGGATGAGTAAATATGCAGATAAGCGGGCCCCTTGACCAAGGCGGCCTTTTTGGCCTTGTTCATTAAGTCCAGGAAATAGGCCGGCGAAGCCGTCGCTACGTAAGGAATATTATGAGCCACGGCAATGGCCGGAACGTTCTTTTTCTTCGTCGCCTGCCCAAAACTCTTTTTCCCCGGCGGAGAAGTGGTGGTCATGGCGCCATAGGGCGTAGAGCTTGAACGCTGTACGCCGGTGTTCATGTAGGCCTCGTTATCCAGGCAGATATAGACAAAGTCGTGGCCCCTCTCCATGGCGCCGGATAAGGACTGGAGACCGATATCGGCGGTTGCCCCATCTCCGCCTATGGCTACGATATCGATATGTTTCTGGGGAATTTTGCCCTTGCGCATAAGCACCTTCAGGGCCGCTTCCGTGCCCGAGGCCACAGCAGCCGCATTTTCAAAGGCGACATGCAGCCAGGGTACATTCCAGGCCGTTTGCGGGAAGGTGGAGGTGATAATCTCCATACAGCCCGTGGCGCTGACGACGATACTGTTCATACCGATAGCCTTCATAGCCAGTTTAAGCGCCAGGACCTCGCCACAGCCCTGACAGGCCCGGTGCCCGGAGGCCAGAGGATCTGCGAGAGGCAGCTTCTTTGCCGAAAATCCCTTGAAGTTTTCAAGCTCTTTGATCATATCTCCCTCACTCCGATCATTTCGTAAAGTTGCTTCGGTCTCTTTTTGGCATAAGTAAATGCCTTTGAAACTATCTCTTCAAAATTTTCTACCGTAACATCACGACCACCCAGGCCGGCAATAAAGTTATAGACCTTCGGCCGGCCACGTTCTGCATAGAGGGCGGCCTTGATCTCTTCGGCCACCGGGCCGCAGGCCCCACCCGGAGATAAAGCCCGATCTACTACGGCCAGTGTCTGGGCGCCGGCGATAGCCTTTTTGAACTCCGGAGCCGGGAAAGGCTTCCAAAGGCGGAAACGTACCAGACCTACCTGCATCCCTTTTTCGCGCATCTTATCAATGGCGGTCATGGCGGTCTCGGAGATGCTCCCCATCGTAATGAGAATAACTTCGGCTCCTTCGGTCTTATATGACTCCACGGGGTTGTAATAACGCCCGAAGAGGTCGCCGAATTCCTTCCAGGCCTTGAGAACGACCCTTTTAGAGTTAATCAGGGCCTCATTCGTGGCCTTTTTAGCCTCCGTATATATCTCTGGTATCCCTACCAGACCCATAGACACCGGCTTTCTCGGATCCAGGCGCACCTTCGGCTTGTATGGGGGGAGATACTTATCCACCTCGGCCTTATCCAGTATCTCAATGGGTTCAATGACGTGGCTCAAGGTAAAACCATCCAGGTTGACAATGACCGGCAACAAGACCTTAGAATCTTCGGCCACCCGGAAGGCATGCAGGACCAGGTCAAAGACCTCCTGCCCGTTCTCCGCAAAGGTCTGTATCCAGGCGATATCCTGCTCGGCCATGATGTCGCTATGATCATTCCATATACTAATTGGGCCGGAAAGCGCGCGATTGGCTACTACCATGACGATAGGCAGTCTCATGGCAGGGGCGATAAAGAGAATCTCGTGCATAAGGGCGAGGCCCTGTGAGCTTGTAGCCGTAAAGGTCCGGGCGCCTGCGGCTGAAGAGCCGATACAACAGCTCATAGCGGAATGCTCGGATTCTACCGGAACAAAAGCGGCGTCCAGTTCCCCATCTGCCACTACCTCCGAGAGGTGTTCAACAATATGTGTCTGTGGAGTGATCGGATAAGCCGCAATAAGATCGACATCCGCCAATTTGACGGCCTCACTGGCGGCTATGGAAACCTCCATCCCAATGCGTTTTGCCATATTAACTAATCCTCCTCTAAAACCATGGTAATGGCGTCTTTAGGACATTCTTTGGCACAGATGCCGCAACCCTTGCAGTAATCCAGATTGACCTTGTAATACCCCTCCTCTGCCGGGACCATAGCCAGATCAGGGCAATAAACCCAACATAACCCACACTTAATACATTTGTCCCTATCCACAACCGGCCGTTGCGACCGCCAATCTCCTGTTTTGAAGGCGCGGGAACTGCCCGGCTGCCGTATGACACAGCCCAAATCGAGTTCTTTCCAACCCATTACGGCGTCTATCTTTGCCATATTACGACTCCCTTATGATAGTTTCAGTCATGGCCCGGTTGAAGGCTGTCTTGTTCTTCTCCGCAATGCGCCCGAAGCGTTTATCAATGGCCTTTCCTAACGCATCGCTACTTACTATACCGGTAGATTTAACTAAGGCCCCAAGCATGGTCGTATTGGTTATGGGGACCCCCATGCTCTCCATGGCGATCTTGGTAGCATCCACCGTAGCAATCTTTGCCTTGACATTTAATAACCCGGCCATCTCTTCCGGTGTCTTGGAGGTATTTATAATTACCGTCCCTCCGTCTTTCAGTCCGGCAGTCACGTTGATGATTTTAAGAATGCTCGGATCGAGGACCATGACTACATTTGGTCCATAAACCTTTTCCCGCGTCCTGATGGGCTTATCGCTTACCCTTATAAAGGCCGCTACAGGCGCCCCCCGCCGTTCCGGGCCGAAACTCGGAAAGGCCTGCGCATACTTCCCGTCATCAATGGCCGCAATGGCCACCAGTTCGGCTGAAGTAACCGCTCCCTGGCCACCCCTGCCATGGATTCTGATCTCGATCATGGTTTGATTCTCCTCCACCCAGTCTGCTTCTTCTGTAAATTGGTAACCGATTTATTGCTAACAGTGAGGCCTTTGCGTAGCACGCAGCATTTTTTTTGTCAAGTCTTTTGGCTTGTTATTAATTTAACAAAGACTATTGCCTGTAGCTTTATGCCCCGGTCCTGGCTTCTAACGCCCGCCTGAGGGTCATTTCATCATTATATTTAAGGTCTGTACCCATGGGAACTCCGCAGGCAATACGGGTCACAGTTACATCTTCATTTTGAAGCAATCCGGCCAGGTAGGCAGCGGTGGCTTCTCCAGCCACAGTTGGGCTGGTCGCCAAGATTACCTCTTTCACCTGGCCGCTTTTTATACGTAAAAGAAGCTCTTTTATCTTAAGCTCGTCCGGGCCAATCCCATCCATAGGCGAAAGCACACCATGCAAGACGTGATAACGCCCCTTAAAGCCGCCGGATTTTTCTATAGCCATCATATCCCCCGGGTCTTCGACTACGCAAATCGCATCAGTGGTTCGTTTGGGGTCTGCACAGATGGCACAGGGATCAGTTTCCGTAAAACTGAAACAGGTAGAACAAAACCGTATCTTTTCCTTGACTTCATCAATACTTTGGGCCAGTTCTTTGGCCCTCACATCGGGCCAACGGAGTATAGCCAAGGCAAGACGTGTCGCCGTCTTTTCTCCAATACCAGGTAAGTTGCCCAGATTTCGGATAAGTCGTAAAAGCGCCGGTGGGAAAACGGACATGGCTATGATTACAAGAGCCCCGGGATCTTAAAGCCACCGGCGACCTGGGCCATCTCTTCCTGCATCATCTGCTGAGATTTCTTCAGGGCATCATTTACCGCAGCCAAGATCAGGTCCTGTAACATATCAAGGTCGTTAGGGTCTACGACTTCTCGTTCTATCTTTATAGATACTATTTCCTGCCGGCCATTGGCTACGACCGTTACCATCCCGCCACCCGCAGAGCTTTCCACGGTCTTGTCGGCCAGTTCCTCCTGTATCTTGGCCATCTTAGCCTGTATTTTTTGTGCCTGTTTAACTAATCCTCCCAGATCTTTCACCATATACTCCTTATACTCCTTAGAAACGTTTTTACGGGCGTTCGGCTATCAGCAGTCAGCGATCGGCTCTTTTTTCTATCTTGATCTCCTCAATATGTCCGCCTAAGATGCTTAACGCCTCTTGAACCAGGGGATGTTTTACTATCTCCTCCCGGGCGGTGCGTTCCCGGCCGGTCTCCTCTGCTGTTTCACGACCAGGGGTTGCCACTGATTCTGAAAGTATGTCTATTCTTATGTCTCGCTGGTAATATTCCCGACAAATCTCGCGCAGCCGTGCGTTATAAAAAGGATCTTTTAAGAGATCGGAGAGGGAATGATCGGCAAACACAATAACCAGTGTATCATTTTTTACCGTCAACCTCTGACATTGCTGTAGAATCGAGGCCAGAGGGAGGCTCTTGATTTTAACGAAACCTAAAAAGTCCTCCGGTCTGCCAGATACAAAGGGGGCTTCTGGTTCTTTCCCTTCGTGCCTGCAGCTATCCAGGCCTGACCCCGGAGGATAGGCCGTGGGTTGATCCTGGATGGGTAACGGACCCTCATTCTCTTTAATGCCAGAGGCCAGAATGGAAATCTTTTCCAGTATCTTTTCCACTGGAATAACATCCTGTAACAGGCTCGCTCGCATCAGTATCATCTCAAGGGTCAATCTGGGCTGTGAAGATCTTCTCAATTCCTCCCACCCCTGGATCAGCAGCTGGAGATACAGGTAAATGGTCTCGGTACTTTTTGCCTGCCCCAGTCTATCCAGTTCTTCTTTTTCATCGTCTGCAACATTTATTAACGGACCTGGTTTCCGGCAGGTCTTAATAATGACCAGATTTCGAAGGGCCTCTACCAGGTCGGCATAAAACCGCTTTAGGTCCTGACCATGGGTATAAATCTGATCTATCAGGTCGATACTTCGCTCAAGGTTATGTTCAAATATGGCCACTATCATCTCTATAACCAGCCTCTGGTCAACAAGGCCAAAGACAGCGGCTATCTCTTCGTCCCCAATTTCATCCCCACCATAGGAGATAATCCGATCCAGGAGGCTCAGGGCATCACGCATACTCCCCTCGGCCTCCCGGACAATAAAGCGCAGTCCTCCTGCGCTCAGCTTTATACCTTCCTGATCGATGATGGCCTTAAGGTGGCCTGTAATCACTGACGCGGGAAGCCGTTTAAAGTCATAGCGCTGGCAGCGCGAAAGGATGGTAATGGGAATCTTGTGCGGTTCTGTAGTAGCAAAAATAAAGATGACATGTGCCGGCGGCTCCTCTAAGGTCTTGAGAAGGGCATTAAAGGCTGGTTCGGTGAGCATGTGCACTTCATCGATAATGTATATCTTATACCGGCATTTGGCGGGAAGGTACCTGGCGTTTTCTCTTAACTCGCGGATCTCGTCAATACCGCGGTTAGAAGCCCCGTCTATCTCATAGATATCTACAGATGAACTATTTGTGATCTCCCGGCAGACAGGACATTGATTGCAAGGTGTTTCCGTAGGACCGCTTTCGCATTCTAAAGCCTTGGCCAGGATGCGCGCCACTGAGGTCTTCCCGACACCACGGGCTCCCGCAAAGAGGTAGGCATGGGCCACCCGTCCCTGCCGGATGGCATTTCGCAGGGCCTGGACCACATGACTCTGACCCATGACTTCAGAAAAATTTTGCGGCCGCCACTTTCTGGCCAGGACGAGGTAGGCCATTTTCTTTGATCCTCGTTTCGTAAGCGCTCCGGTATCAGCGTTCAGACCCTCTGTAGGCAGACTGATTACTGAACGCTGATAGCCAATAGCTAAAATTAATGATAGCCAGGCGCCCCTGCGGCACACGAAAGTTCTTGCTGCCGTTGCTTCCTTCCGGACCTAGCGGGGTTCGCAAGTTTCCGTTGCGCAGGACCCGGCTATCAAATTGTTTAGTGTTCACCCGGAAACTACCGTTTCCGACTTCACGCTTTCAGCCATCAGCTATTAGCTATAAACAAGACAAACGACATCTGAGCTGAAAGCTGATAGCTGACCGCTGATTGCTATTTAAAACTGGCGGAGAGAGTGGGATTTGAACCCACGGTCCCGCTTTTGGCGGAACACACGATTTCCAGTCGTGCTCCTTCGGCCGCTCGGACATCTCTCCGCGGGTTACCTAATAAGTGTTCATCAGGAAACTACCGTTTCCGACTTCACGCTTTCAGCCATCAGCTATTAGCTATAAGCAAGACAAACGACATCTGAGCTGAAAGCTGATAGCTGATAGCTGACTGCTGATTGCTATTTAAAACTGGCGGAGAGGGTGGGATTCGAACCCACGTAGGGGTGATTAGCCCCTAAGTCGATTTCGAGTCGACCCCGTTACGGCCACTTCGGTACCTCTCCCCCGATCGTTTATGCCGGAAAAAGGCCTGCATTATGGACTGGGCTTCACCAGCCAGAATACCTGAAATGACCTCGATGCGATGGTTTAGCCTGTGGTCTTGAGCCAGATTATACAGCGAACCGAACACCCCTCCCTTAGGATCATACGCACCAAAGACCAATTTCTTGACTCGGGCCTGCAAGATAGCGCCGGCACACATCAAACAAGGCTCGATAGTGACGTAAAGAGTTGTTCCCGGTAATCTGTAGTTAACATGAGTTTTCGCTGCCTGGCGGAGAGCCAGTATCTCCGCATGGGCCGTGGGATCACTCAGTGCGATGACCTGGTTGTAGCCCACCCCTAAAATCTGGTCATCTTCTCCCACAAGAACCGCCCCCACCGGAACCTCCCCTGTCTTTTGGGCCTGGCTGGCGGCCTCGAGGGCCTTACGCATAAAGCTTTCGTGATACCCCGGGCTTTCGTCTTCTTTTAACATTTCAAACAGCAATTTTGATTCTATAAAGGCTCTTGCAAAACTCCGTTTTTTGTCATTTCCGCAACGCTTGAGCGGGAATCTGGTTTTATTCAAGTAAAAACAATATCCCTGATAGAATCATTCGGGGATGACAGACAATTTTGCAAGAGGCTCTGTTAAAGTTAGAATCCTTATATTACCGAGTGAGGCCGACTTGTCAAGGTGAATCAGAAAAGCACGCTTATACCTAATCTAGGCGGCAGTATAACTGATTGACTTTGCTTGCGCAACTGTGGTAACCATTAACAAATGGGCACATACTCCATTAGCGGGAGGACGCTATGCCTGGATTTTTGGAAGAAAAAGAAAAACTTACTAAGGATCGGGTTAAAGAAATTATTATAAATAAGGAATACTCATATCTTGAGGAGAAGGTCTCTCTGGAGGGCATAGAAGGCGACAACTTGATATTTAAGATATCCCTCCTGCTTGACTATAAGAAGCAAATGATATTCATTGAAGAAAAAGATAAGATCGTTATCCCATATAAAGAATTCAAGGTAGAAAACTGGGGGGAAGGCATTCGTAAGATCGAGGATATTGCCTGAGGGCCTCAGCCCCCAATTTGCGACATCTGACGGCGGCACTGATGTATTAACCGGCCATATCCCGCATGCTCAAGGGGTTTTTGTTTAACCGCTTTTAGTATTAATCCTGCCAATTCTGCATCCTGCATGCCAGAGCGTAGATATTTTTTTACATCCAGTTCGTCATCTGAAAAAAGGCACATCCTCAGTTGTCCATCCGGTGTGATACGCATCCTGTTACAGAAAGCACAAAAACTCTGACTAATAGAGTTTATAAAGCCTATTTCACCTGCCGCCCCGGCAAACGTGTAAACTACGGCCGGCCCTGCATCCTCTTTATGCCTCAGAGGCAACAGGTCCCCCACTTTCCTTACCCGCTCCATGCACTCAGCCCCGGGCATATAGACATCACCACTCCATCGGCTTCCACAGCCAACCGGCATAAACTCTATGAACCGCACCTGCAAGGGATATTTATAGGCCAGACGGGCAAAGGCCTCTATTTCGTCATCGTTTATGCCCTTCATAACTACCACATTAAGCTTAACCTCGACATCACCGAATGACAGGGCCTTTTCAATAGCTTCCCAGACCTTATGCCAGAAAGGGCGGGTGGTTATCACATGATATTTCTGCGCGTCTAAGGTGTCCAGGCTTATGTTTATCCTATTAATACCGGCCGCATACAGTTCATCAATTTTTTCCCCCAGAAGGGTACCGTTCGTAGTGAGACAGACTGCCCGGAGCCCATCGATGCGCCTGAGTGACCGGATAAATTCGGTAATGCCGCGGCGAACCAAGGGTTCTCCTCCCGTCAGCCGAACCTTCTTTATGCCCAATGGGATTAAAACCCGCACCAGGCGTAAAAATTCCTCATAGCGCAATATCTCTTCACGGGCAATCTTCCGGACACCACCGGGGGGCATGCAGTATTGACAACGCAGGTTGCAATGATCTGTAACCGATAAGCGAAGGTAGGTAATGGTCCGGTTATAATTATCGACGAGCATCTCTGTCAAGACCTGTCCTCTGCGCTGCGCGGCAAGGTGATATAAACACGTACCCCGGCATCTAACCCGCTGGAAATATCCATTTTGCCTTTGTGCGCCCTGACAATCTGTTCCGCTATATTCAATCCCAGACCAACGCCGTAAGTTTTGGTTGTAAAAAAGGGTTGTCGGGCCCTATCCAGCATCTCTCCGTGCATGCCCGTTCCAGTATCACTAATCTCAACCTCTATATTCTGGGGGATAACTCGGGTGTTGACCCTGAGCCTGCCACCTGAAGGCATAGCCTCGACAGAATTTTTGCATATATTAATAATAGCCTGTCTCATCTGATTACCATCAAGCTCTGAATCAGGCATATCCGGGGCAAAAGCTGTTTCCACCTCGATGTGAAATTTCTCAAACGAAGGGCTGAGGGCGCCAAGGGAAGAAGACACTATATCGTTCAAATTTTGCCGGCTCAGCGTCAATTGCGGAGATTGAATGAATTTAAATACCTGGGCCAGAATCTCTTCCATTTTCTCCGTCTCTTTCACGATACTATCCAGATGTTTTTGGTGCTTATCCTCCTTCGTATGCCTCTGTATAAACCGGGCCAGGCCTCCGATCGAGGCCAACGGATTCCTCATCTCATGGGCTATCTGGGCAGCCATCTCGCCTATGGCCGAAAGCCGCTCGGCCCGGATCAACATATCCCGGCTTTCCTGTAAGTCCTTATTAGCAGTCTCCAGCATAGCCAGTTTGCCAGCCAATTCCGAGTAAAGTCTGCTCTTTTCTATGGCCATACTGGCCTGGTTGGCAAAGAGTTCAATGGCGGCAATATCCTCTTCCTTGATCGGCTTGCCGGTGATAAAGTTATCGGCAATAATAATGCCCTGTACCCGATACGGGGAACAGAGTGGAACAACCGCAAACTCGTCAACACCAAAGAGATTTACAATATCGTCTCTCACCGGCCGGCCGTCAATACGTCTCCCCAGCACATGAAATGCACGCCGTTCCTGTGCCGCCCGTATAAAAACATGATCCGTGTCCGTGCCGGGCACCATTATCCCGCGGACAATCCGGTTAACCCTTGCGTCCTGAGGCTGACAGGCCCGACCGCATTTCTCAAGTGCCTCGGCCAGTGTATATTTCGTCTCCTGCAATGCCGACCATATCCTTCCGGCCTCTTCCGGGCTGTCCGGCCCAACGGCCATTTTCCCCCGCAACACGCCGCCATCATCATCAAATAATGCCAAAAAGGCACGGTTAAACCCTAATCCCACGCCTGCAGTGATACCAACCAGTATGGTCCTGAAGATGTCTTCCAGTTCGACTGTGCTTAAAAGGTAATAAGCCACCTTTACGGAGAGGTCATGCAATATCTCCAGCCTAAGGTTCTTTTCTTCTATGCTTCGCTGGTACTCTTTATTTTCAATCTCTAAACGTCTCTTATTAAGGGCCCTCGCTACCACAACATGCAGCTCGTCCACTGTGAACGGCTTGATAATGTAATCAAAGGCCCCGCTCCGGATGGCAGAGACTGCGGTTCGAATATCCACTACACCGGTCATCATAACTGCACAGATATCTTCATCTCGTTCCATTATCTGTGGCAAGAGGCTCAATCCGTCCTGATCAGGAAGCTTAATGTCTAATAATATGAGCGAAATCCGGTGCTCAGCCATTAGAGCAACAACCTCCCGGGCCATCGAGGCCTCAAGACACTCATAACCGCTGCCTGTCAGGGCATCATTTATAAAACCCCTGACCACTGCATCGTCATCTACAATCAGTATTTTCTCAACCGTAGGCATAATTTTCGCTCATATCAGTGTCCAAAATAGATATTGCCCCTGGAACTTCCTGCTTTTATTATTAGTCTCAGCTCCCCTGCTGGGGTATAATCTCCATCTCTACGCGACGGTTCTTCTGTCGGCCGGCGGCCGTACGGTTATCCGCTACAGGGAATGACTCTCCGTAACCAACGCCGGTTACACGCTCTGGCCCGACCCCCGCTCCTACTAGAAAATTTCTAACCATTAAAGCCCGGCGCTCCGAGAGCTTAAAATTGTATTCTTCACGGCCGACATCATCTGTGTAGCCTTTAACGATTATGCGGCTCTCCGGATATCTCTTTAGAATATCGGCCGTCTTTCCCAGTGTCACCGCAGAATCCTTACTCAATTCTGCCGAATCTGTCTGGAAAAGGATATTGTTCTGCATGGTCACCAACAAACGGTCCTCTTTCCTATCTACCTGGACACCGGGTACCTGCTCAAACTCTTTAGCCTGCTGGTCAAGATAGTAACCGATGCCTGTCCCAGCCAACCCACCAATAACGCCACCTACTACCGCGCCCTTACCCTTGCCGACGATGGCGCCGGTTACTGCCCCTACGCCAACCCCAATCGCCGCCCCTTGGGCGGTCTTGGTCTTAGTCCATTCCGGGGCTGTAGCGCAGGATACAATACAGGAGACAAGACCAAGGACAAAAACAGTTTTCAGTGGCTTCATTTTTTTATTCCTCCTGAAACGCTGCTTGTTGCTAAAAGATTAACCACTGAGCTCTGTGATTGTCTTTTTTTCATTTTAGCAAATCAAGACGTAATAGCAATCCCAAAATAAACGATCATATCTCTTTTACCTGAGTATGAGCCTTTTCCACCATGCCCTGAATGGTTTCAATAAATGGCGACAGGGTGTCAGGGTTCATGGCCGAAATGGCCAGGGCATTATAGGCCCGGCTTTGGGCAGCGACATACTCCGGCGATACCCGGTCTATTTTATTGAAGACTTTAATAGCAGGGATGTGATGCAGTTCCAGGGTCTCCAGAATATGTTCAACTGCCTCTATATGTTCCCGAAAGTTTTTATTACTTATGTCTATGAGATGAATAATAATATCGGCATGCTGAAGTTCTTCCAGTGTGGCCCGGAAGGCCTCGAATAAGGCCTGGGGCAGATCACGAATAAAGCCTACCGTATCGGTTATTATAGCCTCGGCCTCCCGGGGGAAGCGAATCCTCCGGCTGGCCGGGTCAAGGGTGGCAAACAGACGGTCCTCGGCCAGAAATTGACTTTTGGTAAGGGCATTCAGCAGCGTAGATTTTCCGGCATTGGTGTAACCAACAATGGATATTATTGGTATATCTTTCCGCTTACGGCCTTCGCGTCTTAGCTCTCTCTGCTTGCTGATGGATTTGAGTTCTTTGGTAAGGCGCACGATGCGCTCGCGCACCCGGCGGCGATCTATCTCCAGCCTGGTCTCACCGGGGCCGCGTCCGCCGATGCCTCCGGTAAGCCTGGAAAGCGCATCGTCTCTGGTAACCAGCCGCGGCAAAAGATAGTTCAACTGGGCCATTTCTACCTGTATCTTGCCTTCCCGGCTCCGGGCGCGCCGGGCAAAAATATCCAGGATAAGCTGGGTGCGGTCAATAACCCGCATATCTGTAAAGTCGGTAATGGAACGTATCTGGGAAGGATTTAACTCATGATCAAACATCAGCAGATTGGCGCCCCTCTGCAGTGTCTTTATCAGTAAGTCGCCGAGTTTTCCCTTACCCATTATGTACTTAGGGTGTATCTTATCTCGCCGCTGAATAATGGAATCAAGCACCTCAACCCCGGCGGTTCGTGCCAACTCCCTCAGCTCCTCCAGAGACTCCTCCGCCGCTTCACGGGAGGTGGTAGTGACATCGATAAGGAAGGCGCGGTCTTTTTTCCCGCCTACTGTTTGTACGGCCTGCTCACGGGCAATTTCGTCCTCAAGAGACTGAATCAAGCCCTGAAAATCAATATCCAACTGTGCCGGTATCCTGGGCTCTAGAAAAGAAATGTTTTCTCCTCTTACCGGCTTGGGCAGGAGGTGGGCGGCATGTACCAATCCCGGAAGGCCATCCGGCCGGGTAATTATGCCGGCCATGATATCCAGACGAAGGATGGCCAAATCCGTCAAATCATCTTGGGTAAGGGGCTCATCCTCCAGATGGGTGTGAATGCACCTCAGACCCCGTAAACGGCTGCTCCCTGCACGGTAATCCGATAAAGTCGGGATGGTAATACTCCGGTGGTCGCCGACTATGACATATTCTATATCGCCGGACCGCTTCACCAATATGCCTATCTGACGATTGATCTCCCGCGACAACTCGGTAATATATCTGGCTAGTTCAGGGGTAATTATGTCTTTAGGTGGGATCCTACGACGATAGATATTTTCCAGTTTTTTTACCTGGTTAACCTTAAGGCCAATTACGTTTCCGGATATCTTTCTAATAGATTCAGCCCCCTTTTTTCTACAGGTCACGTCGAATGGACTTTAAGACAGTTGGACATGTTCTTAATTATTCTTCCAGGTTTTCCACATCGGCCAAGTCCTGTAAGCGACCGGTAGCCCGCTTGTTTTTCTTTAAGCTATCAATATCAATGAAATTAATATGAACACCTTGAATTTCGATTTCAACTCTTGATTTGTAGCAATCCTCAAACGTCAAATCTTTTAAGGTTGTCAATATATCAATTCGATTAGGAGGATAACCTAACTGAACTATTTGATCACCCTCAAGAAAATCGTCTGCCTTGAGATCGAGAGAACCAAAACCAAACTTTTCGAGCGCTTTTAAAATCCTGCCCGCGTTGTCAAGCGATAGCTCAACCCAAACATCAAGGTTTTTCGTGTAACGTGGGTATCCGTGAAGCGCTACAGCATACCCGCCAACAACCAGATATTTAACATTATTTTCGTTTAACAATTGTATAAATTCTTTGAAATCCTTGCTCAGCATTATATCTCCATGAATTGTATTCCTTTCGTATTTGCTCTAAGGCCTCGAGACGCTGCTCATAAGATTTTGATTGCCAAAAGGAAAAATCCTTGGGTTGCTCATTTATTTTATATTTATTGATTACTTTACTGATTCCCATAACAACCTCAAAAATCGAACCCCGTTCCACGGAATCCGGTCGAATGATATGTTAGCCCAGAAGTTTCTCATAATCTGGATGATTTCCAATCCAGAAGCAAAGTATGCCACCGGGAGCGTCAACCCCAAGGGCACGATAGAAACGGCCGATTCGGACTGACCAAAGGCGACCGATTTTCTTCAAATGTAATGAAGGGCGCTGTGGGTCGTCTTTGAGAAGCTTGAAATTCTTTTCGGGAAGCCTCTGGTTAGCCACCGATAATTTCATTTAGACCTTCGATGACGAGATCAATTTCTTCCGGCGATACTTTCGCAATTCGCTTTCCGAGACGTTCCTGCGATAGGGTACGTATCTGGCTGATCTTTACCCACGATTGCTTTGGAAGAGCTCGACCGGAGAGTGGAAGGGTAAGAGGAAATCCTGCTTTTGGCGGTTGACTTGTGAGGGCAACGGCAATTACGACGCCCGATCGATCATTGAAAACATCCTGGCTGAGGACAAGCACCGGCCTCTGGCCGGATTGTTCGTGCCCTTTTATCGGATCCAGATTCGCCCAGTAGATATCGCCCCTCAGTATTCTGGCCATTTTTCGATTTCCCGCGAGAACCCTTCCTCGGCGATAGTCTTTTCAAGGTCCGGATCGAGCTTGGCGCACTCTCTTGCTAAACGACTCCTATTGACACGAGCGAGCTTTTCTTCGATGGCTTCCTGTATTGCCTTGCTCCTGTTGGGGAAGACTTTGGAAGAAACCAACCTGTCCAGCTTCCCAAGCACTTCTTCTTCGATAGTGATGGCAATCTTAGCAGTGCCCATATTTTCACCTCTGGTATTACAATATATCATACCGCCAGGTTTTTCAAGTCCTTTTGTGGCGTTTTGCTGTCCGCGTTGATGGCGTGGTTAGCCGTCATGTTTTGCAGTACCGCCATATGAACTCCCCCGAGAAATCAACAAACCACAAGAAAATCTGGTGGACACGGTTTGCGATTTTGTCAGCCTCCACTCGCAAATCTGCACTTCGTGGAATCTTCCATATCTGCCTTACAACTATGCTATCAACGACGTCATCAGCAACCTTGAAGTGCCATAAGTGCGCGGTGCTTCCCCTAGTCACTGACGACTGCCGTGCTTCCGCGCGTGCAGCCCTGTCGCGGATCGCATTCTCGATGAGTTTGCCACTTTGATCGTAGTGGAACGTCAAATTGTGTCGTACTCGCCCAATTAGCTGTTCAAATTCAAAGCGATTTGATTCTCCAGGAAGAAATGGCACTAACTTCTGAAAGGACCGCTGCGTTTCTTGATCACATGCTGCAACGTGAGCCATCAGCGTTGGATCAGCGCGAATTTCTTCAATTACTTTGAGCCCCTCATGAAGATGTGCGAGCTGTGTCCTGACAAAATACATTCCGGCACCAAGTTGCCGGGACTTCTTCATCTTGGGTTGTTCTTTTTTCCATTCGGTCAGCCCTTGATTCGCAAGCGACATGTCGTTGCAGGCCATCATTAATTTAACGACCGTGATAGCACTGGGACCACGCATCTCCAGTGTCTCAAAGCTGATATATCTGGTAGAGGTATGCGACATTCTCTATGCGATGATTATGACGGCTAATATTATATTTAGCTATCAACTGTCTTTTTTCATAGTCATAGAGAAAAAAGAGGGTAGCGTCAAGAACAAAAGGGGGGTTTTGGGGGTAAAAGGGGAAATCCCCAAAGGGCTGGCTGAAAGAAGACCAGGTATTGCGTTTTTCGATGCCGCTGATTAAAGTAACGGTTGAGTGATTAGCGATACCCATTACCTAACCGACCTGAAAAAATCCATTGCTCGTGGAGGCCTTGTAGATGTTACCGGGCTGAAAGGCTCATCCCTGGCCTTTGCCTTGGCCGAAATCGAAAAAACACTCTCCGGCCCTGTCATATGTGTAACCCTTGGCTTAAAGGAGGCAGAACTCTATGCCACGGAGTTTGCCTTTTTCTGTAAACGTCCGGTCTTTGTCTTCCCGCCGTATGAAGTCTTCCCTTTCAGCGAACTATCCCCCCACAAGACCACGGTAAGCCGCCGTATTGAGACCCTTTACCACATGGTCTCCGGTGATCCCAACTTTATCGTCGTGGTTCCGGTGGAGGCCCTATTACAAAAGTTGCTGCCCAAAAAGGCGCTGACCGACTTTGTCGATTATATCGTCACCCATGAGGATATCGACCGTCAGACCTTAAGAGAAAAGCTGATAGCCGGCGGCTATACCGCTACCTCGCTCGTGCAGGAAGTGGGAGACTTCAGCATCCGGGGTGGCATTATAGACGTTTTTCCCCCCCTGCACACCAATCCCGTCCGTATAGACTGTCTTGGAGATTGGGTGGAATCCATCCGTGAGTTTGATCGCCTCACCCAGAGGTCTCTCCGCGAGATCAATGAGATCATACTCCTTCCGGTACATGAGGTTATTTTGGGAGAGCAAGAAGCCGCCTATGCCCTGAAACATATCCGCCAATATGCTATGGAGCGGGATATTGCCCTCGACGGGATAAAGGAAATCGAGGCCCAGATAGAACAGCGCATTCACTTCACCGGCTCTGAATTCCTCCTGCCTTTATTCTATCCCGAACTTTCCGCCTGGCACGATTACCTCCCGGCCGCCATGCCTGCCGGCAGGCAGGAGGGTCTCCTGGTGAGTATAGATCCTGCAAGAATAGGAGAAGAACAGGCCCGTTTTCAGAACAAGATCAAAGAAATTAATATAACTGCCCGTGCTGACTCCCGTTTTTGCCCGGAGCCGCAGGATCTTTATCAAATTGACCAGGACTGGGCAGATTTGATCCCGGCTGCCTCCCATGTACGCATCATATCCTTACCCATAGAAGATGAACCGGACGCCGGCGAAAAATTGCGCCTGGCTACGCTGGGCAATGAAGATATAAGGGCTGAATCACAGCCTGGTCATGAGCAGGAAGACCTTTTCACGGCCTTACCCCGGAGGATAACCGCCTGGCTGGACGAAGGAGAATCTGTTTACCTCATCTGCCGCACGATTCATACTGCAGAACAGGTTAAGGGGCTTATGGCCGATTGCCACATCCAGGCCGAGGTCCTGGATACACCCTTCCATTTTGCCCTGGAATCATCGAATCAAAAGGTGCGCATCCATACCGGAGATATCTCGCGCGGCTTCCGCTTTCCCGCCTACAGGCTTATTCTGATGACTGAGAGCGAGCTGTTCGGTGAAAGGGTAAAAAAACCGGCTGCGGCCATAAAGAAAAAGTTTTCCCCCATTTTAGACTTTAGCGAGCTTAAGCCTGACGACCTGATCGTTCATCGCGACCACGGCATTGGCATGTATCGTAATCTGGTCCGGCTGGAGGTAGATAACACCGCCAACGACTATCTGTTATTGGAATACCGGGATGGAGATAAACTCTATCTGCCTGTATATAGACTCAATGTGTTGCAGAAATATATAGGTGTAGAAGGTTATAACCCGCAAATCAACAAATTAGGCGGTAAATCCTGGCAACTCGCCCGGAAACGGGTCAAGGAAGCCATCTGGAAGGTAGCCCTGGAGCTGCTGGATATCTACGCCCGGCGGAAGGTGGAAAAGGGCTTTGCCTTTTCACCACCCGATAGTCTTTATAAGGAGTTCGAGCTATCCTTTGAACATGAAGAGACCCCGGACCAGATAGCCGCCATAGAAGATACCATAGGAGATATGACTTCACCCCGGCCTATGGATCGATTGGTATGCGGGGACGTAGGTTATGGAAAGACCGAGGTAGCCTTGCGGGCGGCATTTAAGGCCGTAATGGATGGCCGGCAGGTGGCCATACTGGTACCCACAACTGTCCTTGCCGAACAACATTCCCAGACCTTCAGCCGCCGTCTTTCTCCCTTCCCGGTAGTTGTGGCCTGTCTCAGCCGCTTCCGCACCGCCAAGGAGCAAAAACAGATCCTGTCCAGGCTGGCGGAGGGCAAGGTAGACATCGTTATCGGCACGCACCGCCTGTTGCAAAAAGATATTAAATTTCACGACCCGGGACTACTTATTATAGATGAAGAACACCGTTTTGGCGTCAGTCATAAAGAACAACTGAAAAAAATGAAGAAGACCTTAGATGTCCTCACCCTGACGGCAACACCTATTCCCCGCACCCTTCAGATGTCCCTCCTCAGTGTGCGCGATCTTAGCGTAATAAGTACACCTCCCCAGGATCGTATCCCGGTTAAGACTTACGTAACCAAGTTCGATGATAATGTAATACGGGAGGCCATCATCCGGGAATATCAACGCGGCGGTCAGGTCTTCTTTGTGCATAATCGGGTGGCCGGCATTGAGGTGGTGGCCGAGCGTTTGCGGAGGCTGGTCCCGGAGGTGCGCATAGCCGTGGCCCACGGACAGCTTTCCAGCAGGGCGCTGGAAGAGATCATGGTGAGATTTGTACGCCGGGAGATAGACGTATTGGTCTGCACTACTATTATCGAGTCCGGCCTGGACATTCCCTCGGCTAATACCATAATCATCAACCGGGCTGATTGCCTTGGTCTGGCCGAGATCTACCAGCTCCGCGGCCGTGTGGGGCGCGCTAAAGAGCAGGCCTATGCCTACCTGTTGGTCCCGTCACCGGCCCACCTTACCAGGGATGCCCAAAAAAGGCTCGAGGCCTTATTGGATCTCAGCGAATTGGGATCCAGTTTTAAATTGGCCATGAGCGATCTCCAGATCAGAGGCGCCGGCAATATACTTGGAACCAGCCAGACCGGACATATTGCGGTAGTGGGTTATGACCTGTATCTGGATCTCCTCGAAAAGACCGTAAACGAACTTAAGGGTACCCCGGTTGAAGAAGAGTTTGAGCCGGAAATTAATCTTAAGGTCTCCGCCTACATACCGGAAAACTATCTGCCGGAGCCGGATCAGCGTCTCATTACCTACCGCCGCTTAACTATGGCAGATACGGTTACGGCGCTCTCAGACATAAAGGATGAACTAACCGACCGCTATGGCCCCATACCCCCCGAGGTCGAAGACCTCATGTCTATCATGGAAATCAAACAGGATCTCAAGAAACTCAGGGTGCACCGCCTGGACAGCGCTAATGGTCATTTTATCTTGAGCTTCAGCGATGAGACCAGACTTCCTCCGGAAACAATTCTATCGTTAATCCGTCGTAACCAGGGTAAGTACCGCTTTACTCCTGAGAATAAACTCTATGCGGCCCTACCCGGTGATGAAGGGGTACAGATACTTGAGGAAGTCAAAAAAGTCTTGCAAGCCCTTTTGTAAGGTGCTAATGTCCAACTACAAGTAAAGATTACATTTTATGTTCTCACGTGAACTTTGATCAATTCCTAAAAAATCTTTTCACCGCTGAGCACGCAGAGTCCGCAGAGAAAAACTTATTTTTCGTTATTGGTTATTAGTTATTTGTTACTCGAATAACGAATAACTTCAATCCTTATCTCAGCGTCCTCGGCGATCTCTGCGGTAAATTTTACTTTTTACGAGTTCATCAACTTTTAACCATGAAACTACTCAATTTCTTTTTTCTTCTTATCCTTGCGTTTATCTTTATCATGCCTGCGACAGGTTCTGCCGAAATTGTCGATCGTATTGTAGCCATCGTCAATGAAGACGTCATAACCCTGGCGGATTTAGGCAAAGAAGAACAGCGTGTTATCAGTCAACTCCAGCAGGAGGCTTCAGCCGCCGCCATAGAAAAAGAAAAAGGGAAAATACGAACCGAGGTGCTTAATCACCTTATTGAGCGAAAGCTGGCTGAGCAGGAAGCAAAAAGGCTTGGATTGTCTGTGTCTGAGGCAGAGGTCGATGCGGCCGTCGAAAAAATTATTCGTGATCATGGGATAACCAGGGAACAACTGACGGCCCGCCTGGAACAGGACGGCCTCTCCATGGAAGAGTACCGCCAGAAACTTAAGGAACAAATAGAACGCTTCAAATTGATCAGCCAGGCAGTCAATGCCAAGATTGTTATAACTGAAGACAAACTCAGAGAGTATTATAAGGATAACCAATACAGTTATACCGGCCAACAAGAATATGGGGTCCAGCATATTGTCTTTAGCATACCCGGTAGTTGTAGTGAGGAAGAAAAACACTCTATCCTTAAAAAGGCCGAAGCTATCCGCCAGCGGGCTAAGGATGGGGCTGATTTTGAAGGCCTGGCCAGGCAGTTTTCCGGATATCCCACCGCATCTGAGGGCGGCAATCTGGGCTATCTGGATAAAAATGAGCTGGCGCCATATATGAAGGACGTTATTACCTCTCTTAAGACCGGGGAGGTCAGTCCCGTAGTTGAAACTCCTATCGGCTATCAAATCTTTAAAGTTATAGATATTAAGGAATCAAAAGAAAAAACATTTGAAGAGGCAAAGGAAGAAATATATCAAGTGCTGTTTGAGCAAGATGTGAACAAGCGTTTTATGGTCTGGATAAAAGAGCTTCGCGACAGGTCATATATAGAGGTCTTACTTTGAGCGCCAACGGTACGGGAACCAAAAATAAAGGTTCCTGCCCCTTATTTTTTAATCGGAAAGATATGCCGATCTATATATAAAAACCAAAAACCGGGGGGCACATGGAGTCTATCGGCGATTATCTAAAACGCGAGAGGGAACTCAGAAACATAACCCTGGAAGAGGTTGCCAATGCTACCAGAATTAATATCGGCATTCTAAGAAACATAGAAGATGGGCAAGCGGAAAGGCTTCCGGCAGAGGTATTTGTTCGGGGCTTTATCCGTTGCTATGCTCAATATGTTGGGTTAGATCCTAACGACGTCCTCCTCCGCTATCAGCCTCAGACTACATCATCCGAACATCAAGAAGAAACTAGCCCTCCTCCCCAAAAACCCGAAAAAAAGATATGGCTGTTCTTTTCCAGGCATAAAAAACTCCTTAAGATATCTATCTCAATCATTATCGTTGCCTTTCTCTTGAGTCTCGTGGTTGATATCGGCAAAAAGGAACCCCTCAAAAAAGAACAACCGCCCTTGTCCAAAAGCTCCGCCCCGGCGCATCCACGACCGGTCGAGACCAATCGTGTTCTTGACCAGGCCCAAACATATCCTCCCGAACAAACAAACATTCCTCCTGCTCCTCAAGCGAAAGCACAGGAGGCGCCTCAACTCCAAAATATCACGCCCCGGAGCATCTACGAAAAGCAACATGAGTTACGGGCCGTTTTTAAAGAAAATACGTGGGTACAGGCGGTGATTGACGAACAGAACCTGCAGGAGTACTCCTTTAAGGCAGGTGAAACCATCACCTGGACGATGGGTAACAAAATAAGGCTAATTATAGGCAACGCCGGCGGCATGGATCTTTATCTGGATGGCGAGCAAATGAAGCCCCTTGGGGATAGCGGGCAGGTAGTGGATATTACTCTGCCACTGCCAAACCCCAAGGTAATGTGATCTATCCCGAATCAAGGAATTTAACCAATAATTCAAGAAAATCTGCGTAATCTGTGGATTAAAGTCTATGCCTCTCCTCAAAACACCCGCCATCATACTTAACCATAAGGACTTTGGTGAATCTGACAAGATTATTACCTTCTTTACATATTCTTTAGGTAAAATAACAAGCATTGCCAAGGGCGCTAAAAGGAGCCGCAGGCGCTTTGCCAACCAGTTGGATCTATTTTCCTTCGTCCGGCCTATTCTCTGGGAAAAACAGCGTTCATCTCTAACCAGAATCGACCAATGTGACCTGCTGCAATCGTTTCCTTCCATACGAAAGGCGCCCGAAAGATTTGCTTATGCCGCTTATTTCTGTGAACTGGTAGATGCATGGGTAAGGGATCGTGATCCCCATGCCGAACTTTTCTATCTTTTACTATGGGCCCTTCGCATGGTCGATCAAGGTGCCTCTTTAGCCTCTCTATCTGTAATTTTTCACCTGCGCCTCCTCACCATAGTTGGTTATGCCCCTAATTTTATCGCTTGTGTTAACTGTAATCTATGGAAGGGTGGACAGGTTTCTTATAGTTTTAATTATGAAAAGGGGGGCATTGTCTGTTCTGACTGCGCCTTTAATCTTCCCTTAAAAAATCGCCTTTCGCCAGGCACTGTAAAACTCCTCTCGTTAGCCCAAAAAACGTCTCTGGCCAAGCTTTCCCGACTACATTTTAGCGCTCAACCATTGGCCGAAAGTATTCCTATACTGGAAAATTTTGTACACAGCCTTCTGGGCAAAGAAATAAAATCCTATCGATTCTTATCTACGGTTCCCAAAAGTGCATTCGGTAATGGATAAGACTGCTACCGGGGTTAACTTACAGGTTCTTCAGACTATTCTTTAGTTGGTTTTCATCCGAAAACTATCGTTTTCGGATTCAAGCTTTCAGCGATCAGCTGTCGGCCCTCAGCAAAAAAATAAGATAAACATCATGATAGGCCGCGCTTCGCGCGGGCTGTCAATCCGTCCTCATCCGGCCCGTTAAGCTGAACGCTGATAGCTGAGTGCTGACGGCTCATCCGGAATTTTTGGGTTTCCGGATGGAAACTAGCTAACGATATTCGGTGGCCTGTCCGACCTGATTAAGTCTGGAAAATTTTTTAAGTAACATCACTATCGCGCTCCGCATCTTTTCCCACTGCACGATGGGATCTGCGGTATTCTTCAGGGTCTCATTTTCACGTAGTTGACTGGCGGCTAGTTGGCCGGCCAGGCGGTAAAGCTGCCGCTCCTCCATAGCATAAAGCCGATTTAAAATTTCAGGAGGGATATGTTTAATCAGATCTTCTATCTCTGGCCATGTTTGTCCTTCGTCCTCAGCATCCGGTCGTAGTTGCGCCGGGGTGCGCTCCCCGGTTTGGACGGGCCTCTCTGCATCAGTCTCTACTGTGGCGGTGTGTTCTGCAGTGACAGGCTCCTTTTCCTCGCTGCTCGCCTGGGTCGAAGATGCGCCTTGGCGTGAAAACTCAGCCGCTAAAGGTTCCGATGATGAGGAATCGTCTTTTAATGTCGCGGCCTTATATACAGCACCCGGCTCCAGAGAAGGTATGTTTTCTTCCTCCTGTGTTTCAGGTATTACTCCTTCTGACCTTTTGTTGTCAGCACTCTCCTCTTGTAGATATACCGGGGCGTGAGCCTCCGGCTCTGTAGGCCGTTCTTTCCTGGCGTTCGCCTTGTCTTTCTTAAAAAAGCCCTTTTTAAACATATAGGCAAGGTTTTCTACCATGGTTTCATCTATGAATTGAAGCTGATTGGTCTCACCGGCCTTAAGACATAATTTACATATCTTGTTGACCATCCGCGGCACGCCACGGGAATGTTTCCATATAGCCCTGACTGCCTGTTCAGTAAATATCTCTCTGGTGCATCCATTCGCTGACGCGCCCTGGCGCGCCTGGTTCAACCGATGAGCTATATACCCCGCAACTAGTTCCGGGGAGTCTAGCCCCCTTACCTTACAATAAACCCCGATGCGCTGGTAGAGATTTTCCATCGACGGTCTTTCCAGCTTTTGCGCCAACTCTTTCTGGCCGGCAAGTACAAAAGTCACCAGATTCTGGCGGTCATCCTGCATATTGGTGAGAAGCCGCAGCCCCTGCAAGCTGGCCGGATTCAGGACGTTGGCTTCATCGATAAATATAACTACGTGCTTACCTTCGTCGGCTGTTCGATAAAGGATCTGATTAATTTCTTCCTGTAAATGGTCTTTCCACTTCGTAACTACCTTCTTATTTTCCAACTGGCCGATGATCTCGCGCATTATCTGTGTGAAAGACAGCGTGGGATTAGTAAGAAAGGCTATCCTGTATTTATCCGGGCCTAATTCGTTCAAGAGAATACGTAAGGCCAATGTCTTTCCTGTTCCAATATCCCCTACTATTACCGCCAGACACTCATTCCCCTCTTTAATGGCAAATAAAATCTCTGATATGGCGTCTTCCAAACCGGGATTCTGCGGCCAATACATCTTCGGATCAGGCACATTATCAAACGGCGGCCGATTCAATCCCCAATATCTGTAATAGGTCATATTAATCCCTCCCAGGCTTCCCCGTCCAATCCGGGCCTAAACACACGCCACTGCCGCCCTATCTTAATCCCGACCAATTTTCCGGCTAAGAGTTCCTTGTAAACCGTAGCCATGCTTACCTTGAGAGACCGGGCCGTCTCTTCTACGGTAAGCCATTGTTTGTCAGTCTGCGGCTGGGCAGGTGTGACATACACCGCAACCTTGATAGGGGAAAGCGATTCATATCTAACTTCCAGGTCAAATTTCTTCACTGTGACCCTGGACTCGCCATAGTCTTTGTTGCCGATAGCGATCAAAGACTTAACTAAAGAATTAATTACCTCATTGGGTTCGATGGTAATGCCCGGTTCAGATGGAGCCGGCAAGGCTACCGGCGGCTGTAAGTCTCTTTCCTCAACCTTATTACCTTCCCATCTCCTCCGGGCCAGACAGATTTTCTCCATATCTAACTTACCTCAATAGATATACGTTTTCTGCGCATCTGTATAAGCACGAGCAAGACCTCAACAAACCCCTGCTTTATGTTATCGGAATTAATACGTAATTCTTTAATGTCAGACAGTTGCAAAAACTGTACCCTGCCGGGTCGATAATTTTTTATAATATATTCAAGTTGTTATAAAAAGGGGTGGGGGTGGGGGCAACGCGATTACAAAAATTGTTAATACCCCTTGATAAAAAATTTGTGGATGCTCACCATAGGGCATGCAGTATATCGAGCATGCAGCCTGTCTTAGACCGATTATATTTTAAGCAATAATATCAAATAATTAGCGCCCACGGATTGGGTTGTTTCACGTGAAACAACCCAATATCCTGGGACATAAATGTCCTTTGCAAGAAAAACGTTTTGTGGTAACTTCACCGCATCATGGGAAAGATTATCTGTCTGACCAATCAAAAAGGCGGTGTTGGTAAAACCACAACGGCCGTAAACCTGGCCGCGTCTCTGGCCTTCTCGGGCTGTGAGATTCTTCTGGTGGATTGCGATCCACAGGGCAATGCCACGGGTGGGATGGGCCTCGAAAAGAAAAATATAGGAAAAAGTCTCTACGACTTGCTTATTAATGAGGTCTCGTTTGATGAGGTGGTGCGGCCTACAGAAGTGCCCCACCTTTCTATTCTACCGGCCAGCATAGACCTGGTTGGTGCAGAAATTGAGCTTGTACAAACTGTTTCACGTGAAACAGTTTTATCTAAGGTCTTGGCGCCGGTTACATCCCGATTTGACTATATTTTTTTAGATTGTCCGCCATCCCTGGGCCTGCTTACAGTCAATGCCCTTACGGCCGCGGATGCCGTCCTGATACCACTACAGTGTGAATATTATGCCTTGGAGGGCTTGAGCCAACTCGTACAGACCATACGCCTTATCAAGCAGTCTCTAAACCCCAGACTTGTGGTTGCCGGACTGGTTCTTACCATGTTTGATGCCCGGAACAATCTTTCCCACCAGGTGGTTA